>CAJYAI010000065.1 GCA_913064725.1 uncultured Alteromonadaceae bacterium | reverse complement strand
GGTGGGGAAATGATTCAGACTGAATCGTATTTAGAAGTTGCAGACAACAGCGGTGCACGCCGAGTGATGTGTATCAAGGTGTTGGGTGGCTCAAAGCGTCGCTACGCACGCGTCGGCGACATTATCAAAGTGACTGTGAAAGAGGCGATCCCCCGCGGCAAGGTCAAGAAGGGTCAGGTGATGCGTGCAGTGGTTGTGCGAACTCGCAAGGGCGTGCGTCGACCTGACGGCTCTCTGATCAAATTTGATGAGAATGCGGCGGTATTGTTGAACAACTCGGATGCACCGATCGGCACACGTATTTTTGGTCCTGTGACCCGAGAGCTGCGCGGCGAGAAGTTTATGAAGATCATCTCACTGGCGCCAGAAGTCATCTGAGCGGCCGGGTTTAGGAGAGAAGGTAATGGCAAAGATTAAACGCGAAGACGAAGTCATCGTAATTGCGGGCCGCGATAAAGGTAAGCGCGGTACTGTGCGCCAGGTGTTAGACACGGGGAAGCTGATTGTGTCGGGCATCAACATGATCAAGAAGCACACCAAGCCAAATCCACAGGCGGGTGTTGCCGGCGGGATCATTGAGAAGGAAGCACCAATTCAGATTTCAAATGTAGCCATTTACAACGCGGAAGCTGGTCGCGGTGATCGAGTTGGCTACAAGGTTGAAGACGGCAAAAAAGTTCGAATTTACAAGTCCACCGGCGACGCAATTGACGCGTAACCGAAGACTTTTGAGGTAGCTAATAATGGCAACGCTTAAAGAAAGATATCGCAGCGAGATCGCGCCTAAGCTCAAAGACGAGTTAGGCCTGGCTAATGTGATGGAAGTGCCTCGTGTCACCAAGATCACACTCAATATGGGTGTTGGTGAAGCGGTAGGCGATAAAAAGGTTCTCGAGAACGCAGTGTCTGATATGCAGAAAATTGCGGGACAGAAGCCGGTAGTCACCAAGTCAAGAAAGTCTATTGCGGGGTTTAAGATTCGCGACGGCTGGCCGATTGGCTGCAAGGTGACGCTGCGTGATGAGCGTATGTACGAGTTTCTGGATCGTCTGATTGCTATTGCGATTCCGCGAATTCGAGATTTCCGCGGTGTAAGCGGTAAGCAGTTCGATGGTCGTGGCAACTTTGCTATGGGCATTACCGAGCAGATTATTTTTCCCGAGATTGATTACGATCAGGTCGACAAGTTGCGCGGCATGGATATTGTCATCACGACCTCGGCAAAGAACGACGAACAGGGGCGCGCACTTTTGACCGCCTTCAACTTCCCATTTAAGGGCTGAGGCAGAGTTATGGCTAAGAAATCGATGGTGGCCAGAGAGGACAAGCGGACACGTACCGTTGCTAAGTACGCGACGAAGCGAGCTAAGTTGAAAGAGACTATCGCGGACGTGAACGCAACAGATGAGGCGCGATGGGAGGCTCAAGTAGCACTCCAGAAGCTGCCACGGAACGCAAGTCCCGTGCGTCAGCGGCGTCGTTGCCAAATTACCGGCCGTCCACACGGCGTATACCGAAAGTTTGGTTTGTGCAGAAACAAGCTGAGAGAAGCCGCCATGCGCGGTGATGTACCGGGCTTGGTTAAGTCAAGCTGGTAACGGAGACGAACGACTATGAGTATGCAAGATCCCATCAGTGACATGTTGACTCGCGTGCGCAATGCGCAGATGGCGGGTAAGAAGTTCGTCGACATGCCTGGATCAAAGTTAAAAGCGGCGGTAGCGCAGGTCCTCGAAAACGAAGGTTATATCGCAGGACACCACGTTGTCGCGGGAGAGGGTAAGCCCCGCCTCAGCATCGAGCTCAAGTACTACAACGGTAAGCCCGTAATCGCTGAAATCGAGCGGTTCAGCAAGCCATCTTTGCGTCGCTATGCGAACAAGGATGGTATGCCAAGTGTTCGTGGCGGTCTGGGTGTGGCGATTGTCTCTACATCGAAGGGCGTGATGACGGACCGAGCTGCCAAGGCGCATGGCGTCGGTGGTGAAGTCCTGTGCACAGTATTTTAAGTGATAGCGGGAGCAGCGATTCATGTCACGAGTAGCGAATAACCCCGTCACCCTCCCCAAGGGTGTTGAAGTCATTATCAATGGCAGCAACGTCTCAGTTAAGGGTGGTAAAGGGACATTAGAAATGACATTGGTGGACGGTATTGGAGTCGATGTTTCTGACGATACTGCGCAGATCACCTATGACTACGATACCAATCGAGCCATGGCGGGTACCACACGCGCCTTGCTCAATAACTTGGTGGTCGGTGTCACCAGTGGCTGGGAAAAGAAGTTGGTGCTCAACGGCGTGGGTTATCGCGCCAAAGCAACGGGTAATGTAGTTAATTTAAGCCTAGGACTATCGCACCCCGTTGATTACGAGCTGCCTGAGGGGCTGTCTGCAGAGACGCCGACTCAGACTGAGATAGTGATCAAAGGTACAGACAAGCAGGCTGTTGGCCAGGCAGCGGCGGAGATCCGCAGCTTCCGTCCGCCAGAGCCATACAAGGGTAAGGGTATCCGCTACGCCGACGAGTACGTCCGGCGTAAGGAAGCCAAGAAGAAGTAACGGGTAGAGCGATGAATGACAAGACTCAGGCGCGTTTGCGCCGCGCACGTAAATCACGTGTTCGTATGCGCACTGCCGGTGCTGTACGCCTCACGGTTAATCGCACACCGCGGCACATTTATGCGCAAATTATAAATGGCGAAGGTAATCAGGTGTTGGCTCAGGCCTCCACTCTCGATAAGGACCTTCGCAGTGGCGCTACAGGTAATATCGAGGCGGCCGCGGCTGTCGGGAAATTGGTTGCAGAGCGGGCAAAAGCCGCAGGCGTAACCGAGGTGGCATTTGATCGTTCGGGTTACAAGTATCACGGACGAGTAAAAGCGCTTGCTGATGCAGCACGCGAAGGCGGATTGGAGTTTTAAGCCATGGCAAACGATAAGAGACAAGGCGATCAGCGTTCAGAGGGTGACCTTCAGGAGAAGCTGGTGCAGGTTAACCGCGTTGCCAAGACAGTAAAAGGTGGGCGGATCATGAGCTTTACCGCGCTGACTGTCGTAGGTGATGGCAAAGGTAAAGTTGGATTTGGTCGTGGTAAGGCGCGGGAAGTGCCGGTTGCGATTCAGAAGGCCATGGAAGCGGCTCGTCGAAACATGATTTCAGTCGAGCTCGTAAACGGAACGTTGCAGTATCCCGTTAAGGCGCGTCACGGTGCGTCGAAGGTCTACATGCAGCCAGCGTCTGAAGGTACGGGTGTGATTGCCGGAGGCGCGATGCGCTCGGTGTTGGAAATCGCTGGCGTACAGAATGTTTTGGCGAAGTGCTACGGCTCGACGAATCCAGCGAATGTGGTTCGCGCAACCTACAACGGCCTGCGCGACATGGTCTCGCCCGAGGATGTCGCTGCCAAGCGTGGGAAGTCAGTTGAAGAAATCTTCAGCTAAGAGGAACTAGGTGATGAGCAAGGAAATGATCAAAGTGACGCTGTTGAAGAGCACCAACGGTCGCCTCAAGAAGCACATAGCCTGTGTCCGCGGCTTAGGTCTGCGTCGCATTGGCCACACTGTTGAGGTGGAAGATACACCGTCAGTACGTGGAATGATTAACAAGGTTAACTACCTGGTACGAATTGAGGAGCAGGTGTAATGGGTGACGAACTCCGTTTGAATTCTTTAAGCCCAGCACCAGGCGCGAAGCGCGATGCAAAGCGTGTCGGACGCGGTATCGGATCAGGCGTTGGCAAAACAGCTGGACGCGGTCATAAAGGCTTGAAAGCACGGTCTGGCGGAACAGTCAGGGCCGGTTTTGAAGGCGGACAGATGCCGCTACAGAAGCGGTTGCCTAAGTATGGTTTCACGTCACGCATCGGGCGAACAACGGCGCAAGTCCGTTTACACGAACTCAATCGTGTAGAGGGCGATGTGGCAGACTTAGCGGCACTTAAGGCGGCAGATCTCGTCAAGGACGATGTGTTGCGCGCGCGCGTATTCCTGTCAGGCGAGATTACCAGGGCGATTAATGTCAAGGGCTTAACAGTGACCAAAGGCGCTCGCGAGGCTATTGAAGCTGCTGGCGGGAGCGTCGAGGCCTAAGCATGGCTAACGGTATGCCATCAACGAACAATGCAGGCATGGGCGAGCTATTTCGGCGCCTGCGTTTTGTTCTTATTGCTTTGGTGATCTACCGGATTGGGACACACATTCCCGTTCCAGGTATTGATCCTGCGCAGTTGTCTGCGCTGTTTGATCAAAACCAGGGGACTATCCTAGGCCTGGCTAATGTCTTTTCTGGCGGCGCCCTAGAGCGAATGAGTATATTAGCGCTGGGTATTCTCCCTTATATTTCGGCGTCTATTATCATGCAGTTGATGACGGCGGTGACGCCGGAATTAGACGCCATCAAAAAGGAAGGCGAGTCGGGTCGTAAAAAGATCAGCCAATGGACGCGCTACCTCACAGTGGCACTTGCCCTAGTTCAGGGCACGGGTATGACAGTTGGCCTCGCTAATCAAGGGCTGACCTATGATGCGAGCATTGGCTTTTATGTGATCGCTATTACCTCGCTCGTTACCGGAGCCGTCTTTATGATGTGGCTAGGTGAGCAGATTACCGAGAAGGGCATCGGTAACGGCATTTCATTGCTTATCTTTGCCGGTATTGTCGCGGGACTACCGCAGGCGATTGGTCAGTCGTTGGAGCAAGCCCGTCAGGGTGAGCTGAATATTTTGATTCTGCTCGGGGTGCTCGCGCTTGCGATTATCGTGATCGCGCTTGTGGTCTTTATCGAACGTGGCCAGCGCAGGGTTACTGTGAACTATGCGAAGCGTCAGCAGGGTCGTCAGATGTATCAGGCGCCCGCGTCGCACTTGCCGTTAAAGGTCAATATGGCCGGCGTGATTCCCGCCATTTTTGCCAGCTCTATTCTGCTTTTCCCCGCCTCGGTTGCACAGTGGTTTGGCAGCGCTGATAGCTCGGATTGGCTGCAGGATTTGGCTGTTGCTATTGGTCCGGGACAACCATTGAATATTATTTTGTTTACTGGGTTTATCGTCTTCTTCTGTTTTTTCTACACCGCGTTGATGTTTAACCCAAGTGAAGTTGCCGACAACTTAAAGCGCTCTGGCGCTTTTGTCCCGGGTATTCGTCCGGGAAAGCAGACCGCCAACTATATCGATGGTGTGTTAACGCGACTCACTATATTTGGATCTGCCTATATTGCGTTGGTGTGTCTACTACCTCAGTTTTTAGTGGTGATGTTCAACGTCCCCTTTTACCTCGGGGGAACGTCGATGCTGATCGTTGTCGTAGTCGTCATGGATTTCATGTCGCAGGTTCAGAGCCACTTAATGTCACACCAGTATGAGGGTGTGATGAAAAAAGCAAACCTCAGCAGCATCGGCTCTGCCGGTCGCGTTCGCTAGGTCTTGGGAGAGAGAAATGAAAGTTCGAGCTTCGGTCAAGAAAATTTGTCGAAACTGCAAAGTTGTTCGTCGCAATCGTGTGGTCCGAGTGATCTGTTCAAGCGATCCGCGTCACAAGCAGCGGCAAGGTTAATTTCGGAGTGAAAATTTAGGGCTGCGTTCAGCGGAGTCCAAGTGGTGCGGCGAGGGTCGCTCAATAATGGAGATTGGTAATGGCACGTATTGCCGGTGTAAACATACCTGATAACAAGCATGCAGTGATCTCGCTGACATATATCTTTGGCGTGGGTCGAACGCAGGCAAAGCGGTTGTGCGCAGTGTCGAATATCCCAGAAAGCACGAAGATTGGTGAGCTTTCTGAGGCGGAATTGGATCAGCTGCGAGGGCTTGTATCGGATCTGACTGTCGAGGGTGATCTTCGGCGGGAAGTGTCTATGAACATTAAGCGTTTGCTGGATTTGGGCTGCAACCGCGGTCTGCGTCACCGTAAGAGTCTACCCCTTCGTGGCCAACGTACGAAGACGAACGCGCGAACGCGTAAAGGTCCTCGAAAGCCCATTCGAAGGTAAACGACGGGGTGCTACAGCACTCTTCACCCGTGTAGCTACATCCTAATTTGTAGCGTTGATATAGAGATAGGATAGAAAATGGCAAAGCAAGCCAAAAAGACAACCAAGAGAAAGATCACCAAACAGGTGGTCGATGGTGTCGCGCATATACACGCGTCATTTAATAACACCATCGTCACCATCACCGATCGTCAGGGCAATACCCTCAGCTGGGCAACCGCTGGTGGGTCAGGCTTCCGGGGATCGCGCAAGTCGACACCGTTTGCTGCGCAGGTTGCTGCCGAGCGCGCAGGCGAAGCCGCGAGAGAATATGGTCTACAAAATCTTGATGTTGAAGTTAAGGGGCCAGGACCAGGTCGTGAATCAGCTGTTCGCGCTTTGAATGGCTGTGGTTACAAAATCACTAACATTACGGACGTGACACCTATTCCGCACAATGGTTGTCGCCCACCTAAGAAGCGCCGCGTTTAACGCCGCCGCCTGAGGACACAGATACATGGCACGTTATATTGGACCAAAATGTAAGCTTTCGCGCCGCGAGGGCACCGATCTTCAACTCAAGAGTGGCGTACGGTCGCTTGAGAGCAAATGCAAAGCTGAAACAGCGCCTGGAATGCACGGCGCACGCCGCGGTCGTCTCTCAGACTACGGTGTTCAGTTGCGTGAGAAGCAAAAAGTACGTCGAATCTACGGTGTGCTTGAGAAGCAGTTCCGCAATTACTACAAGGAAGCGGCACGTCTGAAGGGCGCGACAGGAGAGAACCTGCTCCAGCTCTTGGAAAGCCGTCTCGACAATGTGGTGTATCGGATGGGCTTCGGTTCTACTCGCTCTGAAGCACGTCAGCTCGTCTCTCACAAAGGGATTTTGGTAAACGGTAGAGTGGTTAATATACCGTCTTATCAAGTTGCACCTGGTGATGTTGTCGCGGTGCGAGAGAAGGCTAAAAAGCAACTTCGCATTCAGTCCGCTATGGGTCTAGCTGAACAGCGACTCGATCCCGTTTGGATTGAGGTCAATGGTGAAAAGCTTGAGGGCACCCTTAAGTCCAAGCCAGACCGTCAGGATCTACCGGGTGATATCAACGAGAACCTGATCGTCGAGCTGTACTCCAAGTAGCGCTAAATTGCGTACAGCTAACTACACCGAATTGTTGAACAGGAAACATTATGCAAAATTCAGTTAATGAGTTTCTCACGCCACGCGTTATTAAAGTGGACGAAAAGTCACAAACGCGCGCACTTGTCACGCTCGAGCCACTAGAGCGTGGTTTTGGCCATACGCTTGGCAATGCACTGCGCCGTATTCTTCTCTCATCGATGCCTGGTTGTGCTGTCACTGAGGTCGAAATTGATGGTGTCCTTCACGAGTATTCGGCGATCGAGGGTGTGCAGGAAGACGTCATAGAGATCCTGCTGAACCTGAAAGGTATTGCCTTAGTCATGAACGGTAAAGACGAGGCTGAATTGACTTTGACTTCGTCGGGTGCTGGTGTCGTTACTGCCGGTGATATACAGACTGACCACGATATTGAAATTCGCAACCCGGAACACGTCATCTGCACAGTGACGGGTGATCAGCCGCTGATGATTCGAGTGGTTGTTCAGCGCGGTCGAGGTTATTCGCCGGCGGATTCGCGATTTAACGAAGACGAGGAGACGCGATCAATTGGCCGCTTGCACCTCGATGCCTCGTTCTCTCCGGTTCGTCGTGTCAGCTACGTGGTTGATTCAGCGCGGGTAGAGCAACGTACTGATTTAGATAAGCTTGTCATCGATCTTGAAACAAACGGTACCATCGACCCTGAAGAGGCGATTCGCCGTGCGGCTACGATTCTTCAGCAGCAGCTAGCTGTGTTTGTTGATCTTGAGGGTCAGACACAGGCTGCCGCGGCAGAGGCGGCAGATGAAGTGGATCCGATCTTGCTTCGTCCGGTCGATGATCTTGAGCTGACCGTTCGCTCTGCGAATTGTCTGAAGGCCGAGAATATTTATTACATTGGAGATCTGGTTCAACGCACCGAGGTTGAGCTCCTTAAAACTCCGAACTTGGGTAAGAAGTCATTGACAGAGATCAAGGACGTACTCGCTTCGCGAGGGTTGTCTTTGGGCATGCGTCTTGAGAACTGGCCACCGGCCAGCTTGAAAGACGACGAGCGTCTGCTGAGCGTTTAAGACTTCTAATTTATATAGATGATTTAGGGCTTACTTCAGAGTACGCCAGACAGTAAAAGGGAATCGTCATGCGCCATCGTCATAGTGGTCGACAACTTAACCGGAACAGCTCGCACCGAAAAGCGATGTTTCGAAACATGACAGTGTCATTGGTCGAGCACGAGCTGATCAAGACAACTGTTGCTAAAGCAAAAGAACTTCGTGGTTATGCGGAGCCGCTGATAACGCTGTCTAAGAACGATAGCGTTGCTAATCGTAGGTTGGCATTTGATCGCACACGGTCTAAGGATGCAGTGGGTAAGCTATTTACCGAGCTTGGTCCTAGGTACCAAGAGCGTCCCGGAGGTTATATTCGTATTTTGAAATGCGGGTATCGTACCGGTGATAAGGCGCCAATGGCGTATGTTGAGCTTGTTGATCGTCCGGCACCTGAGGTATACGACGAAGTGGAAGAGCTCGACGCCGAGTAAGTCGCCGCCAACGTCTGTTGTTAAACGAAAAAGCCGCTTAACTGCGGCTTTTTTATTACTCAAATAACGATGCGAAGCGCCGACTTGTCAGTGGGCTGCCGTTACTCACAATGCGATTATTGGACAACGCCTGCGCCAAAGATAGTTGGTTGGTTAGGACGGCTATGATCGTTTCTCGACTGGTGGTCCATGCGGCTGTGATTGGTCGTTCTTTGTCTGGCCAGCTCACTCTCAATATATTATTAATAATCTGCAAGTCATAAGCCTGACTATCGTCTAGCGTTAAGCGAATGGTCATGTCCACATCGTCAGCTTTTTCAGCGATTAGGCGGCTTCGAAGTCGAGCTAAGAGTGCCGCATCGTCTAATTTTGCGAGAGACACTGAAATCGGCCCGCGAAGCATGCGATCAAAGTCGATGTCGCCGCTTTCCTCGGCCACCAGTCCCAATAAATAGTTGCGTTGATTCGTGCTGGTTGTGACTTGCGCGAACCGTATGGATGCTTGTTGCCTAACCTGACGCGCCTCAGTGTCATCCGGATTTGTGAGTAGTAAGTAGGTCGCTAGACGCGCCGCCCACTGCGGGTCAGAAGTGACGTTGGTCGTTGCGAGCTCGATTACCGTATCCCTTCCTCCAAGTGCGGGAACGAGACGCGCGGCCTCGTCATAGGCGTTGTGGGACAGGTAGTCCATCCAGTCATCGATGAACCCCGATCGTTTCACAAACCGCTGTTGCATCATCCACTCCCAACGATGGTAATAAGGCTGCAGTTGGGGGTGGTTGGCCACGGCCGGTGGTAGCTCAATGGTATTCAGCAGATCGTCAACTGACCGATTAGACAGATAGAACCGATCGACTTGGTCGATTAGGAACTGAATTGTGTCGCGCGTCAGTGACATAAGCTCGCGTATGTCCGCCTGTTGGTCGAGGATACGGCTGTGGCCTGGAATGATGGCTTGGGGGTTAAGATCTATGGCCTTCTGAACCGATGCCATCATTTTGTTCGGATCGCGCCCCATCTCAAAGCGCGCGGTCTCAACCGCTGGAAAAACGCCATGCGGTGGCGCGTCGCCAACAAACAAAACTTCA
Source organism: uncultured Alteromonadaceae bacterium (assembly GCA_913064725.1). GTDB lineage: Bacteria > Pseudomonadota > Gammaproteobacteria > Pseudomonadales > Halieaceae > Luminiphilus. The sequence goes on along the minus strand of CAJYAI010000065.1, from coordinate 2,324 downwards.
TCATCGGGCAGCCACACCCATAGATGCTCGGGAACATCGCCCTCGGCAGGGAATATGTCCAAGGCCACGCCGTCGATTGTCAGCGACATCGCCTCTGACACTTCAATCGTGGGAGGGTAGCTCAGCGCGTCATTTGCCTCGAGCCTTGGACTGGGGCCGATGCCGTTGCCCACCGTACCATCGAGTCCCTCGACCAGGGGGATGCCCATTTGCATAAATGCGCGTCTGAATGTGGCCTTCTGGGTTACGTTCTCACTCATTGCCACGGTAGCTTGCCAATCCGTTGGACCATAGACAGGAATATCACTGTCCTGCTTACTCAGAATCGACTGTATTCCCCCGTAGTGATCCATGTGTAAATGTGTGTAGATGACAGCAATGATTGGTTTTGTGGTGTGCTCCCTCAACAGTGCGACCGCATTCGCTGTGGGTGCTGGGAACCAACCCGCGTCGACGACGATAATGCCCGTATCGCCCTCGATGAAACCAAAATTAGAGTAGCCCATGAATTCTGCACCGTAAACGCGGTTCCCAATTCGCTTTAGACCCGGAACCAGTGTGTTCTGGTGAGCTAAGACGGCGGGGTTGGCGCGTTGGTCTGCTGGGGCATCAACCGGTTGGGCTTGGGCAACCACACTTATGCTGAGGTATAGGCTTAACAGCGCGCAGCACTTCATCACCGAGCGCGTTTTAGAGATTAAAAAAGCCAACGGATTATTCATCAACTGTCCTTATTGTCAGAGTAGGGCACGCCGCTCTTCACCGCTCTGGCTCAGCTTCTGGGTGCTGGCCTGGGCGACCAAGTTATCAGCCCTGCTGTACGTTTATTCATTATTGTCCTTCCGAATCGAGAGTACAGGACAGGTCTCCAGCCATCAACGCGGGCTCGTTAATCAATGCTTCCATTATCCCGACAGATCGCACGACCCTATTTGAGGGCTAACCTACTGTCGACAGAGATGGATTTGCTGCGCGTAAGCAGAAGTTTGATGGTCTTCCTCAGCGCTACTGAGTTCCTGCTCAGCACACGATCCGGTGGGGTTTGCATATGAGACAGCATGGTCGGCTTGGCTTATCGCATAGACAAAAAAAACCGCTCGGTTAGAGCGGTTTCTTGGTATAGCAAAGCATTCGCACTAGAAGCGCATGTCTTTAGAACTCGTAGGCAACAGTGAGACCGTAAATGGCGGTTGTACCTGAGTAGATAAAGTGCGAACCGCGAGCCACTGGAAGATCAGCTGCGCCCGTCGCATACAATTCATCACCAATATTTCTGCCGTAGGCCATAACCATCCAATTGTCAGTCCTGATGCCTGCTCGAATGTTGTAGAGCTGGAATGCATCCTGATAATCGATCGAATCTACGTCGCCAGTCATGAAGTAACCATCTGTGAAGTTGGCGTCAACCTGTGTGAACCACATCATGTCCTGACTAATGGGCGTCGTGTACTCAAGGATGATAGAGCCGCTGTAATCGGAACCCAGCTGAGCGCCGCTAATATCCTGGACCTGACCTGCGGGTGCGCCAGTAGGATCAAACAGCTGCTGGCATCCATCTGCGCTAGTCACTGGAGACGCTGAGGTCAAGGCTCCTAGTCCTTGAACCGCGCTCTGCTGAAGTGCAGTACACGCAGCACCCTCGAACTTGTCATAGCTAGAATCTAACAGACCGAGTGCGGCGATGAGCTTGAACTCATCAGACATCTGCCACTGCATATCCATCTCAAATCCATTGGACGTTGAGCTACCAGCGTTAGCGATCACGAATCCAGTTCCCTGGAAGGTCGAAACCTGCTGATCCTGATATTCGCTAGTGAACAAATTCCAGTTTAGGGTCATATCGCCGTCGAGCAGAGTGTGCTTACCGCCCAACTCAATCGACCAACCGGTCTCATCATCAAACTCGAAGCCAACACCGGGCTGGTCGCGTAGAGCGGTCCGCTGACCATTTACGTTCGCGAATACAGGGTCTTGGTCGATCGCTGCATTGAAGCCTCCACTCTTGAACCCTTCAGAATAGGTGAGGTAATAGCTACTGTCACTGTTGGGTGTCCACGATAAGGCGACGCCGGGCAGTAACTGATCGGTAGAACGACTTTGGTCAAAGTCAGTCTCATAACGTCCCAGTAGTGATCCAAGCAAGCTGTGTCCCATGAAGGCACCAAGGTTCATTCCGGGGCCGATGCCAGAGTAATCGACTGCGGTCGCGATACCGCCCCCGCTAAGACCCGCTCCCGCCCTTGAGGCGCTATCGTAGGTCACGTCGGTGATCGCAACGACATCCTTATCTTCTTCAGTGTAGCGAAGACCCAACGTCAGGTTTA
>CAJYAI010000064.1 GCA_913064725.1 uncultured Alteromonadaceae bacterium | reverse complement strand
TAGAGTGAGATCACCATCCACAAAACCACCTTTCACTTTCCACGAGCCATCTCGCATTACTAATAAATAGACAACATCTGTGTTGGAAATTGGCGCATCACCGTTGTTGTAACGCGAGAAGTTGATATCCACCATTGCGGATATGTCGTCTTGATGAATCAATTCATTTTTATGAATTCGGGAGTAAGACCAACCCGACGCCTTTACCCCATCAAAATCTACCGCATCACCATAGTTGGGATATGCAGTGGGGTTACCACCTATGACGAAGACGAATGGGTTTCCTGATAGTGCATTAAGTGATGCTCTATCTTCGTTGTTGAAAAACTCAAAGTAATTTTCAACGATCCGCTGTGGCGACAATTCTTCACCTGCAAATAGAGGTGCCGACATAAAGAGACAAAAAAGCATTAGCTTGTTCATGATTCGAGTATTTCCTATCAACGTCTAACGCAGTGTAGGAAGACAATTTAAGGAAGTCACGTCGCATCTCCCGAGAGGACTCCAATGGGGTTTATTCTTGCAGCAGCGAGCATTCGCATAAGTTCTGGGAGACGTGGAATACGTAAGGGGTCTTGTGCCGCCTCTGGTCTCCGTCTCTGTCTCTGTCTCTGTATCTGCTAATGATAGAGGGACTCAGCGATGAGGGGTCAGAGCGCAAATAACAGCTGGGGGTATCCGTTCGGTAGTTTTCTTATTTTGCAGGTGGATTAAGCGTTAATGTTTCCATATTAACCGTCGTTAGCTTTATCCATTTTATTTAAGCGACATTCTCTGGCTAACTTTTGGGTAACAGAATTACGAGAAAACCATGGAAAATCAAGGGATTTGGGGGAAGTCAGCGAATGTGCGAACCTCGCGCAATAACCTGTGGTGCAACAAGTAAATGGCTTAGGTAAGGTAAAAAAGATGGTCGGGACGGCAGGATTTGAACCTGCGACCACCACACCCCCAGTGTGGTGCGCTACCAGACTGCGCTACGCCCCGAAGGTCGCGAAGTATACGGGTATTCAAGCCGTTAGGGAATCTCAGTCGTCAACTTGTAAGAGCGATTTCGCCGCCTCAAGATCCTTCAAACTATCACGAATCACCGACATGACCTCTACTGTATTGGGCCCATCCTCGCTGGTTAAGCGCTGGCGGGCTCCACCAATAGTGTAGCCCTCCTCGTAAAGCAGGCCTCGTATAGCACGCACCAGCTCTACATCACCTCGTTGATAATAACGGCGGTTTCCGCGCCGCTTTACAGGTTTTAATTGCGGAAACTCAGCTTCCCAATATCTCAGTACATGCGGCTTTACGGCACAAAGAACACTCACCTCTCCGATTGTGAAGTAGCGCTTGCCCGGTATTGGTGGTAGTTCGTTGTTGTGCGTTGGCTCAAGCATCGTTCTGCATCTTCTCTACCCGAGCTTTGAGCTTTTGTCCGGGTTTGAAGGTGACAACACGCCGTGCCGAAATGGGGATCTCTTCCCCTGTCTTGGGGTTGCGGCCAGGACGCGTCCCTTTATCGCGAAGATCAAAATTACCAAAGCCAGAGAGTTTCACTTGCTCGTTATTCTCTAGACAGATTCGAATCTCTTCAAAAAACTGGTCTACCAGCTCTTTCGCTTCGCGCTTGTTGAGGCCTAACTCTTCAAAAAGCTTGTCGGCCATTTCTGATTTGGTTAATGCGGACATAATCTTTTTAGCTTCGCAATTCGATAGCCAGTTTTTCTCTCAACGAATCAAGTACTTGGTTGATCGCACTCGACACTTCAGTTTCATCGAGAGTGCGACTTTGATCTTGGAATGTCAAACCTATGGCGAGACTTTTCGTACCCTCTTCCAGACCTGGACCTTGATACACGTCAAAAAGATCAAGCTTGGTCAGCAAACGGCCCGCTGAGTCTTCAACGACCGACAGCACATCACCGGAGGGGACCGATTCATCAACAATGAGTGCAAGATCACGTCGCGTCTCTGGGTATTTTGAAATATCCGCGTAGGCAGGCATAGCGACCTGGGTCACCGCGGACTGCAATAGCTCAGCCACAGCCGTATTCCCTGGTAGTCCCATCGCCTTACACACAGCAGGGTGAACCGTTCCTATTCGACCAACCACCTGCCCATCGACACTAATAGATGCCGATTGACCATCGTGTAGACCGGGGAAGACACCAGGTTGAAACGCCAACCGGTCACCTAGATTAGCAAGCAGTCCCTCCACTGCGCCTTTCAGGTCGTAAAAATCAGCCGCTACCTTCTCACTCGACCAGCCCTCTGCGTCACGGAGACCCGATACGACTGCCCCAAGCATGGATATCTGCTCTGTTCCACTGTCTCTTGGCAAAAAGATTAACCCTGTTTCGAAGAGACGTATGCGACTCTGCTGGCGACTGGCGTTATGACTAACAGCCTTTAATAAGCCGGGTAGCAAACTCGTTCGCATCACTGCAAGATCAGTCGATATTGGATTTTTCAGCGCTATAGGGGAGATATCCGGATCGAAGCTCGCTTGAAGCTCAGGCGCTACGAAACTAAATGTCACTGCCTCGAAATAACCGCGAGCGACCAACTCGTTTTTAGCCTGTCTCATCAGACGGCGTGTCTCAGGGACGGGTATCGGATTGAGCGCCCCGACGATGCGCCGTGCAGGAATGGCATCGTAACCAATGACACGGGCTATCTCTTCGATTAGGTCAACCTCAAGCCCCATATCAAAACGCCAGCTGGGCGCTGTACAAAGCCACCCCTGATCATGCCCTACAACCCAAAATCCAAGACCAATGAGAATACGCTCAACTTCAGCCGACTCAATCGGCACGCCCAAGACGGCTTCAATCTGTGACGCCCGAAGTAAAACCGCCTCATTAATCGGCAAGTCAGACTCGGAATGCACCTCCGATACTGGACCCGGCTCTCCGCCGACGACATCAAGAAACAACTGTGTGGCACGCTCCATGGCCTGCCGCTGCAACTGAGAATCAACACCTCGCTCGTAACGATGCGATGCATCCGTATGCAGACCATATTCTCGAGCGCGACCTGCCATCAACTGCGGTGCAAAAAACGCACTTTCCAAAAATAGATTCGAGGTCGTCGAAGTCACACCACTACCACTGCCGCCCATGATCCCCGCCATAGCCAAGGGCTTTTCATGATCGGCGATGACTAATGTGCCTTGTTGCAATACCTGCTCGGTGCCATCGAGAAGTGTCAGCACCTCCCCTTCTCGACAATCACGAACAACAATACCGCCGGTCAATTGGTCTAAATCAAAAGCGTGCAGCGGCTGTCCCAGCTCAAGTAATACGTAATTCGTGACATCAACCGCGGCATCAATCGAGCGGAGACCTGCTCGCTCCAATCGGTCACGCATGTAGCGGGGTGTTGGCCGCGATAGATCTACGTTTTTGATCACCCGGCCAAGGTATCGAGGACACTTTGCAGTTGCTTCGACGGAAATAGGGAGCTCATCAGTGACAGCAGCATCAACGGCGGGCGTCTCGATCTCGCAAAGGCGTTCATCGAAGGCCACTGAAAGGTCTCTGGCAACACCTCGAACACTCAAGCAATCGGCGCGATTAGGTGTCAGCCCAAGCTCAATGAGCTGATCATCAAGCGCTAAGTACTCGCGAATGTCGAGGCCAATGGGTGCATCTGAAGGCAACTCCATCAAGCCTTCGTTATCGTCAGAAATGGTCAGCTCAGCAGCCGCACACAGCATACCTTGAGACTCCACACCTCTAAGCTTTGCCTGTTTAATCTTAAAGCCACCGGGCAGTACCGCACCTACTTTAGCCAGAGGCGCTACTAATCCCGCACGCGCATTGGGTGCGCCACAAACGATTTGAACTGTCTCGTCACCAATATTAACGTTACAAACTCGCAATTTGTCGGCATCCGGGTGCGGATCGGCACTTATAATCTCGCCGACTACGACTCCAGAAAACGATTCTGCAGCTGGCGAGATGCTGTCGACCTCAAGACCCATCATCGTCAGCTTGTGGCTGAGCACCTCTACAGAAACGTCTGGATTAACCCAAGTACGTAACCACTGCTCCGAAATAATCATGGTGCTAACTCACATAAACTGCGCAAGGAAGCGCAGATCGTTATCAAAATTGAGCCGAAGATCACCAATGCCATAACGCAACATAGACAGACGCTCTACCCCCATGCCAAAGGCAAAACCTCGGTACACATCGGGATCTATACCACTCATTTGCAGGACTTTTGGATTGACCATGCCGCAGCCTAACACTTCGATCCAGCCCGTATGACTACAGACACGGCAGCCTTCACCCGAGCACTTCACACACTGTATATCGACCTCTGCCGAGGGCTCCGTAAATGGGAAATACGAGGGCCGCAGCCGAACCGATAAATCATCCCGCTCAAAGAACGCATGTAGGAAATCCTCTAGCAGGCCCTTTAAATGGCCAAAGTTGGATGTCTTGTCAATCAACAGTCCCTCAACCTGATGAAACATAGGCGAATGCGTTAAATCGGAATCACATCGATAGACGCGCCCTGGACAAATAATCCGAATCGGGGGCTCCTGGGTCTCCATTGTGCGGACCTGTACGCCTGAGGTGTGAGTTCTTAAGACATGGCTATCATCAACGTAAAACGTGTCGTGCATCGCTCGGGCAGGGTGGTGGGCCGGAATGTTGAGCGCCTCAAAATTATGATAGTCGTCTTCAATTTCCGGCCCCTCAACGACATCAAACCCCATAGCCCCGAAGAAGACTTCCATTCGCTGAATAGTCCGAGTGATAGGGTGAAGCGCCCCCGACTCAGCGCGACGACCCGGCAGAGTGACATCGATGGCCTCAGCAGCAAGCTGAGTGGCCAGCGCGTTGGCTTCAAGAGACTCTCGTCGCGCATTTAAACGATCGTTGAGCTGTTGCTTTACCGCATTGATTTCCGCGCCCGCTTTCGGTCGCTCATCAGCCGACAGCTGTCCGAGTCCCTTTAACAAGGCAGTAAGCGCGCCCTTCTTTCCCAAGAAGCTGACACGTAACTCCTCTAGAGCATTGCTGTCCTGCGCAGCGTCAATCGCGGCGCTGGCTTCAACTTTGATGTTCTCCAATGCTTCCATGAATAACTAAGCTCCACTCATTCAAAAAAGGAGGCCGTAGCCTCCTTTCGATTATCGCTCTGCTGTGTTGCAGTCGGCAGCCCTAGCCGCCGCTACGCCGCGAGTGCAGTTCTAGCGCGTTCAACGACGGCAGCGAATGCCGGCTTGTCGTGGACCGCTAGGTCGGCCAATACTCGACGATCGAGTGTAATGTCAGCACGCTTGAGTCCATTTATAAACTTGCTGTAGGTCAGACCATTGGCACGGGACTGCGCGTTAATACGCGTAATCCAGAGCGCACGGAACTGACGCTTGCGTTGACGACGATCGCGATATGCATATTGACCTGCTTTCGTTACCGCTTGCTTGGCTACTCGGAACACACGTGAGCGTGCGCCATAATAACCCTTTGCTTGCTTCAAAATTTTCTTGTGTCGACGGTGCGCCGTGACACCACGTTTTACGCGAGGCATATCTTATCTCCTAACTAGTTAACGGTTACTTTGCGCGCAACATACGATCCACGAGTACCACGTCGGACTTGTGAATCATTGATGTGCCTCGAAGCTGACGCTTACGCTTAGTCGTCATTTTCGTCAGGATGTGGCTCTTGTAAGCGCTCTTGCGCTTATAGCCACTCGCTGTTTTTTTGAACCGCTTAGCGGCACCACTGTGAATTTTGGCTTTTGGCATCTTAGATACTCCTGCTTATGGCTCTGCAAGGTCTCCCATCAGAGCATTTCATCAATCGAGTCGTAGGGCATTCACGGGCCACTACCCTCGTTTCTTGGGCGCTATCACCATCGTCAACTGACGACCTTCCATTTTTGGAAACTGTTCCACAGCACCTAACTCGCTAAGATCGGCCTCAACACGCTTGAGGATCTCCATACCGAGCTCTTGGTGAGCCATTTCACGACCGCGATAACGCAACGTGACTTTGGCTTTATCACCGTTTTCTAGGAACCTAACCAGGTTACGAAGCTTGACCTGATAATCCCCTTCGTCCGTTCCCGGACGAAATTTCATCTCTTTAATTTGCGTTCGCTTAGCTTTCTTCTTCTGGGCCGCTTTTTGCTTCTTCGACTCAAAAATATGCTTTCCGTAGTCCATGATTTTGCAGACGGGTGTTTCACCCTCTGCCATCATGACCAGATCCATGCCTGCGGCATCAGCCTTTTCAACCGCTTCCGCATTGGAAACGATACCAACCTGGGTACCATCTGCATCGATTAAGCGCAGCATGGGCGCTTCAATTTGTTCATTTGTCAGAGCGCGTTTGCTCTTGGTCTCGGTCTTAATACTGGCTCTCTCCAATGGCGGGCTTCGGTGTCGCAGCTCTTTAACACAAAAAAGTGCAGTCACCACCCGAAACAGGGCGGCGATTTTATAGTGAAGTGACCTCGATAACAAGGCATAAGGCCACCGTTTAGTACCCGGGTTTACGCCATTTATGCTTGGTGAGTGATTGCCGACTTATTCTCAACCTCAACCTGCAGGTGAGCACCAAACTCAGCAACCGACATGACACCTAGATCAGCCCCATGTCGACCACGCACCGCGACAGCCCCACTCTCGCGCTCTTTCTCACCTACGACCAAGACGAACGGCAACTTGGACAACTCGGCTTCTCTGATTTTAAAGCCTACCTTCTCGTTTCTCAGATCGGTCAGCACACGAAAACCTTGCGATTTCAACGAAGCGGCAACCTCTTCTGCATAGTCTTTTTGCTTATCGGTGATATTCACCACAACGGCCTGTTGAGGCGCGAGCCAAACAGGGAAGTTCCCCTCAAAGTGCTCGATAAGAATACCGATGAAACGTTCGAGTGAACCAAACAGCGCTCGGTGCAACATCACGGGGCGTTTATCCCGGCTGCCATCCTCGTCGACAAAGGTAATGTCAAACCGCTCCGGCAGGTTCATGTCTACCTGCAAAGTCCCACACTGCCAATCTCGACCGATAGCATCGCGCAGCACAAACTCGAGTTTCGGCCCATAAAACGCGCCTTCACCCTCAAAGAGAACGTAGTCGAGACCCATAACATCGAGCGCGTTGCTGAGAGCACCTTCAAGCTTGTCCCACACCGCGTCGCTGCCAATACGATTCTCTGGACGGGTCGACAACTTAATAACAACATCGTCAAATCCAAAATCCTTGTAAATATCGAGAACCAGCGCGACCACGTCTATGCACTCTTGCTCCATCTGTTGCTCGGTGCAGTAAATATGCGCATCGTCCTGCGTAAAATGTCGAACTCGCATCAAGCCATGAAGCGCACCGGATGGCTCGTATCGGTGAACTTTGCCAAATTCAGCCATTCGAAGCGGCAGATCGCGATAGCTTTTAAGTCCTTGCGCGAACATGGATACCGACCCAGGGCAATTCATCGGTTTGAGGGCAAAAATACGATCGTCCTCAGTCTGGGTAGAGAACATATTCTCTCGGTAGTTAAACCAGTGCCCTGACGTCTCCCACAGGCTGCGATCCATTACATCTGGCGTATTGACCTCAACGTAGCCCGCCCTGTCTTGTTGGTCTCGCATATAGTCAAGCAGCGCTCTAAACAACGTCCATCCTTTGGGGTGCCAAAAGACAGACCCAGGCGCATCGTCGCTAAAGTGAAACAGGCCCAGCTTCTTACCAATTTTGCGATGATCACGCTTTTCCGCTTCGGCAATTCGATTCAAATAAGCCTTGAGCTCCTTGGGCGACGACCACGCGGTGCCATAAATGCGCTGCAACTGCTGATTATTGGCATCTCCGCGCCAATAGGCACCGGCCACCTTAGTCAGCTTAAATGCACCCAGCTTCCCAGTGCTTGGGACATGTGGACCTCGGCAGAGATCCATCCAGTCACCCTGCTGATAAATCGAAATCTCCTCGTCCGCTGGGAGCTCCTCGATAATCTGCACCTTGAAGTGCTCGCCCATGTCGCGAAAACGCTCGATGGCCGCTTCTCGCGTTTGCACAAGCCTGGTCACAGGTAAGTCTGCAGCGACCAGCTCCTGCATCTTCACTTCGATCTTCTCAAGATCCTCAGATGAAAAGCTGTGCGCAGAGGCAAAGTCGTAATAAAAACCGTCTTCAACCGTCGGCCCTATGGTGACTTGAGTTCCCGGGTATAACTCCTGAACCGCTTGCGCCAGAAGATGGGCCGTCGAATGTCTGAGGATTTCAAGAGCCGCATCATCACGACTTGTGATAATTCGGAGCGAGACGTCACTGTCAATCGAAAAACTCGCATCAACTTCGCGGCCATCAACAACGCCCGCGAGCGTTGCTTTGGCGAGTCCTGCACCGATATCAGCGGCGACTTCGAGCACGGTAACGGGCGCATCAAATTGGCGAGTAGAGGCATCCGGCAGGGTTATGAGTGGCATGCTGTCTTCCTTGGTCAGTGGCAACGCTTACGATGCGCTGCGTGTATGAGTACGCTCAATAATGGCTTTATTGCTGTCGGGCATCATAACGCTTGGGCCCTTATCAATAAATACTAGGCGTTAGCCTTGTCCACCAGCTTCGCTTAGAAACGGGACACCTTGCTCGCCAACTTGGCCAGCATCGTCTTGCTTAAACGGCGCACTAGCGGCCTCATGCGCCTGCCCATTCGCCATACGCAAATTAACGTCCGCGTGATGCTGCTCATCGGCTCTCACACGCTCAATCATATCGCTCAATCGCGCATCGGGTGCGAGGCTGTAGTAATCGATTGCCAACTGCGGTGCCGGCACATTCTCGATCTTACCGGCTTCAATCATCTCCAAGTATTGGGTGTAGCTGTAAACCGCTTCTTCCTCAAAATAGTGAATCATCTTATGCGCGGTTTGTGGAAAAAAGACGTAGAAGACAAAGTAATAGTTCCAGAAAATCGCCTGCGCCGCCAAGATAAGCGCGCGTTCAAACGCATTGGGCTTGGCGATATCAATGAAGAACATGAGGTGCATCCGCTCGTTTTCAGCCTCAGCTAACAGCTCCCGGATGGTAGGTCCGTATCCTGTTTTCATTTGCCGCAAACTTCTCAAGTGTATCCACATGCCTGCCACCATTCCCGGCACACCGGCAATCGTCTCAAGCACTACGGCCCTGTGACCATATCGTTTGGCAAAAAAAGCGTCCGCAAAAAAACGGAAAAACATCGTTTGTCCGCGTGCAAACTTGTCAGACAAGTCCATTTCAAAACCCCCAATTCAGTCACTGCGTGCGAAGAAAATGTGCTCCGCCGAGGCGCTCACAAAATCGGCACGGAGTATAACAAAAACTTATGCGAATTGGAGGAAGTAGTCTTTAGTCGAATGACCGACCGAATACGAGCGAACGGCCAAACTAGGTCTCGAGTCGAAGCATCAGCATGACTCCCAGCACGATAAAACCGCCGACAGGCGCCAAAATCAAAGGCCAGCTGTACCACCAAAGCAGTCCAGCCGAGACAACTGTCACAAACACAAAGGTTCCAACAAACAGCAAAGCACTAACCGCGAGATCTTTAATCACATCACCGACAAGGCTCGCTGCGCGTTCAAGCATTCCTCGCACAATCCATCTCTCAGATTCTTCGCTCATATCACTCATACCCGGCTTACTCAGTTAACGCCTAACAATCTCCACTCGCCGATTGGAGCGTCGGCCCGCCTCGGTCAAGTTAGACTCAAGAGGCTCACTCTCTCCCGCTCCTTTGACGAATAAGCGCTTAGCATCAATACCCCGTCCTACCAAATAATCTGCGACGGCATCTGCTCGTTTTTCCGACAGTGCCAGGTTGTATTCATCGCTGCCAAGCCAACACGTATGTCCAGTGATCTCTATACTGATCTGTGGGTAGTCACGAAGCAACGTCACGACCGGCGCGAGTGTGACCTCTGAGCCATCTGTTATATCGGCACTGTCCACATCAAACTGTAGTCGGCGACTATCAAATACAAAGCTAGTCACGGTCGTGATCGGCATCGCAACGACTACTGGCTCTGATGAAGGTACTGGCTTAGGCGCTTGCAGCGGCGCAGTAGGCACTTCTTGCTGCGACAAATCGCCGGGAACATTTGCTACCAAACTATTTGGCGCGGTTGTGATCTCAGCCTCGTTGCACAGCGTCAGCGCAGACGCCGCGCCTACTCCCCCCGCAGCAATCACTTCCGCCGCCGCACCTGCCGGCACTAGGGCAAGTGATCCAACGGTATTCGCAGCTTGGAGACAACGCATGTACTCCTCGTCAGACGATAGCGCGCAACCCGTAACGTGCAAAAAAATGACAACAGCGGCTATCCCATTTTTCAATCGATTAACTCCAGTCGACTAGACCCGTTAGCGTCAATATCTGACATGTCGATGCCCCAAATAAGGGCACTTTTTCTGATCTCTTTTGGATCTCTATCCCCTTCATCGTACCATTGCCCCCTTCCATTTTTTCTTTACCACTCACCGTCCTCACAACTCACCTTCTTTACAACTAACCGGCGGGACAATATCTAAACCCCTACAAAGGCTATTTGTTTAAGCTCGGCTATTTGATCTCTCACAGCCGCCGCTTCCTCAAACTCCAAATTCTTCGCGTGTTCACCCATAGCGGTCTCCAAGGCTGCCAACTTACGAGATAAAGCGGCCGGTGTCATATTCATAACATCTTGCGCGAACGACATACGATCGTTCTCCAACTTAATCTCACGAGCACCTCGCGCTTTCGTCGGCATCCGCCTTGCGCCTTCCAAAATATCTTTTACGGATTTTTCAATACCTACGGGAGTAACGCCGTTCTCCTCATTGAAGGCGAGCTGCTTATCGCGGCGCCGCTGCGTTTCATCGATTGCGCGCTCCATTGAGCCCGTCATCCGATCTGCATATAAAATGGCTCGGCCGTTTAGATTTCTAGCGGCGCGTCCAATGGTCTGAATTAATGAGCGATCACTTCGCAAAAACCCTTCTTTGTCCGCATCCAGTATTGCGACCAGCGACACCTCGGGCATATCCAGTCCTTCACGCAGCAAATTAATGCCCACAAGGACGTCAAAGTGACCAAGGCGCAAGTCGCGAATGATTTCAACGCGTTCTACGGTATCAATGTCGGAGTGCAAGTAGCGCACACGTACATCGTGCTCGCTTAAGTACTCAGTGAGGTCTTCGGACATGCGTTTGGTCAATGTCGTGACGAGTACGCGGTCACCCTTCGCCGCAGTCTCACGAATCTCAGCCAACAGGTCGTCAACCTGACTAAGGGCCGGTCTGATCTCAATAATAGGGTCGACCAAGCCAGTTGGACGAACGACCTGCTCTACCGTTGCGCCCGCGTGTTCTAACTCGTAGCGACCCGGCGTCGCTGACACGTAAATCCCTTGTGGGCTCATCGATTCCCACTCCTCAAACTTCATGGGGCGGTTATCCAGTGCCGATGGCAGCCGGAAGCCATACTCGACTAGGGTTTCCTTCCGTGATCGATCACCTTTGTACATCGCACCAAGCTGAGGAACCGTGACGTGCGACTCATCAACCACCATTAACGCATTATCGGGTAGGTACTCAAACAGTGTAGGCGGTGGCTCTCCGGGCGCGCGTCCAGATAAATATCGTGAGTAGTTCTCAATGCCTTGGCAGTAGCCGAGCTCGCGAATCATTTCAATATCATATCGTGTTCTTTGGGCCAGCCGCTGCGCTTCGAGTAATTTCTGTGACTCCTTAAGCTGTGTCACGCGCGCTTCGAGCTCCTCTTCAATCAGGTCAACCGCGCCCAACATCGTATCTCTCGACGCCACGTAGTGCGTCTTTGGGAAGATGGTGATTCGGGGAAGCTTTTCTGCAACAGCGCCAGTTAACGGATCAAAGCTACACAGATTTTCAATTTCTTCGTCGAATAATTCGACCCGAATTGCCAGTTCGTCGGAGTCGGCAGGGAAAATATCAATAACATCCCCGCGCACACGATAGGTGCCGCGCTTAAAGTCCAAGTCATTCCGCGAATACTGCAGCTCGGCAAGCTGCCGTAAAATACCGCGCTGGTTGATGATCTCACCGCGAGACAAGTGCATGATCATTTTGAAATAAGACTGGGGATCACCGAGTCCGTAGATGGACGATACCGTTGACACCACTAGGCAATCCGGTCGTTCTAGCAGAGCTTTTGTGGCCGACAATCGCATCTGTTCGATGTGATCGTTGACCTGCGCGTCTTTCTCAATAAACGTATCGGAAGACGGTACATATGCCTCAGGCTGATAGTAGTCGTAGTAAGAAACAAAGTACTCGACTGCATTTTTCGGGAAGAACTCCTTGAACTCACCGTATAACTGCGCGGCAAGCGTTTTGTTATGAGCCATCACGATAGTGGGACGCTGAAGCCTTTGAATGACGTTAGCCATGGTGAACGTCTTTCCGCTACCGGTCACCCCCAACAGCACCTGAGATGCAAGGCCAGCATCGATACCATTGACTAGATGGTCAATGGCAGCTGGTTGGTCTCCCGCAGGCTGATAACTGGAATGCAGTTCGAATTGTTTTACCACTGTGTCTAGTCGTCCAAATGTGCGTGCCCGATAGCTTAACGGAATTATCTTTGTGACTTGTATTCTCTCTTCTTCTTGACGCAAGAAAATCGAGACGTGTATAGTCCGCGTCCTCTTTGGAGACTATTCCGGCTTAGCTCAGTTGGTAGAGCAAATGACTGTTAATCATTGGGTCGCTGGTTCGAGCCCAGCAGCC
>CAJYAI010000063.1 GCA_913064725.1 uncultured Alteromonadaceae bacterium | reverse complement strand
ATAGTGGGCACCGGTTCGAAAAACTCCAAAGCATCTTCAATCGTCATATCGAGCACTTCGGCGATGTTCTTGCCCTTATATTTGATCTCTAGGGTTTCTCGGTTGTAGCGCTTGCCTTTGCAGACATCGCAGGGGACGTAGATATCCGGTAGGAAATGCATCTCTACCTTAGTAACGCCATCGCCTTGACAGGCTTCACAACGTCCCCCTCGGACATTGAAACTAAATCGTCCGGGCTTATAGCCTCTAGACCGTGATTCCTGGGTTCCTGCGAACAACTCTCGCACCGGGGTGAAAATGCCCGTGTAGGTGGCGGGGTTTGATCGGGGGGTTCGACCGATGGGTGACTGGTCTATGTCGATACATTTATCAAAACGATCGAGACCGATGCACTCGTCATGTGCTGCCGCTCGGAGCGTCGTTGCACCATTGAGCTGGGTGGCAGCCAGCGGGTAAAGCGTTCCATTAATCAGCGTTGATTTCCCGGAGCCAGACACACCCGTTACGCAGGTGAGAAGTCCGACCGGAAGCGTCAGGGTGACCCCCTGCAAGTTATTTCCCGAAGCACCGGTAATCGTCAACTGCTTGCTGGCATCGGGTTTTCGGCGTTTTTTGGGAACTGCTATGGCCTTGCGTCCGGACAGGTAATCCCCTGTCAGTGAGCCCTTGGCATCCATAATGGTCTGCATCGTGCCCTCGGCAACAACCCTGCCGCCGTGAATGCCAGCACCAGGGCCAATATCAATGACATGGTCTGCGGCGCGAATGGCGTCTTCGTCGTGCTCTACTACTAATACCGTATTGCCGATGTCTCTTAAGTGGGTGAGCGTCCGCAATAATCGTTCATTATCACGCTGGTGCAGGCCAATTGATGGTTCGTCGAGGATATACATGACACCGACCAGCCCTGCACCAATTTGCGAGGCGAGGCGGATGCGCTGAGCCTCCCCTCCCGATAGTGTCTCCGCACTTCGATTTAATGTCAGGTAGTTCAATCCGACATCAACGAGAAAGCGATATCGCGCCCGCAGTTCTTTGAGGATCTTATCGGCAATCTCACCCTTACGACCCTCCATCTGAAGCGCTTCAAAGTAGTCGTAAGCATCGCCAACCGGCATGTCAGTAATGCTCGGTAGCGTTCGCTCATCGACGTACACACTTCGCGCATCTGCACACAAACGTGTGCCGCTGCAGGTATGACAGGGCGCAGTGGATACGTATTTCGACAGTTCATCTCGAACGCCCGAGGATTCGGTGTCGCGGTACCTGCGCTCCATGTTCGGGAGAATGCCCTCAAAGGTGTGGCGCCGCTTAAACACGCTGCCGCGATCATTGATGTAGGCAAACTCGATTTCTTCGTCACCGCTACCGTGCAGCAAAATGCTTTTGTGCTCTTCGGCCAACTCGTCAAAAGGCTTGTCGATGTCGAAACCGTAGTGTGTCGCAAGCGAGGTCAACAAATGAAAGTAATAGACGTTGCGGCGATCCCAGCCACGGATGGCACCTGCCGCAAGGCTAGATTCTGGATGTGCGACTACGCGCTGCTGGTCAAAGTATTGAGTCATACCCAGACCGTCACAGCTATCGCAGGCGCCTGCTGGGTTGTTAAATGAAAATAACTTCGGTTCCAGCTCGTCGATGGAATGGCCACACTGCGGGCAGGAGTAGCGCGCAGAAAACAACGTCTCTTTCTCGCTTCCGTCCATTGGCGCGACACTGGCAAGTCCGTCAGTGAGCTCGAGGGCTGTCTCAAATGACTCGGCCAATCTCAGTGCTAGATCATCGCGCACCTTGAAGCGGTCAACGACCACATCGATGCGGTGTTTCTTCTTCTTATCCAGTTCAGGCACATCGTCAAGATCGCAGACAATGCCGTCGACTCGGACGCGAATAAAGCCTGCGGCGCGTGCTTGCTCAAAGACATGCAGGTGCTCGCCTTTGCGGTCTCTCACCAGTGGCGCCAACAACATGAGGCGCTCGCCTTCCGGCATAGCCATGACCGTATCGACCATTTGACTGATCGTTTGAGCCTTGAGCGTGATGCCATGAGTTGGGCACCGGGGATCACCAACGCGAGCAAATAAGAGGCGAAGGTAGTCGTAAATCTCGGTGATAGTGCCAACGGTTGATCTGGGGTTGTGCGATGTGGACTTCTGCTCGATGGATATGGCAGGTGAAAGTCCCTCGATATGATCGATGTCCGGCTTTTCCATCATGGATAGGAATTGCCGAGCGTATGTTGACAAAGACTCCACGTAGCGGCGCTGCCCCTCTGCATAAAGCGTGTCAAACGCAAGCGACGACTTGCCTGAGCCAGAGAGGCCCGTAATGACCACTAATTTGTCGCGTGGGATGTCGAGATCGATGTTTTTGAGATTGTGGGTGCGGGCGCCGCGTACCTGAATTGTGTCCATACTACTGACTCTGTCTGTGTCGAGCGTCGACTGACCAAAACGATTAAGTATACGCTGATCGGAGACCTCTAGACCGTGAGCGCCGAGATTTGTCGCGATCGTGATAACCTATATTTTTATTTAAGGCTTTATATTTACGTGTCGTCTTTTACGCCCACCGAAACCCGCGCCGTTTCTATGCTCGCCACATTGTATGTGGTGCGTATGCTGGGATTGTTCATGGTACTGCCGTTAATCGCCGTATACAGCGCCGACATGACGGGCGCGACGCCATTTTTGCTTGGCTTGGCGGTCGGAGCCTACGGGTTGACTCAGTCGACGCTTCAAATCCCAATGGGGTGGTTGTCTGACCGTATTGACCGGCGCTGGGTCATCGTATTTGGTCTCAGTCTACTTATGTTGGGCAGTGTAGTGGCCGCGCTGTCATCGTCGATTTGGGGTGTCATTGCCGGTCGTTTTCTGCAGGGCGCAGGCGCAATAGCCTCGGCAACCATGGCGCTGGTGGCAGACTATACGCGCGTAGAACAGCGCGCCAAAGCCAGTGCGATTATCGGTGGGAGCATCGCCATTGCCTTTGGTTTGGCGCTGGTCTTAGGTCCTACCTTTGCTAATTTTGGCGGCCTGCAGGGTGTTTTTTCAGTGACGGCGCTACTGGCGACTGCGGGGATTGGTGTGGTGTGCTTTTTACCCAAACCGGATCGACGAGCAGCGGCGTCGCGCGATGCAGCGGTTGGATTTCAGCGAAACCGTTTAGCGGAGGTCTTGTCCATCAAGTCCTTGAACACGATGTATGCCAGTATTTTTGCTCTTCACTTCTTACTTATGGCGGTCTTCGTGGTCGTCCCCACGGGTCTTGAGAGCGAGGCAGGTATCGCCCGTGAGCACCATGCTTTGGCCTACCTCGGTGCCCTGGTATTTTCGGTGCCAGGCATTTACCTCTTGGTTAAGGGCCGGCGTTACATCCAGGCACCTACCCAGACCTTGTTGATCAGTTTGACCGTTCTGCTGCTCGGTCTTGTCGCTATGGCGATTGGCGGTTTCGTGGCTACTCTGGTTGGGCTATGGCTATTCTTCACAGGATTTACTGCGTTGGAGGCAATGTTGCCGTCGCTCGCATCTATTTATGCACCCGAGTCGTCACGTGGTACGGCGATGGGCGTCTTTGCCTCATCGCAGTTTATCGGGGTGTTTTTTGGCGGTTTGCTGGGCGGTCTCTTGCTGGAGTTATCCGGAACGACCGGTGTATGGCTAGGTATGTCGTTGCTGACCTTGCTATGGGCGATTGTCTTAGGTGTGTCGCATTCGACGTCACCGGAGACCTCCAACGCCGCATAAAGAGCAGTATAGATCTCCCCGAGAAACGCTGGGATTGGTATAGTGTCAACAAGGGAGCAAACCCCACACCGTCCGGCGCAGGTGCGTTTCTGTTTGGTTCGGGCGACACAGGAGAAGAGATATGGCTACGCGCGGCATAAATAAAGTAATTTTGGTGGGTAACTTGGGCAATGAGCCCGAGCACCGCGTCCTACCCTCGGGTGGTGCGGTGACCAATATCAGCATCGCAACCTCGGAGTCTTGGAAGGATAAAAATACAGGACAGATGCAGGAGCGTACCGAGTGGCATCGCGTTGTCTTTTTCAATCGCCTGGCAGAAATTGCTGCTGAATATTTGAGGAAGGGATCCAAAGTTTACGTTGAAGGAGCCTTGCGTACGCGCAAATGGCAAGATCAGTCAGGCCAGGACCGTTACTCAACGGAAATCGTAGCGAATGAAATGCAAATGCTCGATAGTCGTAATATGAGCCAGGACAACAATGGCTATGCACCGTCGCCAGCACCCATGAATCAGTCTGCGCCAGCGACTGACTATGCGGCGCCAGCCCCCACGTCACAACCAGCTGATTTCCCCGAGGACGATATTCCGTTTTAGTGCGTATCAACGCAGGCAACATCTCTTTTGTGAGGTAAGGGCGTCATATGCGTGTACTCGTTCTGGGCAATGACACGCCGGTTGGTTATTCGATCAGCGCATTCGCCAATCCGCTTAGGCGTCACGAGCTCATTGGGGTGAGTATGGATGGGACGCGTTGGGCTCGTCCACGTCAGGTGAGGCGTGTTGTCCGGGATGCCGCGCCGGATGTTGTCCTAGACACGCGTATAGTCACTCAAATTGATTCCTCGGATCGCATTGGGCAGCGAGAAGTGCAGCGCACGGCCTGGTTGGCCGACGCCTGTGAGCGCGAGGGTGCGAGTTACTTTTACCTGTCGAGTGCTTTTGTGTTCTCCGGGAAAATGACACGCCCGTACCTGGAGAGCGACACGCCAGATGTGACCGGCGGGTTAGGTGGGGTTCTGCTCGACATTGAAAACATACTCACGTCACGATTAGACGACGTATTTATTTTGCGGTTGGGCCGTCTGTTTGCAGGGCGAAGGCCGAACGCATTGTGCACCGCGCTCGATACTCTTCGGCGGAGTCAAACCGTTCAAGTATCCGATCGCCTTCAGGGCAATCCGGTTCACGTGGGTGAGGTGGCGCGGGTGTGTATGGGGATTCTGGATCAAATGAGTACCGGGGCGGATCGCTACGGTGTATTCCATTACTGTAGCCTCGGCGAGACGGGTTATTTAGATTTTGCTGAAGCTGCAATGGCCTGTGCATCGCAATATGAGCCGTTCGTTAATGCGCGCAAGTTACTCCAAAATGAGACCAACGATAATCAGTCGGTGCTCAACCACACGCTCGAGTGCAGTAAGATCAGACGAGAGTTCGGCATTCAGCAGCTGCCCTGGCGCCATTTTATTGATCGCGCTGTTACGCGTTATCTCGAGTTGTACGTTAAAGCTGAGGGAGTCATCGATAAATGATGAGTGAAGGATTAAATGTGGCCGTATTGACGGTTAGCGATACGCGAACAATGGATACCGATACATCTGGCCAGTTTCTGGAAACGTCGCTCCTTGAGTCGGGCCACACGCTGGCTGATCGGAGTATTGTGATTGACGATGTGTACCAAATTCGCGCGCGGCTTTCCGCTTGGATCGCTGATGCTACTGTGAACGCTGTCTTGGTAACCGGTGGGACCGGGTTTTCAGGTAGAGACTCGACTCCCGAGGCAGTATCACCTCTCTTTGACAAGACCATCGAGGGGTTTGGCGAAGTCTTTCGCGCACTGAGCTTTGATGAAATTGGCTCTTCAACAATCCAGTCGCGCGCTATTGCCGGTCTCGCCAATCGAACTGCGATTTTTTGTATGCCCGGATCTACTGGCGCGTGTAAAACGGCGTGGAATGGCCTGATACGCGACCAGCTCGATGCAGCGCATCGCCCTTGTAACTTCGTCAAGGTGCTCAGCGGCGACTTATAAAAAAAAGCAGCTGCGTAGCTGTCTTTAGGCTAAGCACCATGCTGAAGCAAGCCGCTTTTCGTACGCCAGTCCCATGTGACGCCAGAGTCGCGGTATTCGGGCTGGCTTTATCGTTTGATACCGCTAAGCAACATCAGATTAGGTAGAGCGCTACGCCTCAAATCGCTGGAAGATGAGCGTCGCGTTAGTGCCACCGAAGCCAAAGCTGTTAGACATGACCCTATTTAACCGCACGCCTGTGCGGACCTCGCCAACCACGTCCATACCAGTGGCGCCTTCGTCGAGATTGTCGACATTGGCAGACGCTGCAATGAAGTCATTCTCCATCATAAGAAGCGAGTAGATCGCCTCTTGTACGCCAGCTGCGCCGAGTGAGTGTCCGGACAGTGATTTTGTCGATGCGATCGCTGGCGTTTGATCGCCAAAGACTTCGCGGACCGCTTTCAGTTCCTGAATATCGCCAGCCGGTGTGCTGGTGCCATGTGCGTTAATGTAGTCAATACCGCCGCTAACCGTTGCCATGGCCTGCTGCATGCAGCGAACAGCGCCTTCACCAGAGGGTGCGACCATGTCATGGCCATCGGAGGTGGCACCGTAGCCCACCACTTCTGCGTAGATCTTCGCCCCTCTGGCCTGAGCGTGCTCAAGCGACTCGAGGACGAGCATGCCGCCGCCACCGGCGATCACAAAGCCATCCCGATCTGCGTCATAGGCTCGAGATGCGCGATCTGGCGTCTCGTTGTACTTTGTTGACAGCGCCCCCATGGCGTCGAAGAGACAGCTCAAAGACCAATCGAGCTCTTCACCACCACCGGCGAATACGACATCTTGTTTACCGAGTTGAATTTGTTCCATAGCGTTGCCGATGCAGTGGGCACTGGTTGAGCAAGCCGATGAAATAGAGTAGTTGACGCCTTTTATTTGAAAAGGGGTAGCCAGACAGGCCGAGACGGTACTGCCCATGGTCTGCGTGACGCGATATGGACCAACACGCCGCAAACCGCGTTCTCTGAGGATGTCAGCTGCTTCGACTTGGCTGGCCGATGAGGCGCCACCCGATCCGGCAATGATGCCAGTGCGAACGTTTGATACCTGATCGGGAGTAAGCCCTGAATCGGCGATGGCCTGTTCCATACTTAAGAACGCATAGCCGGCCGCATCGCCCATAAAGCGCCATTGCTTTCGGTCAATGTGCTCAGACAAATCGATATCGGGTTTTCCCGATACCCAAGATCGCATGCCAATCTCTTCTTGAGCGGCGCTGTAGGTAATGCCGGAGCGTCCGTTTTTGAGTGAGTCTGTGACATCATCTGCATGATTGCCAAGGCTTGAGACGATGCCTAGGCCCGTCACCACAACGCGTTGTGTCATTAGAAGTTTTCCGTCGATTGGAAGAGGCCTACCCGAAGATCGGTGGCGGTGTAAATCTCGCGGCCATCAACCGAGACGGAGCCGTCCGCTATGCCCATAACGAGCTTGCGCTCAATCACGCGCTTCATTTCGATTTTATACGTGACCAATTTACTGCTGGGCAGAATCTGCCCCGTGAATTTCACTTCACCCGAGCCCAGCGCACGTCCTCGACCAGGATTACCTCGCCAGCCGAGAAAAAAACCAACGAGCTGCCACATGGCATCGAGACCCAAACACCCAGGCATCACAGGGTCTCCAGGGAAGTGGCAATCAAAGAACCAAAGGTCAGGGTGGATATCGAGCTCGGCCATAATAATGCCCTTACCTGCTTTACCACCATCACTGTTAATCTCACTGATACGGTCTAGCATCAGCATATTATCAATGGGCAATTTCGCGTTACCGGGGCCGAATAAATCGCCCATACCGCAGGCGACTAACTCGTCTTTGGCGTAGGCATTCTTGGGAGTAAATATAAATTCTTCAGTCATTTGCGTAGGGTACCGTGGAGCGAAATGACTTGCACTCGCTTTCCTGAGGTGAAGTGGAGGATGTCACAATTGATGGACGATGACATTCGTTGGGCGACACAGACTGTAACTGTAACAATTTGTCATAACTTTGTAATAGGCTCGCAGGGGGAGACTGAAAATTAACTCTTAAACGCGTATTTGCTGATAGAAGTTTGTAGTGCACCAGAGCCGCGGCGACTGGCTGAGCCTCGCGTAAGCTGGAGGCTGACGTAACGCGGCGTTTGCTTTATCGACATTAAGTATTCGAATGTATGGAACCAGATGACCGCGCACCTGACAGAACAGGGCACATGACACACCACATGGAAAGCCACATGACAAACCACGTGACAAACCACGTGACAAACATAGTGCCGGTGCTGTTGTGCGGTGGTGTTGGAAGTCGTTTATGGCCTGTGTCGCGACAGGGTCGACCCAAGCAATATCTGAATTTAATGGGTAGTGACTCGATGCTGCAACAAACGCTGTCTCGGCTCAGCGGTCTTGAGCACGCGTCGCCGATCATTGTCTGCAATGAAGAGCACCGGTTCATGGTTGCTGAGCAATTGCGCCAACTTGGCATCGATTCGCCAACGATTATTCTGGAGCCCGAGGGTAAAAACACGGCGCCCGCTATTGCTCTTGCGGCACATGAGGCGTCCAAGATGAACGCCGATGCTAATTTACTGATCCTTCCCGCAGACCACTATGTGGGTAAGCCCGCGGCGCTGCTAGCGGCTATTGGCAACGCTGCGACAGCTTCGATTCAAGGTAAGTTAGTGACGTTTGGCCTTGTTCCGTCCCAGCCCGAAACAGGTTACGGCTATATCAAAAGAGGCGAGGCGCTCTCCCCCGATGTTGCGGTGCTCGACAAATTTGTTGAGAAGCCAAATCAGGAAACGGCCGAGGCCTATATCGCCTCGGGTGACTACGTCTGGAATAGCGGCATGTTCATGTTTACAGCACAGACATTTTTGCAGTCACTATGCAGGTGTCAGCCGGCTATGGCCGCGGCCTGTCTCGAGGCCATGAGCGGGGCTGAGTACGATATGGATTTTGTCCGCCCCAGCGCTGACGCCTTCGCTAGATGTCCGTCGGACAGCATCGACTATGCCGTCATGGAGCAGACACCCGATGGTGTTGTGGTCTCGTTGGATTGCGACTGGAGCGACATTGGTGCGTGGTCGGCGCTCTGGGAGGCTGGTGATCAGGACGAGGACGGCAACGTGGTGCAGGGTGACGTCATTGTCGATAATACGCAGGGTAGCTATGTGCGCAGCCAGTCGAGACTGGTAGCCACGACAGGTGTTGTGGACTTGGTGATAGTGGAAACAGTCGATGCAGTCTTAGTAGCTGATCGTCACTCAGTCCAAGACGTGAAGCATATCGTCAACGCACTGAAAGCAGCAGGGCGAAGCGAGGCGGATACCCATCAGCGGGTATTTAGACCGTGGGGATCGTACGAGTCCCTAATCTCGGGAGATGGCTTTCAAGTGAAGCGGATTACAGTCAATCCGGGACAACAACTCTCTCTGCAAATGCACCATCATCGCGCCGAGCATTGGGTGGTCTTGCATGGAACGGCTGATGTAGTGAATGGTGATCAAACGCTCCGACTCAAGGAAGATCAGTCCACATACATCCCTGTGGGCACTAAACACCGGTTAAGCAATCCCGGTGAGTCCACCCTAGAACTGATCGAAGTTCAGTCGGGTACGTACTTAGGAGAGGATGATATTGTTCGGTTTGAAGACGTTTATGGCCGCTCAGGCGGCTAAGCATGGATCAATTTGGAGGTTAGGCTAGTGATTAAAAAGTGTTTATTTCCCGTTGCCGGTTACGGCACACGGTTTCTTCCCGCCACGAAAAGCACGGCGAAAGAAATGTTGCCTGTGGTCAATAAGCCGCTGCTCCAGTATGGCGTCGAAGAGGCTCTAGAGGCGGGCATGAATAACTGCGCTTTTGTGACAGGCCGCGGCAAGCGCGCCATTGCCGATCACTTCGACATCTCCTACGAGCTGGAACACCAGATCTCAGGCACATCAAAAGAGAAGTACCTCGAAGGCATCCGTCATGTCATTGATAACGGCGTTTTCACGATGGTCCGCCAGCGCGAAATGAAAGGATTGGGGCACGCGATCCTGACGGGAGAGCCGCTGATAGGCGACCAGGCCTTCGGTGTGTTGCTCGCTGATGACATGTGCATCAATCAGGACGGCAATGGTGTCCTCAAGCAAATGTCCGAACTGTACAACCAGTTTCGCTGCTCGATTGTGGCCGTCATGGAGGTGCCTGAGGATCAAATAAGCGCCTACGGTGTCATCTCGGGGGAGGCCATGGGTGATCGTCTTTACCGCGTCGATAAAATGGTGGAAAAACCGGCTGCGGAGGACGCGCCAAGCAACCTAGCAGTGATCGGGCGTTATATACTAACGCCGGATATTTTCGACATCATTCGTGACACACCGCCGGGTGCGAATGGTGAAGTTCAGATCACCGACGCACTGCAAACCCAAGCGAGCAAGGGCTGTGTGTTGGCCTATAAGTTCGACGGCAAACGTTTCGACTGCGGAAGCGTTCCGGGTTTTGTCGAAGCCACTAACTTTGTCTACGAAAATTTGTATTAAGCCGCCAGTTATCAAGGGACCCTACTATGCCAGAGCCGATTCGCTGTTTTAAATCTTACGATGTCCGCGGGCGCATTCCCGATGAGCTAAACGAGGACATCGCCAAGCGAATTGGTCAGGGCTATGCCGAGGTCATCAACCCTGGTTCAGTCGTGGTTGGGAATGACATACGACTTACCTCTGAGTCGATTAAAGCGGCGCTGATTGACGGTCTTCGCGAGCAGGGTGTTGACGTTGTCGATATTGGGCAATGCGGTACCGAAGAAATTTACTTTGCGACATCGCATTTAAAAGTGGGTGGGGGGATTTGCGTCACCGCAAGCCACAATCCAAAAGACTACAACGGGATGAAGTTCGTTCGGGCCGAGTCCAAACCCATTTCGGGTGATTCCGGTTTAAAAGACATTCAAGCTAAAGCCGAGGCCGGCGTTTTCACACCTGCTGCCGCGCCCGGAACCTATGACGCGGTTGATACCAGCGACGCTTACATTCAGCACCTACTGAGCTATATCGACATCGACGCATTGCAACCCCTGAAAATTGTCTGCACGGCAGGTAACGGTGGGGCAGGTCGCGTGCTAGATCTTCTGGAGGCGCATCTCCCGTTTGACTTTATCAAGCTACATCACGAAGCGGATGGCCATTTCCCCAACGGCGTTCCAAACCCCATGTTGGAGGAAAATCGCATTGCCTCAGCAGAACTCGTTCGTGAAACCGGCGCTGATATGGGCATTGCCTGGGACGGTGATTTCGATCGCTGCTTTTTTTACGACCACACCGGTGCATTCGTTGAGGGTTATTACGTTGTTGGATTACTCGCCTCGGCGTTTCTCGCGAAGTCCCATGATCAGATAGTCGTGCACGACCCGCGCCTTACGTGGAATACCATCGACTTGGCCAATGACGCCGGGGGTCGAGCCGAGCAAAGTAAAACGGGGCATGCGTTTATCAAAGAGACCATGCGACGGGTCGATGCCGTTTATGGCGGTGAAATGAGTGCACACCACTACTTTCGTGATTTCGCGTACTGCGACAGCGGCATGATTCCCTGGCTCTTGGTAGCCGAGATCATGTCTAACACGGGCAAGACACTTGCGTCACTGGTCGAAGAACGGGCGGCGGCCTTTCCCTGCTCGGGTGAAATCAATCGAACAGTCACCGACGCGCCGGCACTCATCAAACAGGTGGAAAATTTATACGCTGCCGGTGCCAACAGCATCGAGCACATGGACGGCTTGAGCCTCAGCTTCGACGACTGGCGTTTCAACGTCCGCATGTCCAACACCGAGCCCGTGGTTCGACTCAATGTGGAGAGCCGGGGGGACGAGGCGCTGATGGCTGCCAAAACGCAGGAGTTGCTGGCGATCATCGACGCCGCCTAGCGACTCTCGCCAACCCGTATTTCTCTCAAGAGAGACCCTGCGGCTCTGGATTGGTTTGACGTCCTATTCTCACACCCCTAGCCTGACAGCGGCACATGCGAGTCAGGATGTCATCGCGGAGGATCGTCAGTCATGGAAATGAGGCCATTTAAACCTTTTGGATCGGTCAGCGCGCTCACCTTGGGCGGCGGTGGTCTTGGGCAGGTCTGGGGCGCCACCACACGCGATGAAGCGGTCGCTACGGCGCGGCTCGCACTGGACTCGGGTATCACGCATTTTGATATGGCGCCCATGTATGGTCGCGGCGAGGCCGAGTCTGTGATTGGTGAGGCATTTAAGGGAACGGATAAGTCCAATCTGAGATTTACCACCAAGTACCGACTGGGTCATGTCTCACCCGAGCAGACCTATGACAAACTCAATGCATCGCTAACACGCTCGCTTAAAACCATGGGCATTGAACGGGCCGATTTATTCTTTCTTCACTCGCAGTTAATCGAAGATGGCCATGTACTAGCCAAGTACAACGAGGTCCGCGACCGTCTTGCGACCCCACTCACGTACTTATACGAGTCTGTGATCCCAGCCTTTGATCGCTTGCAGGCAGAGGGGAAGATCGGCGGTTGGGGGTTTGCACTGGGTCAGCAGTCCGCACTGGAATCGGTCATCGCTTCAGATACGCCTCCGACTGCAGTGCAGTGCGCGGTAAATCCGCTTAACTCTGTGGGTGGCATTGCCTATGTCACCGAGTCGTTCGATTGCCGTCGTGTACTTGATGCCTGCCGGGCGAACAGCGTACCTGCGCTGGCTATTCGGGCAGTGCAGGCGGGTGCGCTGACGTCGCAGATGGATCGTGAATTGCCCGTGGATGACGCCGACCAACTAGACTTCGATCGCGCGCAAGGTTTTCGTCAACTTGCGGCTGACTGGGGGCAGACCCCTGCCAGGCTTGCACACCGTTACGCACTGTCTATTCCCGACCTTGGCTCAGTCATTCTGGGCGTGAAAAATCGGGATGAACTTCAGGAGTGTTTGCAGGCAGAGCGTGACCCGCGACTGACCCCTGAGGAAGTTGCAGACGTCGAGGCCGCTTGTGCCTAATTCGTGCCGTATCACGGGCGTGAAGTCCCTATCAGCCGAGCCTCGCCCTGGGGGGCTCTCAGTCTTGACCCTGCTACAAAGGCAACGTAGCGTTAGACGGCACAGGTAATCAGTACCGTCATAACAA
>CAJYAI010000062.1 GCA_913064725.1 uncultured Alteromonadaceae bacterium | reverse complement strand
ACCAGTGTTTTTTCAACACCGTCCTTCAAGGTGATACTGACCGCACTACAACCTTGACAACCTCCACCGAATCGCAAAATCGCGATGTTATCTTCTGTCACCTCGACCAAAGAGACATCCCCGCCATGAGCCGCGAGTGATGGATTAACCTCGTTATACAACAAGTAGTTGATCCGGTCTTCGATAGGGCTGTCAGCGTCAACTCTGGGCATTTTGGCGTTAGGGGCCTTTATCGTCAGCTGGCCACCCATACGGTCTTTGGCGTAGTCGACGACCGCATCCTCCAAAAACGGAATGCTCCGGCTTTCGATCCAAGCAGTAAAGTGCTCAAAATCATGCTCTTCATCCGTGGCTTGCATATCGCCTTCTCTACAGTAGGCGATGCATGTTTCGGCACGCGGGGTTCCCGGATGATTGATAAACACCCTCACCCCTAAAGCATCCTCTTGCTTTTCTAGGAGTTCCTTCAAATAAACGCGAGCTGATTCTGTAATCGTGACCATGTTGCCCTCCGCTAGACCGTGAGAGAATACCAGAAATCCGTGAGAAAAGGCCGCAACTCGGGGATGTTTGTACTATAGTATTCGTTTATGGAATAACCATATAACAGGAGGTATCGTGAGCACCAAATGGACACGAGTTCTGCAAAGCACACTTGCGGCCGCGTTAGGCGTACAAAGCCAAAAGAACCGTGAGAAAGACTTTGAGGAGGGGAATGCCGGGGTATTTATAGCCGCCGGCATACTATTTACCGCGTTATTTATTGCATCTGTTCTCGCCGTGGTTAACTGGGTAACAAGCTAGGCAGGTAATCCAGAGAGCCACTCAACCACAGCGAGCACCACAATCGAGACCACCACCACTGCAACTACCGCATCTGCGGTGCTATCGTCTAAGCTACTTTTTGCCATAAATCCGCCTATTCCTTACGCTAACTAACGGTTCAAAGGGCTGATTCGAGTTCGGGTAGTGCCGAGAAAAGATCCGCGACTAAGCCGTAATCAGCGACCTGGAAGATGGGTGCGTCCTCGTCTTTGTTAATCGCGACGATAACTTTACTGTCTTTCATTCCCGCCAAATGTTGGATCGCACCTGATATTCCAACAGCAATGTACAGGTCGGGTGCAACAATCTTCCCTGTCTGCCCTACCTGGTAATCATTTGGAACAAATCCAGCATCGACAGCCGCCCGCGAGGCGCCGATTGCGGCATTTAACTTATCCGCAATGCCCTCAAGCATTACAAAATTATCGCCATTTTGCATGCCGCGACCGCCTGAAATGACGATTGAGGCTGCAGTTAACTCTGGCCTGTCGGATACGGCAACTTCCTCGCGTACAAAGCTCGAAACACCTGCATCATGTGCATTATCAAGCGGTTGCACTGATGCGTTCCCGCCTTCCGCTGCAACCGCATCAAAGGCAGTTGTCCTAACCGTAATGACTTTTTTCGAGTCGCTGCTCTTAACTGTTGCAATAACGTTCCCAGCATATATTGGGCGCTCGAAAGTGTCCGCATCGAGTATCGCAGTAATGTCCGAGATTTGCGCAACATCAAGTAATGCCGCAACACGGGGCATCACATTCTTACCGTTCGCTGTCGCCGCTGCCATGACGCAATCATAGGACGTTGCGGCCTCTGCAATCGCCAAACTTACGTTCTCGGCAAGCTGGTTTTCATAAGCGGCATTATCGGCACTCAAAACCACACCCACACCTGGGACTGCTGCGGCCTGATCTGCGACGGACTGGCATCCACTTCCCACAACCAGCACGTCGATATCGCCACCCATAGCTTGCGCTGCAGCCACCGCGTTCAAAGTCGCCACCTTCAATGTTTGGTTATCGTGTTCAGCAATAATTAACGTCTTCATGAGATCACCTTCGCTTCATTCTTAAGCTTGTCCACCAACTGCGCTACGGACTCTACCTTAATACCAGCCGAGCGCTCGGCTGGTGGCCTCACCCCTACAAGGGTGACATGCGACTGAATGTCCACACCAACATCAGTTGGCGTTAGTGTCTCCAGAGGCTTCTTTTTCGCTTTCATGATATTAGGCAACGATGCATATCGCGGCTCATTAAGGCGCAAGTCCGTGGTGACAACAGCCGGAAGTGAGAGCTTAACGGTTTGCAAGCCACCGTCGATCTCTCGTATTACTTGAACACTCCCCTCTGCAACATTTACCTCGGAAGCAAACGTGCCCTGCCCCATGCCTGTCATTGCTGCCAGCATTTGACCGGTTTGATTATTGTCGCCGTCGATAGACTGCTTGCCCATGATCACGAGATCAGGCGACTCCGAAGAGACTACACCCTTTAACAGCTTTGCGATTTCAAGTGGCTCAGGTCGTCCATCAACTTCGACGTGAATGCCCCTGTCAGCACCCAATGCCAATGCGGTACGAATTTGCTCCTGGCAACTCTTATCGCCAATTGATGCCACAACAACCTCAGTTGCCGTGCCCGCCTCTTTAAGGCGGACCGCCTCCTCAACTGCTATCTCACAGAAGGGGTTGATTGCCATTTTGACATTATTGAGCTCGACATCGGATCCATCTGCCTTAGCACGCACCTTCACGTTGTAGTCCACAACGCGTTTCACTGCGACGAGTACTTTCATAGCATCTCCACTGAAAGTTAACGTATGTAAATAACGGGTGATCTTCAAAGATCAATTTGTTGCTCGCATAACTACACCTACGAGGCGCGATACTTTAACATACCGTAAGTTCAAAAAAGAACACGCGTAGAGTTCAAAAAACGGTAGTTCGCCGATATTTTTCAAAAAGCACCCTATTGCTGGTGGTAACGGGAGGTTAGTTGTGGAACGCGAATCGATGGAATTCGATGTTGTAGTTGTTGGCGCAGGGCCTGCAGGCCTGTCTGCGGCCATTAAACTTAATCAGTTAGCGCAAGAGAACGAACGCGAGATAAGTATTTGCGTCGTCGAGAAAGGTTCGGAGGTTGGCGCCCACATTCTCTCTGGGGCTGTCCTCGAGACAACTGCACTTGACGAGTTACTGCCAGACTGGCGCACCTTGGGGGCACCCGTCAATACGGCGGTCACGGATGATGTGTTCTATTACTACACCTCCGGTAAGTCTGCTGCGAGAATCCCCAACCTACTCCTCCCTCCGCCGGTGCATAACGACGGTAATTATATTGTCTCAATGGGCAATGTTTGCCGTTGGCTAGCCGAACAAGCCGAAAATATGGGTATTGAGGTTTATCCTGGCTTTGCGGCAGCAGAAGTTCTCTTTAATGACGACGGATCTGTAAAGGGCGTAGCGACCGGTGATATGGGTATCTCCGCGGAAGGCGAGCAAAAAGATGCTTACATGCCTGGTATGGAACTGCACGCGACCTATACGCTGTTCGCCGAGGGTTGTCGCGGACACCTAGGTAAAGAGCTGATATCACATTTCAATCTCGATGACGGTAAAGACCCCCAGCACTATGGCATCGGCATCAAAGAAGTGTGGCAAATCAAGCCAGAGCTTCACGAGGAGGGCAAAGTAATTCACGGTCTTGGCTGGCCGCTGTCTGAAAGTGGCTCGTCAGGTGGCGCCTTTATGTACCACGCGGAAAACAACGAGGTTTATCTTGGTCTAATCACCGATTTGAACTACTCGAACCCGCATGTCAGTCCGTTCGAGGAGTTCCAGCGGTGGAAGACCCACCCCAAAACAGCCCCTTATTTAGAGGGCGCCGAGCGCCTTGCATACGGTGCACGCGCGCTTGCGAAAGGAGGGCTCAATTCCCTACCGAAGATGCATTTTCCCGGCGGTCTGATCATCGGATGTGATGCCGGTACGCTCAATGCCGTCAAAATCAAGGGAAACCACACCGCCATGAAGAGCGGCATGCTTGCTGCTGAGGAAGTTGCAGCGGCTTTGATGTCCGAAACACCCGGCGTTGATTTAGCCGGCTTTGATACTCGAGTGGCTAACTCGTGGCTAGGCAAAGAACTGAGGTCAAGTCGTAACTTTGCCGGTTACATGCATACCTTTGGCGCACTATTGGGCTCCGCAGCAGTGTGGTTTGATCAAACCATCATGCGTGGAAACATGCCGTTTACCCTGCGCGACCGCAAACCAGACCATGCATGCTTACAGCCCGCTTCTGTGTCGAAGAAAATCGCCTACCCGAAGCCTGACAACGTCATCACGTTCGACAGGCTCTCCTCAGTATTTCTCTCGAATACAAATCACGAAGAGGACCAACCTTGTCACCTGCAGCTGGTCGACTCTTCTATTCCCATACAGATCAATCTACCCAAGTACGATGAACCCGCGCAGCGTTACTGTCCGGCCGGTGTCTACGAGGTTATTACCGATGGTGACGAGCCTCGGTTCCAGATTAATGCCCAGAATTGTGTTCACTGCAAAACCTGCGATATCAAGGACCCATCACAGAATATTCGCTGGGTAACCCCTGAGGGGTTGGGAGGGCCTAACTACCCAAATATGTGAGCCAGGCAGTCGTCGCTTGATGGGAGCGCTAATACTACAACAGAGAGTATCGCTCCCCGCCGCTCTCAACCAGGCCATTCTCGTCTGCCATATCAACAAGCCGGTACCAAGCCGCACGCGTAAAGAGAGCCGTTAAGCCCTGAGGCAAGTTTATATACGCCGCGCCCGCCGCCTCGCTCTCGGGTTGCAGGCCCGTGTCATCACCGAGATAAAAAATACCCCCCGAGTTTAATATCAGAGCGAGCCGTTGGTTACTGCTCTCGGCCTCAAGCACCGGCGTTGCATCGACAACCATAAGAGGATGTAGGGCTACATCGACCTGTACCTTTTCAACCGGCGTAACAAGGTAATGGTGACCATCAGCTTCCCGCCGCAATAACCCTGCGAACAGCGACACGATCTCTGCACGCTTGATTTCTGCTCCCTCATGCCACCATTTGCCCTCGCGATCTATTGCGATATCGACATGACCACAGTGCGAAGGATTCCACTGGTCTAAGGGATACGGTGGCCGCCCATTGACACTGCCCGCAAACACTTTGGTCGCGTCGTCTGATCCGACCGCGACACCAGCGCTACGAACCAATCTCCCTAACGCATCATCACGCATTCGCTAAGGCCTCAGCGTATAACAACATCGCCACGACGCTTTAGATCGGCTACAAACTCTTGACGTAACAGCGACCCTTGAACATCAGAAATCTCCCGTAAAAGAGCATCTCTCTCAAAAGCCACCATACTGTCTTCTTGGCCAGCCTGGGTCCTTACTAACTGAACTAAGGCATAACTCTCTTCATCAAGACGAATAGCGCTCACTGTAAGCGTATCATTAGAGGGTTTGCCAAAAGCATCCCGCAAAACCGGAGCAGGTAAATTGGCATTCTGCCGAGTTGCAGCAAGCTCCACGCGCCACTCCAAGCCTTTGTCAGCAGATACGTCCTCCAAGCGCCCTCCTTGGGCTAAGGTCTCATTAACCTCACTGACCAAGTTTGCCATAGCCAGCTCTCGCGCCTGCGCTTCGAGTCGGCTGAGTATGATGTCCTCCACATCTGCGAGCGGTCTGACTCCCGCCGGCATTTGCTCAACGAGTGACAGAGCCACGAAGCGGCTTCCTGACAGCTCGATTACATCGCTGTTGTTACCTTCTAACAGAACATCATCGGAAAATGCAGCCTCACGCAGTGTCTCTTCAGCAAATAGTTCGGTACCGCTATTGCGGGAAAATGGCTGGCTCAGTGACACGGTGACGCCTAACTCTTGCGCCGCTTCCGTGAGGCCCTGTGTTGTAAAAACAGCGTCTCTTAAACGGTCAACAGCTATGAGTAAATCCCGCTGTGCTTGCGCTGTCTGTAAACTCTCAGTGATTTCGCGGCGCAACGCATCCTCAGAACCCTGCTCTGCTGCCGAGCGACTCTTCACTAGAATGAAATGCGTCCCCGCATCGGTCACTACAGGATCAGAAACACCTCCAATGGATAAGGTTGCAATCGCCTCTTCCATTTCCTCTGGAAAAACAGAGCCGTCAGTAAATCCTAAATCACCACCAATCGACGACGAACCTATATCGTCTGAGGCGCTGCTAGCAATTTCTGCAAAATTTTCTCCAGAGGCAATCCGTGCTGCAACGTCGTCTACCCGTGCTGCGTAGCCGGCTCCTGTTTCATCCTCAGCTCTGGTCAGCAAAATATGCGCTACTTCGGACTGCGCTTTTGTTTCGAAGTCAGCCAACGCGTTCGATAGCTGAACTGCCAGCTCATCCTCATCTACGGGCTCAATAAACTGCTCCATAGTGAGCTCGATGAATGCCACCTTGAGCATCTCCGGCTGCATAAACGCCTCGCTATTTGCAGCGTAATAGTCAGCCACCTCGCTATCAGAGACAACGGCGTCAAGACCGAGATAATCATTGGGAACGACAAGAAAACGAATATCGCGCCGTTCTACTATGACATCAATCGCCGCCTTAGCCTCTGCCTGAGTCGTAAAATCAGCACTCGCTATTATCGATTCAAGTTTAATCAACTGGTCAATATTGCTTTGCTCCACGAGATACTGCTCTGGCGTAAGACCATTCGAACGCAGTACATCTCTGTAGTAATCGGGTGAGAAGTCACCGTCCAGTGCAAAGGCAGCATTGTTCACAATGCTGCGGCGCACCGCCGACTGAGATGCCTCAATACCTAGCAATGTTGATAGGTCGTTTAGCAGGGCGCGATCAATCAAATTATTCAATGCGCTTGGACGCAAAAACTCGTCATCGAGAAGCGAGGGGTCTAACTGATCACCATATACCTCGGCCAACTGCCTACGCTGCTGCTCGATAGCAAACTGTAGCTGAGCTTCCGAAATCTCTTCGCTGTTGACCGTTGCGGCACCCGACGGCGAAGCACCAAAAGTCAGCGACTCCGCTCCAGTCAGAACAAACGACAAGACTATCAACCCGATGACGACTAAAACCCAAGGGCTTCTTACGCCCTCACGTATGCTCTGAAGCATTATATTTCCCTGTAATGTTAGTAACTATAACAACCGCATAAAAAAGGGCGCTCTAGGCGCCCTCTCACACTCAGCCCAAGCTGAGTTAATTTTGGTTTAGGAGTTGCAGGCGTCCTTAAGGGCTTTGCCGGCTTTGAACCCAGGTGTGTTCGATGCCGCAATCTTTATCGTCTCACCCGTACGAGGGTTTCGTCCATCGCGCGCTGCGCGAGGCTTGACGGAAAATGTTCCAAATCCGACCAGAGACACACTACCGCCTTTCGACAGCTCAGAGGTAACAGCAGCAACCGCTGCATCAAGAGCACGGCCAGCAGCCGCCTTTGGAAGATCTGCTTCAGAAGCGATAGCATCAATTAGTTCATTTTTATTCACGATAAATCCTCGTTTTTGCCGTTCGAAAGTGCGTTACATACAGACTTAGAGCCTACCTATGCCAACAAATGGGGTCAATCACGAAATGTAAAAATTCCGTAGTTTTTTTCTGCAAACCGATAAAAAGGGCTCAATGTGAGACCGCAGGCACCTCAGAATCCGCGTCCGCGTCCTGAGCCGTACTTTTTAAGTCATGCGCACCTGCCAAATAGTCCGCATCAGACAGAGGCTGGGGCGATGTTTCCAAAGCGATTTCTAATACCTCATCAATCCACTTTACTGGCTTGATATCGAGTCTGTCTTTTATGTTCTCAGGCACCTCTGCAAGATCGCGTTCATTTTCGAGCGGAATGATGACGGTTTTGATACCGCCGCGTCGCGCGGCCAACAACTTTTCCTTTAGACCGCCAATAGCGAGAACTTCCCCACGTAATGTTATTTCTCCCGTCATCGCGACGTCTGCTCTAACGGGAATGTTCGTAGCCACACTCACCAAGGCAGTACACATTCCGACGCCCGCACTTGGCCCGTCTTTGGGGGTCGCACCTTCAGGAACGTGTATGTGCAAGTCATGCGTCTCATGATATCTGGCCGGAATGCCTAGCCCTTGTGACCGCGAGCGAACCACTGTCATTGCAGCTTGAATTGACTCCTGCATCACATCACCAAGGCTACCAGTGCGAACGTGCCGACCTTTGCCACTAACGGACGCGGCTTCAATAGTCAGCAATTCACCCCCTACCGACGTCCACGCCAATCCGGTGACTTCACCTACTTGATTGGCCTCGTCAGCAACGCCAAATGAGAACTTTCTGACGCCGAGAAGCGCCTCAAGGTGCTCTGAGGTCACTTCCGTGCCCGTGACCCAATCCTCCAATGCCAATTTCTTAACGACCTTACGACACACCTTCGCCAATTCGCGCTCCATCGCACGCACCCCTGCCTCACGCGTGTAATAACGAACAATATCCAAGATGGCCTCATCTGCCATACTCAACTCTGCGGGCTTTAATCCATTTACCTTGATTTGCTTGGGGAGCAAATATTTACGCGCAATACTGAGTTTTTCGTCTTCGGTGTATCCCGGTATGCGAATGACCTCCATGCGATCAAGCAGTGGACCAGGAATATTCATAGTATTTGATGTGCAAACAAACATAACGTCAGAGAGGTCATAATCGACCTCAAGATAATGATCGTTAAACGCATGATTTTGCTCAGGATCTAGCACTTCAAGCATCGCAGAAGCCGGGTCGCCGCGGTGGTCAGTGCCCATCTTGTCGATCTCATCCAAGAGAAATAATGGGTTTCGCACCCCCGCCTTGACCATCTTTTGAATTAGTTTGCCAGGCATTGAACCGATGTATGTACGACGATGCCCTCTTATTTCAGCTTCATCTCTAACGCCACCGAGCGCCATTCGGACAAACTTACGGTTGGTCGATCTCGCAATTGACTCACCCAATGATGTTTTACCAACACCGGGCGGTCCCACTAGACACAGCACAGGCCCTTTCAACTTGCGAACCCGCTTTTGTACAGCGAGGTACTCCAAAATCCGGTCTTTGACTTCTTCAAGACCGTAATGATCTTGATCAAGGACCAGCTGCGCGCGCTTAATATCGTGCTTTACCTTGCTGCGCTTCGCCCATGGAACACCGACTAACCACTCGATATAACTTCTTACTACCGACGCTTCTGCTGACATAGGTGACATCATTTTGAGCTTATTCAGTTCAGAATTCGCTTTGTCGATTGCCTCATCGGACATCTTCGCCGTCGCTATACGATTTTGTAGCTCATCAATTTCGTTGGGCGCATCATCCATCTCCCCCAACTCTTTTTGAATAGCCTTCATTTGCTCGTTCAGGTAGTACTCCCGCTGGCTCTTCTCCATCTGCTTTTTTACGCGTCCGCGGATCTTCTTTTCGACTTGAAATAGATCGATTTCCGAGTCCATTAATGACATCAAATGATCTAGTCGACTTTTAACGGCCGACATCTCCAGCACATTTTGCTTCTCTTGGAGGTCGACTGACATATGGGCAGCAATGGTATCGGCAAGTCTTCCTGGCTCTTCAATGCCCGACAGCGACGTCAGCACCTCGTTGGGAACTTTCTTACTGACGTTGACATACTTCTCAAAGTGCTCGATGGTTTCCTTTATCGCCGCTTCGGAATCCGAATCTGGCAACTCGACACACTCTACCTGTCGCACGGTCGCCAGCGAGAAGGTTTCGCCAGTATCGATCGCCTCGATTGCGCCACGCTCACTGCCTTCTACTAACACCTTTATCGTGCCGTCCGGCAGTTTAAGCAGCTGAAGAATGGTCGAGATCGTACCCACTTGATACAGATCATCAACGTCCGGATTATCATCTGGCGCGTGACGCTGAGCCACAAGTAGAACCTGCTTATTACCCGCCATAGCGTGCTCAAGCGCTTCAATAGAGCGCTCACGCCCCACAAAAAGCGGGAGCACCATGTGTGGATATACTACGACGTCGCGCAGCGGAAGAAGGGGCAGTTGGATCGCGGATGTATCGCTCATAGTCATCTCCATTGTCTCGGCTTAGAGATGGGGGCTTTTTTCACAATCTCAAGCCCCGCCAAAGTCAGGCTTAAGCGTCTTGGGCGGCTTTAGTCTCATCCCGAGTTTCGTACACTAGCAAGGGCTCAGAATCGCCATTGATAACCGACTCATCTACCACAATTTTTGCAATACCAGATTGCGAAGGAATGCTGTACATCGACTCGAGTAACACGTTTTCAAGGATAGACCGAAGGCCACGTGCCCCCGTCTTTCGCTCCATGGCCTTCCCTGCGACCGCTCGAAGGCCATCTTCCCTAAAGTCGATTTCAACGCCTTCCATGTCGAACATCTTGCGGTACTGCTTCGTCAAGGCATTTTTTGGTTCGGTCAGGATTTGCATTAAGGCAGCGACATCTAACTCTTCTAGCGTCGCAATCATCGGTAGACGACCCACGAACTCCGGAATTAACCCGTACTGAACCAAATCCTCTGGCTCTAAGTCGCTCAAGGTCTGAGCGAAGTCTTTCCTGCTGTCGAGACCTTTTACTTCGGCTGAGAAACCGATCCCGCCCTTCTCCGAGCGGTTTTGAATGACCTTATCTAGCCCCGCAAACGCGCCACCGCAGATGAACAAAATATTACTGGTATCAACCTGCAAAAACTCTTGCTGCGGATGCTTTCTGCCACCCTGCGGCGGTACCGACGCCACGGTCCCCTCAATGAGCTTGAGCAACGCCTGCTGCACCCCTTCTCCCGACACATCACGTGTTATGGAGGGGTTATCAGACTTGCGCGATATTTTATCGATCTCGTCGATGTATACGATACCCATCTGGGCCTTCTCAACATCGTAGTCACATTTTTGCAGAAGCTTTTGAATGATATTCTCGACATCTTCACCGACATAACCCGCCTCAGTCAGCGTTGTCGCATCGGCGATCGTAAAAGGCACATCAAGCAGCCGAGCCAGCGTCTCCGCGAGCAAAGTCTTGCCGGATCCTGTTGGACCGACCAGCAGTATGTTTGACTTACCCAGCTCGACATCTGACGCCTGTCCATCATCTGTTCGCAGTCGCTTGTAGTGGTTGTAGACCGCAACAGATAGCACACGCTTGGCGCGAGACTGGCCAATTACATACTGATCTAGGATATCGTTAATCTCTTGAGGGACCGGTAGCTTGTCTGACGCTTCAGGGGCAACCGACTCCTGTATTTCCTCGCGGATAATGTCGTTGCAGAGGTCAACGCATTCATCGCAAATGAAAACCGACGGCCCAGCGATTAGCTTACGGACTTCGTTTTGGCTTTTGCCACAAAAAGAGCAGTAGAGCAGTTTGCCGTTTTCATCGCTAGTGGTATCGCCTGTCATTACTTAAGTGCCTTCAATCGAGATAGCTGTTTCGGATAAAGATGATAGTTTTGTACGCTTATTGCAAGACGTCAGACTTCGTTCGGTGAAAATCCGCCTACCGCGATGAAATAACCTCATCTACCAAACCGTACTCGACACTTTGCTCCGCACTCATAAAGCGATCACGCTCTGTGTCTCGCTCTATCACTTCCATCGTCTGACCGGTGTGCTCGGACAGCATACGGTTTAAGCGTTCTCTCAGAAAGAGAATCTCCTTTGCCTGAATCTCAATATCACTGGCTTGACCTTGGGCTCCGCCGCTGGGCTGATGAATCATAGTTCGGGCATTGGGCAGAATCAGTCGCTTACCTTTAGCGCCACCGCTGAGCAAGAATGCTCCCATTGACGCCGCCTGTCCGACGCACATCGTGCTGACCTCGGGCTTGATGAATTGCATCGTGTCGTAAATCGACAATCCAGCAGTAACAGATCCGCCCGGACTGTTGATGTATAGATGGATGTCTTTATCAGGGTTTTCGGACTCAAGAAACAACAGCTGCGCGACGACTAAATTAGCCATTTGATCTTCAATGGGACCGACTATAAAGATGACCCGCTCTTTTAGCAGCCGCGAATAGATATCGAACGACCGCTCGCCACGCGATGTTTGCTCGACAACCATGGGAACTAACCCTAGTGCTTTCTCGTTCCCCGATTCGTAGCCGTAAGACATATCGTTTCTCCCTTAAATCCTAAACCACTTACTGTTGTGTGGCTGCCCGAGTGCGCTGAAGCGCGTCTTGATAGCCCGTCGCCTCCTCTGTAAGAGCTGACTGCTCTAGCAACTTATCAACTACGGCGTCTTCCAAAACCCGGGACTCAATGCCCATTAGCTGATTGTTGTCCTCGTAGTACCAGTTGATAACCTCTTCAGGGTCCTGGTAAGTCGATGCAATGTCTTCAATCAACTCGCGTACCTTGTGGGGCTCTGCGCGCACGCCCATATCTTGCACCAACTCACTAACGAGCAACCCCAGTTTTACCCGAGTCTCAGCCCGCTCTGAAAACATTTCGTCAGGTAAGATACTCTTTAGATCCATATCTGGACTCATACCACCACCAAACTGCTGGAACATCTGACTTCGAAGTGCGTCGGTCTCTTGAGCGATCAAACTCTTGGGGATTTCCAGATCAGGATGGGCTTCAATAACGGCATCCATGACCTGCTGCTTGACGTGAGCATCGATGGCAGCTTTCAGTTCGCGCTCCATGTTCTTGCGAACTTCAATGCGAAACGCATCAACGTCATCGCCTTCGACGCCATAGGATGCAAACAGCTCTGTGTTTAACTCGGCAAGCTCCAGTGTTTTGACGGCTTTGACTGTGACGCTAAACTCGACAGCAGCTCCCTTCAGCTCCTCAGAGTGGTAATCCTCGGGGAACGTCAGCGCAAGCACCCGCTCATCACCTGCAGACGCACCGACCAGACCATCCTCAAAACCCGGAATCATGCGTCCAGAGCCCAACTCTAGCGCGGTGTCAGTGCCCGACCCACCCTCAAAGATTTCTCCGTCCTTGGTGCCCTCGAAATCAATCGTTAACGTATCTCCGTCTTCTGCAGCGCGGTCGACATCAACGAGTTGGCCCTGCTGCTTTTGGAAAACGTGGATTATTTCGTCTACATCGTCATCTGAAATATCGCAGGTCAATTTAGTCACAGCGAAATCTTTAACATCGTTCAACGCAACCGTTGGGTAAATCTCGAAGGTCGCAACATACTCAACGTCTACACCACTATCGACATTCTTCACCTCGATACCGGGCTGACCTGCCGGTCGGAGGTTCTCTGACATAACAGCTTCTTGAAATGACCGGTTGATAACATCACCGAGCACTTCTTGGCGCACGCCCGGACCAAAGCGTTGCTTCATGACACTCATAGGCACCTTGCCGGGACGAAATCCTGGCAAACGCACGTTCTTTGACGCCTCTGCTAATTTCTTATCAACAGCTGAATCCACCTGTTCGGCAGGCACTCCCACTGTCAGTTTACGCTCCAAACCCGATGTTGTTTCTACCGAGACACGCATTCTCGTCTCCTAACTTAAAACGCGTACAGCGCACCAAAAAGACACGCCAAACTATGAAGGAATATGGTGCGGAAGGAGAGACTCGAACTCTCACGTCGTAAGACACTGGAACCTAAATCCAGCGCGTCTACCAATTTCGCCACT
>CAJYAI010000061.1 GCA_913064725.1 uncultured Alteromonadaceae bacterium | reverse complement strand
CCGT
This sequence comes from uncultured Alteromonadaceae bacterium, assembly GCA_913064725.1. Classification (GTDB taxonomy): domain Bacteria; phylum Pseudomonadota; class Gammaproteobacteria; order Pseudomonadales; family Halieaceae; genus Luminiphilus. The sequence goes on along the minus strand of CAJYAI010000061.1, from coordinate 14,583 downwards.
TCAAACCACCACAGGTATCGATCGCGCAGTCAAAGTCGACCGCCGCGCCCCACGTCCCGATATAAGCGCCATTGTCGAACGCGACATCAAATCCGCCCTGGACGGAGGGAGCGCTGTCCGACTGTGAAATACCGCGAAACTTGTAATCCGTGGTCAGCGCAATGTTACCGCTGACTTCCGCACCAAAGGCCTGACTCGCTGGGACGGCGATCAGTGCTGCGAGGGCTACTTTTTTAAACGACATAGTTTATCTCCTTGATTAATAAAATTTCCGCAGAGTCATGAGTGACATCGCACTGCGGGCAACAAGTGTTTAGCGAATGCCGAGCCAACAGAAAAAATGTTATTTAAATCAGGTGCTTGAATATTTTTTTCCTTTTTATCGGATAACTTAAAACCAGCACCGCACCAATTTAGTGCGCTTTACGATGGATGATGCTCAAAATTGATGCGGTATGCGGCTTGAGAAATCGGATATTCTCTGGCTGTCGAAATAAAGGGCCATGACATGAGTGAAGACCAATATAAAGAAGACCAATATAAAAAAGACCCGAGCAATGCGGCTTCCAAGCTCTTTGGCGGTTTCATCAAAGAAGGTAAGTCGCTTGCTGACGAGGTGGCTGATAATGCAAAAGCCGTAGCGCGGTCAGCCCTAGGCAATCTCGATGTGGTCAGCCGCGATGAGTTCGATGCGCAGTCGACGGTGCTTCGTAAGACCAGAGCCCGAATAGAACAACTGGAGCGGGCGGTTGAGGAACTGTCAGCCACGATAGAGGAGCTCGAAAAACGTACGTAAAACACAATCTGTGGGCACGGATGCCCGCGGACAGTCGCTCATTGACAAGGAAGTCGCATGTCGCTTGCACGCGTTGCAACACGCTCTCGAAATGGCCTAAACGCAACCCTCATATGGGTTGAAACCCACCTTAGCCAAGGCCTGCCTGCCATCGTTATGGTTGGCATCTCAGAATCGGTTGTCAGGGATGCGAAAGAGCGGGTCCGCAGTGCCATTATTTCATCAGGCTTTCGATGGCCCGATTCTAGACTTACTATCAGCTTTTCACCCGCGAGTGCGCTAAAAACGGGAGCGAGCTTTGATTTGCCGATTGCCGTATCCATCCTCCTCGCATCCAAACAGCTGCCAGACGCACTAGCACAAGGGACCGAATTTTATGGTGAGCTCAGTCTAGACGGCAGAGTCTTAACAACTACTGGACTGCTGGCAGCGGGCGCCAGTGAGCGCGACAAGCAAGTCACCATTTTCACTCCAAAACCGAATGCAATGGCGCTCGCGCCCTTTTGTTCACGGGTCGTAGGGCTGCGGCATCTCTCGGAGCTCAGAACACCCGACCGCCTAAGTGAATCCGACTTCCGAGAATGCAGTCCAGCTCGAACTAACGGCGTCGCAACCACGTACCAGCTACCCGCCGGTCAGGCGAGTTTATGGCGAGCCGCAGAAATAGCTGCTGCCGGCGGACATCATCTCCTGATGTCTGGCGAGCCGGGAGCGGGTAAAACAATGACCGCCGGACTAATCAGACAACTACTGCCAGATCCATCCGATAAAGAGATGCTAGAGAGCCAGATACTCTTTGATATTGCTAATAAGCCCTACCCATCGCACAGACCCTTTCGATCGCCTCATCACAGTATTAGTTTGACCGGGCTCGTGGGTGGAACACGACATGCCACGCCGGGTGAAATCAGCCTCGCACACCATGGAATTCTATTTCTCGATGAACTTCCAGAGTTTTCACTGGCCACGATAGAAGCACTTCGTCAGCCCCTTGAGGCCGGACACATACAGATCACTCGTGCGGAACAGTCGCATTTATACCCCGCCAAATTTCAACTCATTGCCGCTATGAACCCCTGCCCTTGCGGCTACCGAGGCTCGAGCGAGACCGCTTGCCGTTGCTCATCCAGCGCGCTGACCCGCTACGACGCTAAACTCTCCGGGCCTCTGCTCGACCGAATCGATATGTTTATTCGTGTTTCCAGATCGAAGCTATCAGATGTCATGGCACCACAAACAACGCAATACGATCGCTTAGAACGCGTGCGGCAGTCTGTGCTAGTTGCACGTGAGAGTCAGATTGTGCGTCAGGGGCAGCAAAACTCGTTACTCCCCAGCAGCGACGTGTTAGACAGCTGCTCCTTGACAGGCGAGACAAAAAAATGGCTCGAAAGCACCGGCGAACGGCTCAAACTATCGGGGCGTAGCCTGCATCGCTGCCTTCGGGTGGCGAGAACTATCGCCGATTTGACCGGAGCGGCCTCGGTGAGTCAGACCGATCTCACCGAAGCACTCGCCTACCGTATTGCTATCAAAGCCAACCCGTAATAGAGCTGAAGTGCGCCCTAAGCGCACTGACATTGCAGAGCTAGAAGCCCGTGACGTAAGCCGCGAGATCCTGAATATCGTCGTCGCTCAGTGCCGCTGCCTGACCCCACATTAGAGCGCTCTGCGCACCAACGGTTTCATTAGCGCGGTATGCCGTCAAACGACCTACAATGTAGTCTGCATCGCGCCCAGCGAGCTGGGGTCCGATACCGCCACCACCGTTTGGTCCATGGCAGGCGGCACAGCCGGCATATTTGGCTTCGCCGGGAAGCGCCGCAACTGCACTATCGGCAATCGCTGCACCGCCGCAATCGTCGCCGGCAACGCAGACATTCGAAAATGATTTAATTCGGTCGGCAATCGCCGCACGCTGTTCATCTGTTTGTGCAAAAGATGAAGCGGAAAACGCTAGTATCATGATAAGAAGGTATCGCATGGCTCTGGACACTCGTTTGGCAGTTTTAGTCGAGCGCGGAGTATACAGACTAATGAGACGCTGAAAAAACTCGATTAATCATATTGTGCGGATTGTGCACATAAGAATGATAGCGTCGGACCATAAATGAGCGCCAACTCGCTAAAACAACCCATAAAGGACTACCAATGAAACTCTACACCTACGATCCTGCGCCCAATCCTCAGCGTTTGAAGATGTTTATCGACTTCAAGCGGCTTGAGATAGATACCTACCAAGTCAATTTCCCAGAGGGTGAACAGCGAACCGACGCTTACAAAGCAATTATCCCCACAGGAACAGTTCCCTCCCTCTTGCTGGACTCAGGCAGGGTGCTAAGCTCAGTATTTGCAATCACCCAGTACCTCGAAGCTCTCAATCCAGCTCGACCCTTGCTCGGCTCGACCGCAGAGGAGCGCGCCGTGGTTCTTGACTGGAACCATCGCCTTTTCAATGAGGTCTTTCGCCCCACAGGGGACATTTTTCGAAATACCAATCCTGCGTTTGCCGGACGCGCACTCCCCGGAGCACTCGATTTGGAGCAAATCCCTGCTTTAGCAGAGCGAGGTAAAGCACAACTTCTGTTCGCGTTGACGGTCCTAAACAACGAACTCGCAACGCGTAAATTTGTCGCGGGTGATGCCTTTACCATGGCGGACATCGATTTACTTGCCCTCCTGCATTTTGCCGGCTGGGCAACCAAAACCAAGCCTGACGATGCCATGACTGGGTTACACGCCTGGCGCGAGCGAGCACAAGCCACTCTCGATGGCACGGCCTAAGTCTGCCTGGTGCACAACAGGAACCCGTTTTACGGGCAGCTTGGCTTGACAGGCAGCTTGACGGGCAGCGCTCTGTCATTGCGATTAAAGTCAGTCTTTGTTCTCTGGCTTGCCTCGTTGCTAATGGCTTGCGCGGATCAAGAACTGGGCGCTAACAAGCTGGATAACTACATCGCGCGTCTCAGCAACACCGCCGAGATCGATATTGTTGAGTCGGCACCTGTTGCGAGGATATTGGCACCACAATTATTGGAGACCTCCTCGTCAGAGCCAGCTGATTCGCTGTCGCTAATCGATTTCTTGTCACTCAGTGGCTGTGAATTGCAGGTGAATATTGCGCGCCGAAATACGTCCATGGGGCGCACTGCATCGCCATCACAACGCCTCATCCTAGATCTTGAGTTTCTGCGACTAGCACCCGCCTGCATTGAATTGCTTGACGCAGAGGATGATGCGGATATTGCTGATGTACTCCGCCAGCAGAGCGACGCGCGACTCGCTTTTTTAAAACAGCGCATATTTACGGCCATACTAGACGGACCGGAGTGGCGGGACTTCTGGGAGCAACCGGCCACTCTGGGTCGCTATCCAGAGACTGCTAGTGGCGACGCGGCACAATCCTTGTGGGTGTTATCGCAAAGAGTGCTTCGATTTTCTAACCGGACGTGGTCGGCAGAGGACGAAGACATTGAACCGCTACTCGCGTCAATTAGAGCCAATGCGGGTGGCCAGTTATTGACCGCAGCCTTGCTTCAGGCATCTGCACTTGACCAAGCCAATCACATTCTCAATACCGCACATGAACAAGGACGGTATTGCCAAAATGGAAAGCGGACCGACGTAGGTACTATCTCGAAAACAATTGTCACCAAGTTCTTTGCCGCCGATATACAAGCCTGGTCCGCACAGGTGTCTCAGCGACACTACGAGATCCAAACCGCGCTGTCAGCTTTGGAATCTGCACTCACCGATGTCGCTCCTGCGGCTTACAGAAGTTGGATGGAAAAACGCGATGCTGTATTGCAGCAACTGTACACAGGGCCTCGCGAGCACGTGCATACCGTTCAACGAGCGCTGGATAACTGCTAGCACTTCATGCCTGCTCGCTACGGTCAGCGAGCCGCTCACAATCAGCTACCCACAAGAGGTGTCATGTCGGCCTTCGGGCTCTGCTATATTGCGTATCAATTACACCACATTGAGCGTTAAGAGATAGGTCATGGTCCAGGTCATCACTTCACCCGCCCTACCCAGTTTGTGTCCCTCGCAGGGACCAAAACTTGGCAGGATTCGTATAGGACTCTATCAAATGCAGTGGTTTGACGACCCTGCCGAGCATCTTCGACGCCTGCATCAGGGCGTCGCAACCTGTGCAAATGCGGGTGCCGATGTGGTCTTCTTACCTGAACTGACCCTCAGCCGGTATCCGGCGGATACGCGACCAAAAACAGCCGCGGACCGGTACCCCGAGGACATCAATCGAGGACCCAGTGTGGCGTTTGCGCGCGAGGCAGCCCAAATTAACGACGTCTTCGTCCAAGTCTCACTTTATGAGCAGGTTAAACGTGATGATGGCTTGGGCTTTAACACCGCTGTGCTCGTAGCACCGTCAGGTGACATCGTCGCAACAACGCGCAAACTCCACATCCCTGTCACCGAGGGCTATTTTGAGGACTGTTACTTCGCTGAAGGCCCGGCCGACGAGCCCTACCCCATTCACAGCATCGCAACCGACTCAGCCGATATAAAGTTAGGTTTGCCGACATGCTGGGACGAGTGGTTCCCCGAAGTTGCGCGCAACTACGGACTTCGTGGTGCAGATATTCTCTGCTACCCGACGGCCATCGGCTCCGAGCCCGATCATCCTGAGTTCAATACCCGCTCTCTATGGCAGTCGGTTATCGTGGGACATGCCATTGCAAACGGTCTGTTTATCGCGGTGCCCAATCGAACAGGCGTCGAGGGGCTCATCCGCTTCTACGGGGGGAGTTTTATTGTTGACCCCTTTGGACGGATCTTGGCGCAGGCTCCTGAGGACGTGGAGGCTGCACTCATCTCAGACATCGACATTGCTCACAGAAGGGACTGGTTAACGCTTTTCCCCTTCTTTGCGACAAGAAGGCCTGATACCTACGGACGTCTCACCGATGCCCTGGTCAACCCGAGGATGTCGGACGGTAGCGGCGTGAGCGGTCCGATACCCGGACTACCGAGCGAGTAATCTGATGACAACGTGGACCATGCCACCCGAGTGGGAGCCGCACAAAGCGACGTGGATGGGCTTTCCTACGGGTGCCTATGATACTGCCGGGGTGAGTGATGACGATGTTTTCGATGCTTGGGCGCAGGTTGCTAATACTGTCTCCGAGCACGAACCTGTCCATATGCTGTGCCATCCCCAACACGCAAAAGTGGCGCGCAAAAAGCTTGCTGGTGTCGTATCGATTCATGAGGTCGAGATAGATGACGCATGGCTTAGGGATTCTGGGCCAACCTTCGTGGTCGGTGACGCCGGACTTGGCGGTGTTGACTGGGTCTTTAACGGCTGGGGCGATCATACGGCCTTTGATTGGGCGCGCGATGCCAAGATTGCCCAGTACATTATCGACTTAACCGGAGCCGAGCTAATTACCTCAAACTTAGTTAACGAGGGTGGAGGCATTACGGTTAATGGTTCGGGTGATGTACTGCTGACACAGACTGTGCAGCTCGATCCGGGGCGCAATCCTGCCGCTAGCGCCCTCGAGGTCGAGTCAGAGATACATCGTCGGCTCGGTACGCAACGCGCTATTTGGTTCGAAGAGGGTCTGTGGCGGGACTATCAAGAGCATGGAACGCGAGGCCATGTCGATATGATCGCCGCCTTTGCGCCCGATGGCTCGGTGTTACTGCATCGACAGTTCGATACCCAACATCCCGACAGTAAGCTGTGGCAGAGTCACTGTGAAACCCTCGAAGGCGCGGGGTTTAAAGTGCGTGCCTTACCAGCACCGCGTGTCACCAAAGACAACTCTGGCTGGGTCGACTACAGCTATGTTAACCACTACGTCGGTAACGGCTTCGTGTTGCTACCGGCGTTCCGGGACCGCACAGATGACCACGCTATCGACATCATGAAAGACCTTTATCCCGACCGACACGTAACCAATTTAGACGCGAGAGTCTTGTTTGCTATGGGTGGCGGTATACACTGCATAACCCAACAACAGCCGGCCCTGCCCTAATGGTAGAAACGCCGCCGCGCTATAGCTTTTGGACTAGTTGATGTTTACATACCTCAAACCAGGCATTCGCGAACGCCTCATCGCTGAGAGGAAGCTTTTCCGAATCGATGCTGACGGCAGGCGTCTCGACGATCACAGCAATCCAGCCCCTGGCCAGCGAATGGTCAACTTGTTGGGGCCGATTCCACTTCCACTCGCGCGAGGTGAGACTCACCCAACCGCAAAGTGGTATGCCACGGTTCGCGCTACTGAACTGGCGGAGGTGGAAAATTTAGCATCGAATCTGCGTGAGCAAGGGGGCCAGCACCTCTTTGCCCACCTCGCATCGAGTATGGCGGTCAATAGTGTGCTCGAAATCGGACCTGCTGCTACATCGAAGTCCCCGTTAGTACGTGTTCACTCTTCCTGTCTGACTGGCGATGTCTTTGGTTCACAACGCTGTGAATGCGGACCCCAATACGAAGCCGCTATAGACCGGATTGCACAAGACCCAGAGGGTGGATACTTGATTTACATGGCAGGTCATGAAGGCAGGGGCATTGGGCTTTGGGCGAAAGCGGCAACCTACCTGCTACAGGATGCGGGCGAGGACACCTATCAGGCAAATCGATCGCTGGGGCTGCCCGATGACTCTAGAGACTTTAGCGATGCCGCCTCCTTACTCAAGCACTTTGGTCAAAGCAGGCCGCTCCGGCTCCTGACTAACAATCCCAAAAAATTGGAAGACTTGACCCATATGGGTGTTCCAAACCTAACGCGGGTTAAACACGTCTCTGGTGTAAACGAATGTAATCGTCGCTACTTAGAGGCGAAACGCGATTGGGGTCACGGGCTCGACGAAGACGATCTTAGTTGAGCCACTCTGGCAGCGGTTGATCGCCTAGCGATAACTCCATTGTGTTATCGGTCTGGGCTTGATCGCCCCTTCCTACCATCTCGTCGTAGGCGCTACGCTGGCGAAGCGTGACTTCGATATTGCCAAACTGTTTGATCTGTCGCTGCATCGCTAGGAGATTTGTGGTCTTGAGCGGTTTACCCTTGTTATCGGCAATCAAATGCTCCTCACCACCAACTTGAACAAAGGCAATATACAAACTCAAATCCACAGACTCGATGATAAATCGGTCTATCCCAGACGTGTGCTTTATGTCTTTCAGACGAAGTTTCATATCGTCAGTTACTCACTCAATGATCGCAGCGTAGCTTTGATACGAGCCTCAATTACACTCGGTTTTTATCACGCCAGTTGGCTATGACGGGCGCCAGCACATCGAGACCCTTGTAGTGACGAAGATCCTCGGGCGCCGCTTCAATCGCCTCCCATAACAAGTCGAGTGCGTCACCGTGCGCCTTCAACGAAGCCAAAGGACAAATGTGCACGCGAATAGTGAACGCGACAGCGCCTGTTTTAGGAAGTCGGCGTAAGGACTGCCTCTCCGCGCGATACCAAAGCGCGTCGGCAGCCGGATCGACCTGCCAATGATCGCGTGACATGAGATCCGCCCGTGGTGTCAGAGACCAATTAAAGCGTTGAATAAAACGATCCGTGGGCAGCCGCGCGAAAAACCGATCTATCTGGCCACCAATCTCGTCATTTAAACGAGGAATTGGGCCGTGTACCTCGGTCATAGTCGCGCCTATTTTTTCCTCTAACCGCCAGTCACTGGGACTACAGAGCGACGCTGCCATTAATCGGTACTGCCCCTGCTTGCCTGGCATCATGACAACCAGATCATCGGCGACTTCGAGTGAGGCCCGCCACAGCGACTCCGACCGAGGAGACTGTGTTGTAGAGGCCGGCTCACCGAGGTCCGATGATTGCGGGACCAACCCTCCCGACGAGTACGCCTGAGGTACTGCGAAGTCCATTACCAGCTCGGCAAACTCCTCCGCTGCCTCTACCGCCTCTGGCAGCACCGCGTAGACGCGGCGTCCAAGCTGAGCGCGAGCAGCCAATTTGTGTTCTCGCCAGTGGTCCTCGGATACGCAATCAACCCAAGGGCCATCCATGGGCGCCAGCCCCATGGCCACAATGCGCGGCTCATGGCTGTGCGGAAGAAAAACCGGACCCGCTTCTACCCGTTCAAAAGGTGGACGGCTTGCGGTGATGTCGTCATCTTGAGGAATCATGCTTGCATGATGCCAGAGCTTGCCACCGTCAACATTACCTCCAACGGAGAAACTCTGGACGAACTCCCCACTTTCAGCGGGGTTTACCGCTTTTATTCGCCAGACAATACGCTGTTATACGTCGGCAAAAGTGTGGATATCCGAGCTCGTGTCTATTCGCACTTTCAAGAGGGGCGCAAACCCGGGCGCCATCAACGCATCATGACCCAAGTCGCTCGTATCGAAACGCAAGCCACGGCCGGTGAAGTGGGCGCTCTGCTAGTTGAGAATGCGGCTATAAAAGCTGAAACGCCTCTTTACAACCGTCGTCAGCGACAAGTGCGAAAGCTATGGACCATCCAATTGCATCGGGCGAAGGATAATTTTCTGCAACCTGCAAGCTCCGACTTTTCGCCTTGGGGTGAGCGCGCGAGCGACAGTTACGGTCTATTCCACAATCGTCGTCATGTAGACAACACGCTTCGCAGGCACGCCCGTGATCACGGTTTGTGTCTTCGGATGCTGGGTCTCGATCCCGGTAAGGGCCCGTGTTTCCAGTACCAACTTAAACGCTGCGATGGCGCCTGTGCTGGACAAGAGAGCCCCGACGAGCACAATGCGCGTCTCCTCTCCGCATTAGATCGCGATCGCATTGCTGCGTGGCCGTTTGCAGGTCCGCTTCTACTGGCAGAGCGCAATATCCGCGTACTGCCAGGACAGCCAAGCGAGCAGTTTCATCTCGTCAATCACTGGTCGTGGCTAGGCTGCTTTGGCGACACGCAAAGAGCACAGCGTGCGTCAACCGACAGCATCCAAACCGTTTTTGACCGCGATGCCTATCGCATGTTGATCAGCGCAATGCGCCAGGGAAAGCTAGAGCTTCTTGACATCACAACCCTCAAGTCGGTCGACAACCCGTTTATAAAAGAGAATTTCGACTGATGTCTGTGAATGTTGTTTGGCTAAAGCGCGACCTTCGACTCGATGATCACGCACCTCTTGCGCTCGCCTCTCAATTGCCCGAGCGCACATTGCTTCTTTACATCATTGAGCCCAGCCTAGTTCACAACCCTCATTATCGTGGACGTCACTGGCAGTTCATCGCGCAATCGCTGAAAGACATAGAGCAAACACTCGCGGCCTCCGGTAAAACGATTGAGATTTTGGAGGGCGACGCATTAGGCGTATTACAAGAGGTTCATCGCAGCCTCGGCATAAGCCGATTATTGTCTTACGAAGAAACCGGTCTCGATGTGACCTTTCAACGCGATCGATCGATTGCGGCTTTCTGCCACTCCCAAGGTATCGCCTGGCGAGAGTTTCAAACCAATGGTGTGGAGCGCGGCAGACGTAACCGAAAAGGCTGGAATAGGTCCTGGCATCAGATCATGTCGAGTAACATCGATGAAGTAGTGATCCCGTCCCTACGAACCATCGACTTTGCAACCGAGTCAGGTCTTCAAGCGCTTCGCAGCAGACAGTACCCGAAGTGGTGTAAAGCAGTCAGTGACCTGCAACTCGGCGGACCATCGCAAGCGCAGCGAGTACTGGACAGTTTTCTGAGCGTTCGCGGGTGGGGTTACCAAACGTTTATTTCTAAACCTGAAAAGAGTCGTGAACACTGCTCGCGTTTGTCACCTTATCTCGCCTGGGGCAATGTAAGCCTCCGACAGGTGTATCAGGCTCTGCAACAACAGGAACGCAGGCATGGCTGGACACGGGCCATGGGTGCGTTTGAGTCACGACTGCACTGGCATTGTCATTTCATCCAAAAGTTTGAGATGGAATGTCGTATGGAATTCGAGGACATAAATCGGGGCTACGCAGCGCAACCCCGAGACAATGACGAGCACTTAATCACCGCCTGGAAAGAGGGCATGACCGGATTTCCTTTGATCGATGCGAGCATGCGCGCACTCAAAGCCACGGGGTATGCGAACTTTCGCTCGCGAGCCATGCTGGTGAGCTTTTTAACCCACCACCTTTGGCAGGACTGGCGCGCCGGTGTATCCCACCTCGGTTCGCTTTTTCTCGATTTTGAACCGGGCATCCACTATCCCCAGATGCAAATGCAAGCCGGCGTGACGGGCATAAACACGATCCGCATCTATAACCCTGTCAAACAGTCGCTGGATCACGACCCCGATGGACAGTTCATCCGTAAATGGGTGCCGGAGCTGCGTGACCTTCCCACCCCCCTAGTACACCAGCCCTGGCTCATGTCCCCAATAGAGCGACTGCTGCAACCGATCGACTACCCCGAGCCAGTCATCGATTTGAAGGTCAGTTATACGCGGGCTAGAGATACGCTTTGGCGACTCAAATCGGATCCCATGGTAGGGCGCGAGAGAGTGCGTATACTAAGCCAGCATGTTGAGAAGCGTTACGCGAAGCGCTTCGAGGAAAAAGAGGCCAGTTAGAAGGCCTTTGCAAATGACACACTGAATATCACCGGGAAGGGCGTCATGAATCGTGCTACCACTCGTTTTGAAGCAAATGCGCTGTTGACGCTCAATGCTGACACTATTAACCAACGATTCGACTGCCAAGCGAGTTCACGCGTCATTCACATCACATGGCCCGACATCACATGGCCCGACATCACATGGCCCGTAACCTGTCGCGGGCAAACACATACCGGTAATGCCCGTTCTTGCTGTGCCATCGACGTCTCGGCCATCGTGCAGCGGAGTCTGCAGGGTAGCCTCATAGACGAGCTCAACCTCGATGGCAATGCCGAACTCATCCAGCCCTCTGTCAAGCGAATTCAATAATGATGCACACACCCCACTGGCAGCACTCATACCAAGCGCTCGGTCGCGCCTATACCGCCACGGTGGCTCCTGAGCCAGCCACTGCGCCCGAGTGGATGGCATGGAACGAGGCGCTGGCAACCGAGATAGAGTGGCCTGACATGTGGCGCAAAACCGATTTGGCCTTGGCGGCCTTTTCTGGCCGCGGTGAGCTGGAAGGTGCAAAGCCCAGTGCGTCGGTCTATGCGGGCCACCAGTTTGGTCAATACAACCCTCAGCTGGGGGACGGCAGAGCCGTGCTTCTGGGCGAATGGACTCGGAGCGATGCCGAGCGATTCGATATCCAGTTAAAGGGGGCCGGGCAAACGCCCTACTCGCGCGGTGGCGATGGAAAGTCGCCCGTGGGACCGGTCGTCAGAGAATTCCTCCTCTCAGAGGCAATGCACCACCTTGGCGTACCCACCACTCGCGCGCTTGGCGCCATTGCCACGGGAGATCGGGTCTACCGAAACGACATGGAACCCGGCGCCGTCATCGTTCGAGTGGCAAAGAGCCATCTGCGCTTCGGCAGCATTCAGTACTTTGCTATGACCAGAGATGGCGATGGACTGGCGGAACTCGTCGAGTACGCCGCAGAGCGCCACTTCGCTGACATCCTGGCGGCCAAGGATGCGACGACACTCGAAGCCAAGGCCGAGGTCCTACTCGAAGCCACTGTCAAGCGGATAGCATCTCTAGTGGCCCATTGGCAGAGCCTCGGCTTTGTTCACGGTGTGATGAATACGGACAATATGCTGCTCTCCGGTGAGACCATCGATTACGGGCCCTGCGCCTTCGTTGATACCTACCAAGCTGACGCTGTGTTCAGTGCCATCGACAGTCACGGACGTTATCGGCTATCCAACCAGCCCGGCATCGGCCACTGGAACACCAGCGTTTTAGCATCCTGTCTGCTCAAAGTGCTCAATAGCCAGGAAGACAAGGCGGTAGCCTATGCACAGTCAGTGATAGACGAGTTTCCTCGCTGGTACACCGATGCCTTCAAAACTCGCATAGCAGCCAAACTTGGGCTTGACAGCTTTCGTCCGGAGGACACCGAACTCCACGACACTTTTTTAACCATCTTGGAGCGCGACGCACTCGATCTGACACTCGCCTACCGCTGGTTGACTCACCAAGCGCTCGATGATGCTAACCACACCCCAATCGGTGACTTATTTACGCCGAGCGAGGATCTCATTGAGTGGACCGCATCGTGGCGGCAACGTAGGGCGGTGAACAAGGGGGATAATCAAGAGACAGCGGACCTCATGAGGCGCGCCAATCCGGTTGTCATCCCCCGGAACCATCTGGTGGCCAGCGCAATTGGTGATGCCGAGTCGCAAGACTATGACAAGCTGGAAGCCGCGTTTATACGCTGGCAGCAGCCGTTTGATTGGCATGACAACGATGCCTTGTGGGCTGCCACGCCGACTGGGTCTGAGCGCGTCACCCGGACGTTTTGCGGTACTTAAACAGGACCATGAACAGCACCATGGTTGATGGCGCTCTGACAGCTCATCCATAGCTCATCGGCGCGCAGGCCTGTATAATTGCGCGTCGCACACATGGAGAGTCGGGTGAAAACAGCGTTTCTTGGGAAAACGGTCAGCGGTCCTTTTACGATTCCCTCAGGAATTGTTTCTACGGCTCCGAGTATCATTCAACGAATTTTCGACGAGCTCCCCGAAATTGGTGTTGTCACCACAAAGAGCGTGGGTCCCGCACCACGAGCCGGCAATCGCGAGCCAGTCTATTCACAGTACGCCCCCGGCTGTTTCGTCAACGCTGTGGGCCTGACCAACCCCGGTGCAGAAGAGGCTCGGAAAGGTTTTGAGTCACTGAATATTCCAGAAGACCGTTTCTTATTGGTCTCAATCTTTGGCGGCAGCATCGAAGAGTTTGTCGAGGTCGCAACAATTCTGGCGCCAGTAGCCGATGGTCTAGAACTTAACCTCTCCTGCCCACACGCGCAGGGCTACGGTATGGCTATGGGTCAGGATCCCGAGATGGTTGCCGCAATTGTCAGCGCAGTGAAGGCGGCCGTGGATGTACCGGTTATTCCCAAGCTCACACCCAATGTTGATCGCATTGAGGATATAGGCCAAGCAGCGCTCGATGCAGGCGCCGACGGTCTCTGTGCCATTAACACTGTCGGACCCGGCTACACCGAGAGTCACGGTCATGCAGTGCTGAGTAACGGCATGGGCGGCATGTCGGGAAGTGGTGTCCTGCCCACAGCACTGAAATGCATTCGCGCGCTGAAATCAATCACCGACACGCCGATCATCGGCTGCGGTGGCCTGTCGACAGCAGAGGATTGCCGCGCCGCCATGCATGCTGGAGCAACTATTGTCGGTGTGGGCTCGGCGCTGAGCGGCATGGACACGGAAGATATGAACACCTACTTCCGTCAGCTTCGAGACGATATTGAATTTGGCAGTGACAAGGCCAGAGCAGGTCTCAACCTTGAACTGGACATGGACTTTGCACCGTTTAAAGTCCTCGCTAACGAACCGGTATGCGACGACATCACTGTCCTGACCTTGGATGGCAATATCAACATTCAGCCCGGTGAGTATGTTTTCGTGTGGATCCCGGGCGTTGGAGAAAAACCTTTCTCATGCCTGACCGACTCGCCGCTTCGGCTCGCTGTCATCGACGTCGGACAGTTCACCCATGCCTGCTATGAGCTCAAACCTGGGGATGATGTCTACATACGAGGGCCGCACGGTGCAGCTGTTATGCCCAAAGACGACGCCAATATCATCTGTGTAGCCGGTGGCACCGGGCTAGCCGCGGTTTACCAAATTGCACGCGACTTCGGCTCAGACGAAAACCCGGTGCAAATTTTTGCTGGCGCACGCAGTGCCGAACG
>CAJYAI010000060.1 GCA_913064725.1 uncultured Alteromonadaceae bacterium | reverse complement strand
GACGCTGGCCATCACTGCGATCTTGGGAACGGTGAGAGATCCCGCGTAATCGAGCTCACTCAATCGCGTCAAACGATGTCTTTCGGGGGGTTCGATAATGAGCCCGTCGTCTCGGCGCTTCGCGGCTTTTCGGCGCCAGTGCGCCTCAATATGGAGCAGTCTCGAGCGGATCTCATTACGCTTATAGCATCTGATGATGATCCGTTTGTGTCATGGGATGCGTCGCAGCGACTCGCTTATGCAGCGATTGATTCGGCGTCACATTCACTAGAGAGTGACTATATCGCGGCGCTCGAGCAGGTACTGGCTAGCGACCGTGAGGATGCCATGAAAGCACAGCTATTGAGTCTCCCAACGGAGGCTTCTCTAGCCGATAGAGCAGCGCAGGCGGGTCTCGTCAACGTCCATGCAATTCACGCGGCGAAAAGTACTGTCTCGGCAGGCTTGGGATCAGCCCTAGCAACGTCACTAGAAGCCATTGTCAATGCTAGCAGGGATGTAAAGGAGGCCTATGCACCGACTGCCCATCAAATAGGGCGACGGTCACTGGTGCACACGGCGCTTACCCTTTTGGTTCAGAGTGATCCTAAGTGGTTGGCGATAGCGCGAGAGATGTATTACGCGGCGACCAATTTATCGGATAGGCTGTGTGCGGCACGTTTGGTCGTTCATCACGGTGATGAGGTCCATAGAGCAGACGTATTGCAACATTTCTTTGATCGTTGGCAGTCGGAGAACCTTGTTGTCAATCAGTGGTTTGTCATGCAAGCGACGCGTCCTTCTGTGACCTGTGGCTCTGACGTGGACGCGCTTAAGACGCATTCAGCCTTCGACTGGCGTAATCCCAATAAAGTCCGATCGCTGATAAGTGCCTTTGCCGGTGCTAATCCGGTTGCATTTCATGCGCCAGACGGAAGCGGCTATCAGATTTTGGGTGATGCGGTAAAACGACTTCAGTCTGACAATCCACAAATCGCAGCCAGAATGTTGGCACCCCTGACGCGTTGGCGGCGCTACGAACACGGCCAAGATGCAATGCGCCGTGAGCTCGAGGCGGTAGCTGCGCTAGACGATCTATCCCAGGATGTATTTGAAGTCGTCAATCGTGCATTGCGCGACTGAGTAACTGTCACCTGACACCATTGAGTGGCCTAGGTACTGTGTAGTCGGCCGCGAAACGGCGGTCACGTGCTTTTTCAATGCGCGTTTTCAGTGGTCGTTTTTAGAGTGTTGGGTACAATTCACGCTCGTGACGTGAATCAGTATTATTCTGCTTGGGTTCCGCTCTAACGGCAGAATAAAGCGCGGCACCACGATCCCAGGTTTGGGCGCTATGACCGTAGAGCGCAAGTTCTAGCGCCTTTATCTCATCCGCCAATTCAGGTTGGCACAGGCCTTGAAGGTGGTCTAGCGTTCGGACATCTTGCTCATAGTGCAGCGAGGCCCACCGGAGTAACAGGTCGCGACTACCGGCAGCGTTATGCTGTCTGCTGCTCGCTTTTAGCGCCGTCAGTAAGGGCCGAAGCGATTCCTCGTTATTGCTCTGTCGCGCATCTTCAGGATCATTTGCTCTGGGGCGCCTCAGCAAATAAGCCAAGACGAGAGCTACCAGCCACCCTGATGCGGCAAGCGCAGTCACCCAAATCGGGAGCGTCTCTGGGGGCGCGACAAGATCTGTAGCGGGCGCAATGGTAGGCGTGTCAACGACCGGACTGCCTACCGAAACAATGGTGGACGGTAATACCGCAAATTGAAGCGTATCGGTATCGGTATTCCACCACGCGACAGACACCTCTGGCAGTGTCCAAGATCCACTGCCGCTAGCAACCAGCGCTTCGCTGCGTGTTCGTTGTCCCAAAAAGCCTTCTGTGCGTTCAAGTTGATCACTTGCTTCTTGATCCGGGTAAACACGGATGCCGGAGATAGTAGCGCTGTCCGACATACTGGTAATCGATGGTAGCTGGCTACTGAGTAGACCGTCGGCTGTAAGTGTCAATGTTCTCGTAGTCGAATCACCAATCTCCATCGACTCAGGGGGTTTAGACCAGGATTGCGTGAGTTCGAGTGCAGAGGCGGGCAGCCAGACATCACCCGGGAAGTCCTCAGGCACCGGCTTAACGGTGATGGGAATGGCATCCTCTGACAACCTAAACCGCTTCCCGAGTCGCGCCCCTAGGAGCGATCGTCCCGGTAACACTTCTCTCGCAGTCAGCGACAGAGAGGGAATCTCGAGGATGCCACGCTGTTGCGGGTAGATTGCGTAGCGCAGCTGTGTAACCCGCCACAGACGACCGTTGATTTGTCGCTGGAAGTTACGGCGCGTTAGTTCTTCAACGATAGCGCCGTCCAGCTCGAGTTGTGTCACCTCAGCACCATCGAGATTTATAGCCTGCTCAATAGTGACTGTGAGAATGAGTTGCTCTTGAATGTAAACGTCGTTCTTATCAATGTTGATAGCGAAGCGGACCGAGTCGTCACCGCTAGAACTCATTGTTTGTGGGTTCACAGTGACGGCAATCGGGGTGGTTCTGTTGCTTCCAGTACTGAGTGAGGGTATAGAAAGAACGCCGTCGCGCAAGGGCAGTAGATCCAGAGACAGCGTTCTAGTCGTGGAGCGAGCACCATTGATGAAGGACGTATTGGTAGAGCTACTGCTGCTAAGAACCTCCCAATCAAACTGCAAGGCGGCCAGATCTAATTGATCAAGTCGCTCGCTTGCATCACCGGTAATGGTCAGCCTGAGTGATTCCCCCATACCTATAGTGCGTCGATCAACATCGGAGCGGATTTCTGCGACCGCCGCAGTTGAAACGACCGCAATGACAAGCGTCACCAAGATGCGAATGAGATTACCAGCGGATATCGTCATCAGGTTCCTCTCCGT
Source organism: uncultured Alteromonadaceae bacterium (assembly GCA_913064725.1). Classification (GTDB taxonomy): domain Bacteria; phylum Pseudomonadota; class Gammaproteobacteria; order Pseudomonadales; family Halieaceae; genus Luminiphilus. Next base: position 12,290 of record CAJYAI010000060.1, on the reverse strand, counting down.
TTCTCAGGCGTTGAATAGTTTGATATCTGAATTTGCGTCGCAACAGTCCGCCCGGATCATCGGGCACGCGACGCAGCCATTGCTCCAGGGCCTGCTGCTCCTCTAGAGCTTCATTAAAGCGGGCGAGTTGTTCTTCAGTGGCCTGCTCCAAGTCAGACGGCGACATGTCATCGCTGTCTTCACCGTCACTTGCGGGTTGAGGCTCCTGATCACCCGATGGCTGATCGGAGGACTCTGAATCACCTTCTTGCGAGTCACTGCTACTGTCCTGATCTTGCTCGGCCGAGTCGCTTTGCGAATCCTGTGACTCACCCTCCTGATCAGATTGATCACCATCACCATCCTGATCATTTCCTTCTTGCTCTTGTTGTTGCTCTTCCAGAAGCGACTTGACTAGATCTCGATTATCTATCGCGTCTTGACGATCGGGCTCTAGCGCCAATGATTCCTCATAGCTTTTAATTGCAGCTTCGAAGTTGCCTGACAATGCCAGTGCATTGCCTTTGTTATAAAATGCATTTGCAGATTCAAGTTTCCCAAACTCGGTGGACGAGGCTTGAAAATCACCTGCTTCGTAGTGAGCGGTACCACGCCAGTCTGGCGCATTAAATAAATTTGCGGCGCGCGCGGGGTCTCCCTCGGCCAACGCTTGAGCGCCCTGTTGGTCTGGGGTTGACCAAAAGTTGGCGAGCACATTCGCCTGACTTGGACTGGCATCGAATAAAAATACGGCCAGCAGCGCGGCACTAAGAGCTCCGCGCCTGAACAGCGGCAGCAAAAATAAAGCGGCGCAGATGGCTAGCCAGTAGCCTAAATCCACCCAGGTATCGGTTTTTCGTTCCATCGAATCGTCGCTGATGATGCTCGAGGCGGCACCTGATAGTAGGTATTGAATATCGTTATTGTCGACTGATACATCAGTGTACCTAGCCCCCACTTGCGACGCGATAGCCTGAATGGATTGCCGATCCACCGACGGAATCACAATCTGATCGTTTTCGTCCCGCAAAAAGCCGCCATCGGGTAGGGGAATGGGTGCACCTGTTTCAGTGCCCACTACTAAAATGGCTAGGTCAGCCCCCACATTGGCTAATAGGCTCTCAACACGCCCTGTTGCAAACTTGGGCAGACCATCTGTAATGAGTAGCACACTACCGTTGGTGAGCCCGGAGGTCTCCAACAGTCCAGACGCAAGCTCAATAGCTTCCGTGGCATTGGAGCCTTGCAAGGGCATAATATCTGGAGAGAGTGCACTCAAGAGGTTCTCGACGGTGCGGGTGTCGTCTGTCAAGGGGGTTACAACATGCGCATCACCGGCAAACACCACCAGCCCCGTGACACCCTCCAAACGCGTATCGAGTACGTCCATCACTTTTTGTCGTGCTCTGCGGATGCGACTCGGCTGCGTGTCGGTTGCCCACATTGACTGGCTGAGGTCGAGTACGATGACCAGCGCATCTGACTTTTCAAAGACGGGGAGCTCGGCCCGTTCTAATGAAGGACCCGCTGCACCGAGTAATAGAAATGGTAAAGCTAGCCACCACAGCTGACGTAGGCGATTACTGGCCGCAGATTCTGAGGCGATAAGATGCGGTAGTAAGTTTGCGTCGATCGCTTTTGCCCAATCACCGCCCTGTGTTTGTTTACGCCATGCCAAGAGGACTAGCGGCAAAACAACCGGTAGCAACCAGAGTAGTTCTGGACGAATGAAGTGCACATCGATCACCTGGGAGTCACCCTGGAAAATGATACGAGGCTGGGTATTAAACCACCGGTGAGAAGAACGATGGCACCGACGCACAGAGCGCCCAGCATGGCCCAATAACCCAGCGCGCGCTGTGGTCGAAAGGTGCTAGCATCTTGTTCAACAGGCTCGAGCTGGTCGATGATGCCGTATATGGCCTGTAATTCGCGCGGATCACGCGCCCGGAAATATTCGCCCCCGGTCGCCTCCGCAATCGCGCGAAGCAACGCTTCGTCAACTTCACCACCGCGGGCACTGTTTGTTCCCAAATTGCGACTAATTCCGATGGTGTAGACCTTCACGTTTTGCTGGGCTGCTAGGGCCGCAGCTTCCATTGGATCGACGCTACTCGCTGTGTCCTGTCCATCGGTGAGTAGAATTAACACCCGTGACAGCGCAGGACGATCACGAAGTCGTTTGATGGCCAAGCCTAGCGAATCACCAATCGCTGTGTCCTCTCCTGCGAAGCCTAACTGGGCCTCGCGAATGAACTGCGTCACTGTAGTGATGTCAAATGTCAGTGGGGCCTGCACGTAAGCCTTCGAGCCAAATAGAATGAGTCCTACTCGATCGCCAACGCGTCGTTCAGTAAAATCGGAGGCAATGGCCTTGACCGCCTCTACTCGCGAGATCGTGCGGTTGCCTACTTGCATATCGCGAATCTGCATGCTGCCCGACAAGTCGAGGCTCAGCATTAAATCCCGACCGGTGTTTGGAAGCTCAATGGGCTCACCGACCCACTGCGGGCGGGCGATTGCTGCGACGATGAGAGCCCAGGCTAAAAACAGACCGACGACTCGTAAGGTACTGACATTGGCAGAAACTCGACTGTCTCCCTTGAGTCTTTGCCATCTTGCGGTGAACGGTGCCCTAATGGCTGCCCCTAACGATTCGGGTGCAGGCGGAACTAATCGCACCAAGAATGGAACGATCAGGAGTACGAATGCCCACGGCCACAAAAACTCAAGCATCCGGAACCTCGTGGGACGTCATCCAGAGTCGTGCGTTCTGCCAGTCGCTCTCGGTGACAAGCCCCGGGTCTGGCGCATGTATCCGAGACAGTATGGTCAGGGCTGACCGGTCCAGTTTTGGACACGATTCACGTAAAAACATAGGCCACGACTCGCCCGATAGTCCCGCCACTGTGGACGAATCGAAAACCTGAAGCGCCTGAGATTTGAGTGCTTTACTCAGCGCCTGCACATCAGCACCTGAGGCTTCGAGCTCATCAATCCACACAACACCATAGCGGCGGTATGCATTTTTCCGACGATGCTTGAGGAACCAGACCACAATCGCCGCCAATGCAATGGCAAGTAGCAGCAGCGCGACCCACCAGACGGGTGCAAGGGGCCAGAAACCGATTGGATCAGGGGTGCGCAGCGGTGCAAGTTGCTGAAGGAGTTGCTCGGGGTTCATCGTTTTGGAAACACCCGCTGCAGAAGTTCATTTGGATTATCGCTCGTATCAACAGTGACAAGGGGTACTTGATAGCGACGGAAATAGCTCGTGACCGCTTGCGCGGATTGTTCGAAATCATCTTTGTAACGCCTACGCACTGCCAGCTGCGAGGTATCCATTTTAACTTCGCGATTACCATCTACCAGGGCATATTTACCGGCCGGGGGCAGATCTGCATCGAGCGGATCGGTAACCTTGAAGCACACCAGCTGACGGTGACCGACAATATCCCTGAGCGTTTTTTCAACACTGTGCTCTGAGAGCAAATCACCGAAATCGCTGATCAGCATCAGTCTAGCGCCCGGACGTGACAGATTTTTTAGCTGACTAAGTGCGGTGGCCCAGCCTGTAGGCTGTTGCGATCCCTCGTCGACAGGCGTCACGGCCGAAGGTGCGGATTCTAATAATCGTAGCAGCCTTAAAACGCTGCGCTTAGAGCGTTGAGGCTTAATCTCGAAAAGCCCATTATCGGTCATGGCAATGCCACCGACGCGTTCTCCCGCCTCTAAGCCGGCCCAGGCAAGAACCGATGCCAGGTGGGATGCGAGGACAGACTTAAAACAGTTTCTAGAGCCAAACCACATGGGTGATCGAAGGTCGACCAAGAGGACAATGGGCTGTTCACGGTCCTCTTGAAATAGTTTTGTGTGGGGGTCGCCCGATCTTGCAGTGACACGCCAGTCAATTGTTCGCACATCATCGCCCGGTGCGTAAAGCCGAACTTCTTCAAAGTCGACGCCTCGCCCGCGTTGCCGGACACGTCTGCGACCGGCGAGGAGCGCCAGGGCTTTGGACTGCGCATTGATGTTAATCAAGCGAGCAGCATGCCGCCCCTCGATCAACCGCTCAGCCAAGACTTGGTGACCTTTTGGAAGAAAGTCAGTCATAAAAGATGGCTACGCTATTGGAACCAGTTCCAGCAATTTATCGATGACGTCATCGGCGGTAACACCCGAGATCTCGCCGTCATAACTCACCACTAACCGGTGCCTGAGAACATCATGAGCCATCGCTTTGACATCGTCCGGGCTTACAAAGTCTTTTCCGAGCAACCACGCATGCGCTCGGGCACAGCGATCCAAGCCAATAGTGGCCCTCGGTGACGCGCCGTACTCTATCCAGCTGGCTAGTTCACTGCTATAAGCTTCGGGCTGCCGTGTCGCCATAATGAGTTGAACAATGTATTCCTCCACGGCATCGGACATGTGAAGCGTTAACACCTCTTCGCGCGCAGCGAAAACGATCGACTCGGAGACTTCTGGTTGATCTATCTGCTCGCCGCTCGAGGCTTCACGTCGCGCGAGCTTTAGGATGTCTCGCTCGGCCGCTGAGTTTGGGTAGTCCACTTTCACATGCATCAAGAAACGGTCAAGTTGTGCTTCTGGAAGCGGGTAGGTGCCCTCTTGTTCAATCGGATTCTGTGTTGCCATTACGAGAAATAAAGCAGGCAGCGGATAGGTCGTACCACCAACGCTGACTTGCCGTTCGGCCATGGCTTCCAACAGTGCAGACTGCACTTTGGCTGGCGCACGATTTATCTCATCCGCGAGAACTAGATTGTGGAATATCGGACCAGCTTGAAATTCAAAGGTTCCCATCTGTGGTCTGAATATATCGGTGCCGGTAATGTCACCCGGCAGTAAATCGGGCGTGAACTGCACTCTATGAAAGTCGCCTTCAACGCCCTCAGCCAACATTTTAATAGCGCGTGTTTTGGCGAGGCCGGGGGCGCCCTCAACCAGCAAATGACCATCAGCGAGGACAGCGATGAGAAGTTTTCGAACCAAGTCGGCTTGGCCAATAATTTGTTGACTGAGCCAGTGTTCGAGACCTGCGATTGCGGCGTGATTCATGAGACGATTACCTACAGCGATGTCACCCAAAGACATGGGGATGTGTTGAGACAAACTCAAGCCTAGTAAGTTGCACTCAACGGTAAATTTTGTTGATTATCGGGTAAATTCGTCAGTGGCGTCGATAAAGATCATTTGTTTGATCGATTCGGGGTGCGAGACACCTTTGATCAATCGTATTGAACCGTCTTCGAGTTCGATCAGTGCTGTGCAGTTTTCCACCCAGTCGCCGTCGTTGAAGTACATGACGCCATCATCGGTTCTGAGTGTTGGGAAATGAAGATGGCCGCAGACGATACCGTCGTACCCTTTGTCCTTGACCATGTTAATCGCTGCGAGCTGGTAGGCATTAATGGCCTCTTCGGCTTTGGATACATTTTTTTTGACCCATTTAGCCAACGACCAGTAAGGGAGTCCCAGCAAGTCCCGCACCTGGTCCGTTCGTTTATTGCTCCACATTAAGACATCGTAGGCCAGATCGCCGATGAAGCGATTTGCCCGTGAGTAACGTACGGCATAGTCGAGCTCATCGCCGTGTGTGACTAGCAAGCGCTTTCCTTCAGCAGTCTCATGGACCAGGGTCCTGTGAACTTCGATCTTACCCAGGTCATTGCCCACCATTGTACGAAACACATGGTCATGATTACCCGGCACATAGATGACTTTTGATCGCTTGCGGCGCGAGAGTTTCATGAATCTGCTGAGCACTCGGTTGTGCGCTTCTGGCCAGTGAACCCGTTTCTTCATGGCCAGCAGATCAACAATATCACCCACGAGATAGAGCCGCTCAAACTCAATGCGATCAAGGAATTGGAGCAATTGTTTTGCTTTGCAGTGCGCGCTGCCAAGGTGGACATCGGATATCCAGATCGACCGACAGGCGAGCGTGTCGTTAGGTTTAATCTCCAGCATGGCTGCAATCGCCCCCTAGGTAATGGTTTTTCTTTTTGGTTCTAACTGACGTCGGCTTGGCAATCACGAAACCATCTACACAGTGTCCAAAACGCGCCTCCATATTAAAGGCGGTAAATGTGACACCTTTATGTTGCGACACGTTGCGACGTCAGGCTGTTGCGATGTGTGGATGTTGAGTCGCCTAGATGTTACGTTGTCAGATCTCGGTAGCCAAACAGAGCGAATACTTCGAGCCCCGACGGAGCCACGATGTCTGGACGTCGACTCAGCTCGCCATTGATTTTTGCTCTTAAAGGTCGTTTTTAATGCGGGTCGCGCTACGCCTGCCACCGACAGTGTATGTGTCGGTCGGAACGACACAGTGACTCCAAGAAAGTATGTGTGTAAAGCTAAGCCTGCCGCTTGCTAGCGTTTTTACCATCGGTTGCTGAGCTTATTGTCCTTGCTGAGCTTATTGTCCTTGCTGAGCTCATTGTCCTTGCTGAGATAGTATGGCTAGATCGCGAGTTATCCGACCACAGAAGGATTGTGCGGATATTTTTTTCGGACGCTCCAATTCCGCTCAGTACACAAATCTGCTTTTCCTTGACGGATATTTGAGCTGAATGATGTGCGGGCTTATCTAATAATGATGTTCCGGCTTATCCAATCAAGCTGCGACCAAAGCCTTGACTCTGTTGCGCCCGTTAATAGATCAGCCGCAGTAGATCAAACGCGCAAAGCTGAACAGGGTGCTGGCGTAATACCCATGCAAAACCCACTTACTAACAAGCGCTTAAGTGCTGATCACGCAGTTTTACCGGCGATCTTTAAGCACGCAATTTTTGCACGCAGTAGCTGTAAAACACGCCACATTTTGCTTTTTTGCGACTTTCGTTAACTGTGTGAATTTTTTGTTTCACGTTGAACGCCAGCTCTGCTTCAACTAGCGCATCTATGCGTTGAACACGTAGGTTTTCAGCTTGTCTCGCCGCTCTGTAATGCAAATGCAACATATGTGAAACCTTTCTGCAACGCGTCTCTTTTACCTTCCGGGGCATCTGGTCTTCCGCCGTGGGAGACGGATTAAATCCAAAGAGGCGAGAATGAAATTGTTGTCAAGTGCGCGTCTGTCGCTAGTCATGATCCCGGTTTGTTTATTTGGTTTTGCACAAGGCGCCATTGCAGACGACGAATTGCTAGTATATGTGTTTAAGGGAGGGCTTCCTGTATCGGCGGCGACAGTTAGCGTCGATGGCGTGGCGGTTGGTGAGACAAAGAGAGACGGCTCATTGCTTGCTGACTTGATCGAAGGTGGTCACGTTATTGCGGTAGAAGCCGGCGGCAAACGTCAAAGCGTCAGAGTGGCTTCGAACTCCGGCCAGCTAGTCGATATTGCCTTGGACATCGATTCCGAAGATGGGGCGAAGGTAGACGTATATTCGGGTCGTGAATCAGCTGCTGAGCGGCGCGGCAAATCACCCGGCACCTTGCAGGTTAAGGTCACGCGCGACGGGACCCCCGTAGAAGGAGTGGTTGTGAGCCTCTCAAACGGAGGCGGTATTACGTCATCCAACGCACAAGGCGTAGCTACAGCGAACGCGCCTCGTGGTCGGTACACACTTACAATCGACGGACAGCAATATGACGTTCGGGTCTTTGCGGGCGTGGCTCGTGGTGCGTCAGTCGCGCTAGCCAGTGATTCCGTAGACGTAGCGGTGGCCGCTCCTGTTTTGGAAGAAGTTTTTGTTCTCGGGAGTTTTGACCCTACCGCGTTTGAGGTCTCCGAGAGAGACACCGATGGAATAGTCGACACTATTGGTGCCGAATTATTGGCGAGATTTTCAGACTCCGACGTAGCAGCGTCGGTGGTTCGGGTTCCTGGGATCTCTGTTCAGGACAACAAATACATCTTCATCCGAGGTCTCGGTGGTAGGTACGTAGCAGCGACCCTTAACAATTCAACAATGCCTTCTACTAACCCAGCTAAGCGGACGGTTCCGCTAGATCTATTTCCATCAAGTTTTGTGAATCAGCTTGATATTAAGAAGACATTTCTACCTTATATGCCCGGTGAATCGACGGGCGGCAATCTAGTAATAAACACCAAGACGTTCCCCGACGAGCCCCTTTTTAACATATCGGTCGGAAGCGGCTTCTTGGGTGGTCTTACATCTGAGGACGTAGCCATTGACCCCCTGAGTGGCGAGTTTGACGCTCTGGGCTGGGATGATGGAACAAGGGAGCGCGATGCCGGTGTGTTCGCGATATCCCAAGTCTTGGGGCTTGGGCGGGTCAGTGACTCTGCCGGGAACAGCTTTGAGTTGAATGATACCGTCGAGGGGGAGTTGCGTCGTGCGGGTGCGATTCTGATAAAAGACGGTTTTGATATCGACACAAAAACAGCTCAGCCCAATGCAAGTTTGGGCGTGGAATATGGCGATTTATTTTATGTTGGTGATGCGGAACTAGGCTTCTATGCAGCCGCAAATTATTCAAATGACTGGAGCCAGCGTGACAACGGTCAGCGCTTCAGTTACACACCAACGGGTGAGCGGCAGGATGACCTGCGTTACAAACAGGCGGCTAATAATGTGTTGGCTAGTGGCCTAGTCTCAATCGGCTTGAATGTTGGAGATAGCACTTTCGAATGGAACACGCTGTTGTCGCGCGACACCAGTTCGCTAGTGGAGAGAGTTGCCGGGCAGGGCGGTGACGAGTTTGAGGCTTTGTACTTGCAGACGGTCCAGTGGACTGAGCGAACGTTTGCTTCTACGCAGCTCGCGGGGTCACATTTTTTAACAGATGACGGCGACATTTTTGCTGAGTGGCAAGTAACTGCAAGCAGTGCTTATCGTTACGCACCGGATCGGCGCGAGGTTGTGATGGCCTCTTCTAGGGACGCTGTGAACGCAGTTGACCTTGATGCGTACCGAAGTGAGTTTGATTTTGGTACTCCCAACGATCAACAGGCTGTGGAGCTACGAAACTTCTTCGTAGAGCCGGGCGCCATCTTGAGGCGGTATGATGATTTGATTGACACAAACCTTGATGCGTCCTTGGATTTTACTTTTGACGTTATGGATGACGGCTACAATTTTTCAAGTTTACGGGTTGGTGGGTCCGCCGTGGCCCGTGAGCGAGATTCTGACAGCGAGAGTTATGGGTTCAATATCAACCAGGCGAGGTCGGATCTGCTGTTCACCGATAACCTGCTCATTTCTGACGTGATTTATGCGTGTGGTGAGGGCCCTGGGACACGGGCATGTGAGTCGGTGGTGGATGCTGACGGCAGTACCGTGCCACCAGTGGGCGGCATTACGAATAGCCGTGACACTGGCTTCGTTTTTCAGGACAAGACGCTTGCCTCCGACAGCTACGAGGCAGAGATGACCTATAACAGTGCATACCTGATGTACGATCATACTTTCGGGTCTAACTGGCAGCTGGTTGTTGGCGGTCGCTATGAGGAATACGAGCAGATAACGGATACTTTTTCTCTGTCAGGGGAGCAGTCCGCGGTTCAGTCAGTTATCGATAAGGATAGTTTTCTCCCTAGTTTGAGTGTCAATTGGTTTTTCTCAGATAACCAGCAACTGCGTTTTGCGGCGTCTGAGACGGTCGCTAGGCCAGATTTTAAAGAGGCTGCCAACGCAACTTTCTACGATAACGAGTTTAACTTCCGAGTTCTCGGTAATCCTTTCTTAGAGGTGTCGACTATTACCAATGTCGATCTCCGTTGGGAGTGGTACGGGGATAGCGAGCAGGACAATCTGAGTGCTGCTCTGTTCTACAAGGACATGGAAAAGCCCATTGAGCGGGTAGTTCAGTTGGCTTCTGGTACCGCCGGTAACTCTAGAACGTTCCGCAACGCCGACAGCGGGGAGATTTCTGGAGTGGAAATTGAAGGGCGCAAAGAGTTTGCGCTGGACGAGGGATTGGCGCGCACGTTTTTCGTTAGTTTCAACGTTGCCTACATCGAATCTGAAGTGGCTCTCTCATCAGGGAGGGTGCGGGCTCTGCAGGGGCAGCCTGAGTACACCGCCAACCTTATACTCGGTTTTGATGACATAGCGGCGGGTCAGCAGTTGACGCTACTTCTCAACCAGACAGGCGAATCTATTGCTGACGTCGGGTTGTTTGGCTCACCCGACATTATTTTCGAGCCGCGTTTGGAAGCCAATTTGGTGTACAGGCTGGATGTGTCTGAGGCAATCACGCTGAAAGCAAAGGTTGATAACTTGCTAAATACAGAAGTTGAGTACACGCAATTTGGTCAGCCTTATCAGCTCTATGAAAAAGGTACCAAGGTTTCAATTTCCATTGATTGGGAATTGTAAGTAAAGGCAACACAACTAGTCCAACAGGACGCACTTACCACTAGGGAGTAAATCTTAATGAACAAACAGCTAGTAATGGCTCTCTTAGCCTCAGGGGCCCTGGTGGGCCTCGGTGGTTGCAGCGAGGGCGACGAGGCGACAATCGTCATTGACGCGCCAACAACTGACAACAGTCAGTCTAACAGTGGCAATACTACAAATAATCCGCAGCCGGAACCCGAGCCCGAGCCCGAGCCTGAGCCCGAGCCCGACGCGGAGTGTCCTGAAGGAACGACTGAAAACTCCGATGGAGTCTGCGTTCTGCCTAGCACCATATCGGCTGATTTGACACTCGATGCTAGCTTCGATTACTTAATGGAAGGTCGCGTGACTGTTGGTAACGGTAACGGCACTATTTTGGCCGACGGCACTCTCGAGGGTGGCGATGCTGTTCAGAATGCAACGCTAACGATTCCTGCGGGGACCAATATCTACGGTAAGACCGGGACATTCGCCAATCTGCTAGTGACTCGCGGCTCCAAGATAATGGCGATGGGTACGGCAGAAGATCCAATCATCTTCTCGTCTGACGATGAAGGTTATGAAGGTGCGGGTGAATGGGGTGGTTTAATCCTTCACGGTTATGGTTTGCACAACACCTGTACAGGCGCTGATGTATGTAACGTTGATGCGGAAGGCGAATCTGGCAAAGCCGGAGGTTTCGTTCGTGACGACAACAGTGGTGTCCTCAAGTATGTAGTGGTTGCTGAAGGTGGCTATGAGTTTGCACCTGACAATGAGATCAACGGTATCTCTTTGGTCGGCGTCGGATCAGGTACTACTATGGAGTACATCCAAGTCGAGGGTAACTCTGACGACGGTATCGAGTTCTATGGCGGTGATGTAAACGTCAAATACGGTGTCTTCACCAACAACCTCGATGACTCAGTTGACTGGGACGAGGGTTACCAGGGTAACCTGCAGTACATTATCGTGAAGCAGTCAAACGCGGGCGGTGGTGAAGCGTTTGAGATGGATACGCAGGGTGCTGCTGAGCCGCTTTCTAAGCCAACAGTTGCAAACCTTACTATCGTGGCTAACAAGAAAGAAAATGACGCTTCTTATGTTATGCGCTTTAAGAAGGGCTCAGGCGGCTTCTTCCATAACGTAGCAGTGGCTATTGCCGACGACAGTTTAACTACATTCGACACGTGTGCTGAGATTGAAGGTGGCGACTCTCAGGGAATTGTTGGGTCTGCCTTAGTGTTTAACAATTGGTTGTATGATTGTGCAAACGCTTCTGGTGATGACGGTGCGCTTGCAAGCTTTGCGGGTTTGAGCGGTACGGCGGGAAATCCAGATCTCGACAACAACTTCGCTGCTCAAGCATCGGCTGCGGTGACTGCGGAAGCTTTGGATTGGGCGGCAATCAATGCTGCGTATCCTGAGTCGGTGGCGGATGCGAGTTACTTGGATTCCACTCGTTACATTGGCGCTGTAAATCCGCTGTCGTCAGATCTCCCGTGGTGGGCAGGTTGGACGATTGAGGGTTCACTCGGTTCGGCCCCGTCAGCGCCTGAGGCGACTTGTCCAGCAGGTGCACCAGCAAATGCCGATGGTCTTTGTGTTCTGCCCTCTTCTATTGGCGCGGACATGACACTAAACGGTGGTGTTGACTACCTTATGGAAGGTCGAGTAACGGTTGGGAACGGGAACGGGAACATTCGAGCAGATGGTAAGCTAGAGAGTGGATCTGACGTTCAGACCGTAACACTCACTATTGAACCAGGCGTTAACATATACGGTAAGGCCGGTTCATTCGCCAATCTGCTGATTACACGCGGCTCTAAAATCATGGCCGAAGGTACAGCTACTGCGCCAATCATCTTCTCGTCTGACGATGAGGGTTATGAAGGTGCGGGTGAATGGGGTGGTTTAATCATTCACGGTTATGGTTTGCACAACACCTGTACAGGCGCTGATGTATGTAACGTTGATGCGGAAGGCGAATCTGGCAAA
>CAJYAI010000059.1 GCA_913064725.1 uncultured Alteromonadaceae bacterium | reverse complement strand
TGCGGAAGGAGAGACTCGAACTCTCACGTCGTAAGACACTGGAACCTAAATCCAGCGCGTCTACCAATTTCGCCACTCCCGCGTAAATACTTATCAAAATGGGTGCTTCCGTGGATTATCACCCAAGGGCGCGGATGGTGTCACATTAGGTGGATTGATTCAATGCGGCGCCGGAAGATCCGACTTAAAAACGCCACGTTGTAGGACCTCCGCGCGATTGCATCGGGACACGCCACTTTACATGGTGTGCGTTGGTCTATCTGACAACAATCCGGGGCCGAGATGATCTTCTATTTTGGTGACCGCGACAAAATTAGCGTCAGAAAACTGTACGCCAATCCCCGCCTGTCGATTGCCTTGCGCGCCCTTAGGCGTGATCCAAATAACGCGACCGTTAATGGGGATCTTCTCCGGCTCATCCATGAGCGCGAGCAAAATGAAGACCTCCTCGCCTAGCTCGAACTTTTTGTTGGTTGGGACGAATAACCCACCTTGTTCGACAAAGGGCATGTAAGCTGCATACAAGACGGCCCTGTCCTTGATCGTCAGCGATAACACGCCCTGCTTATTTTCGTCGCTCATTGCGCCAGATTATCCTCGACTGATGACGTTGCCAAGTTCCTTGCCATCGATTAAGCGCCCATTACGTCTAATCCGCGCTGTAACTCAGCAAGTTGATTTCGCGCTGCCTGCACCACCAAATTTGCGACTTCGTAACACGCAGTCTCTTTGGCGGGGATAGCCCCCCCGCGAATGCGCTGAAGTAGCGTCGCCACGACGCGATGAAGGTGAAGCAGCGCGAGCACTGACGCATTGCCATACAGCTGGCTGCGTAGTCTCTCCTCCAGCACCAATAACACAGCTTGAATACCCTCTGTAAGCTCGGTTTGCTGAAGCGTCCTTGACAGCTTATCACTCGAGCCACCGGCGTCGAGTATGTCACAAATCGCCAGTGCAACCTGCTCATTGGAATCTGCTCGACCCGTGGCGTGGTCAACGACGAGACGTTCAAGACTTCGCCGCGTGGTCTGATCATCTTCAGGAGGAATCAACCCATGCTCGCGAATGTAACTCCGGCATGCCGACTCACTCAATGGCGGTAGTCTCCAAGACTGGCAGCGAGACCGAATGGTGGCAGGCAAAAACCAGGTTCTATCAGCCAGTAAAATAATGACACTGTTTCCCGGCGGCTCCTCGAGTGTTTTTAGGAGCGCATTTGCGGCAGCCGATGACATTCGGTCGGCACCAGAAAAAACGAGTACTTTCTGCGATCCGTACGCCGAGGTCTTAGACATAAAGTCGATGGCCAGTCTGACTTGCTCAACACCGATTCCTGTCTTGCCCTCGCCCGGGGAAACCCACCGATAATCACCATGACTGCCTGCCGCAACTAACTCGCACCCACGGCATCGAGTGCAAGCCCACTCCTCGTTAGCATCACACAACAATGATGTGCCTACAGCATGGGCTACCGCGTCGAGACCCAACCCGGAGGCGCTAGATAGCAAGATGGCATGGGGTAAGGAGCCACTTCTGTGCAACATTACAAGCTGACGTGCCAGCGCTTGATGTTCGGCAAATGCGATCTTCGTCACCCGCCACCCTCGAGTAATGGTTGCAAAATGGCTGCAAGGTCCGCCTGAACGGCGGTAACATTCTGGGATGCATCGACCACTTCAAATCTTGAATCTTTCGAGGCCCGACTCAAATAGCCGGCCCTAACTCGCTCGAAAAAAGCGAGTTCCTCCTCCTCGAATCTGTCTAACTCGGCCCGCAGGCGTGCGCGCTCCATTCCAACTACAGGGTCGATATCAAGGAGCACGGTTAAGTCAGGTTGTCTTCCGTTTTGAACGAGGTCCTCCAGTGTCGATATGGCGTTCAAATCGAAACCGCGGCCATAGCCCTGATAGGCGTAGGTCGCGTCCGTGAACCGGTCACACAAAACCCACTTACCTTCCGCCAATGCCGGCTCAATTGTTTCATGAAGATGCTGGGCACGGGCCGCGAAGACCAACAATAACTCGGTTGTTACTGACGGAGGCACTCCCTTTTTACTCAGCAGCAACTCTCTGAGCGTCTCACCGATCGGTGTGCCCCCAGGCTCTCTTGTGTGTACAAAAGGTATACTGTGGTCGCTTAGCAAGGACACGATGAAATCGCGGCTTGTGGACTTCCCAGCTCCCTCTCCGCCCTCAAGCGTGATGAATTTCGCTGAGCTACTGTTTTTTTTCATCACCTCGGGCTCGACCGATAATCTTCTCGACGCTGCAGTTGATAGCGTCTCACATTTTTTTTGTGCTCGCTAAGGCTATCGCTAAATGCATGACTGCCGTCACCCTTCGCCACAAAGTACAAGCTAGCGCCTGCGGCAGGGCGCAGAGCCGCCTCGATTGCTTTTTTACCCGGCAGTGAAATGGGGGTCGGAGGCAAACCGGCTATCCGATACGTATTGTATTTGTTGTCTCGATCCTGCAAGTGTCGTCTGGTTAGATTACCGTCAAATTGACTCCCTAAGCCGTAGATAATTGTGGGGTCCGTTTGCAGTCTCATCCCCTGCTTAAGGCGGCGTGAAAAAACGCCCGCAATGATATCTCGCTCGCTGCCGATCCCAGTCTCTTTTTCAATAATCGACGCGAGGATTAACGCCTCGTAAGGCGAGGCTAAGGGGATGTCCTCCGCTCGCTCCATCCAGGCCGAGGCGACAACCTGTTTCATCGCATCACGAGCACGACGCAGAATATCCAGATCAGTATCACCCGACTGAATCAGATAGGTCTCGGGCAAAAACAATCCTTCAGGGGAATCGTAGTCACCGAGCAGCGCGCTCAGTTGAGGATCTGCCACTCCGTCTAACACGCGCGTCACGCGCGGATGTTGCCACAGTTGATCTAAGAACCACTCAAAGGTGACCCCCTCGGGCACTGTCAGGGCGTAACGAATAACGGCGTTATTGTGGATCCGCTGCAACAACTGAGCTACCGATTCTCCGGGGACGAGCCGATACTCGCCTTTTTTCGGAACCAAGTCCGAAGAGCGGAGCTGGATACCGACCCGCAACCATCGAGCCGAACTAATGAGGCCCCGCTCTTCCAACGTCGTCGCGATTGCGTTGAGGCCCTGGCCCTCAGACACTAGAAAGACATCGTCATCGATCGCAAATGTAAGGGGTGTATTGAGCTGCGACTCCGCAACGATATAAACAGATGTCATCGCGGCCCCAACAGTAAGCAATCCGGCCATGACCATCCGTCGGAGCACGAAACCGTCTAACTAAACTTTTTAAAAACAAGGGTTCCGTTTGTGCCACCAAACCCGAAAGAATTAGAGACCGCCACGTTAATGTCACGCTCCTGCGCCACACCAGGCACATAATTCAAATCACATCCGTCGTCCGGATTGTCCAAATTAATGGTGGGCGGTGCAACGCCGTCACGAATGGCCAGCACACTGAAAATAGCCTCTACGGCGCCCGCGGCACCCAGTAAATGGCCGATCATGGACTTAGTCGAGCTCACTGCAAGATCATACGAATGGTCAGCAAACACGCTTTTTATTGCGACCGTCTCCGCGACATCACCAGCGGGCGTCGAAGTGCCGTGCGCATTAATATAATCCACGTCGGTAGGATTCATCTCAGCATTTTTCAATGCGTTGCGCATAGCGAGAGCAGCGCCGCGGCCATCAGCCGGCGGCGAAGTCATGTGATAGGCATCGCCGCTCATGCCAAAACCCACAACCTCAGCGTAAATATTTGCCCCTCTAGCCAATGCGCTATCGAGTGACTCTAGCATCATGACGCCAGCGCCATCACCCAAAACGAAGCCATCACGATCACGGTCCCATGGCCTCGACGCTATTTCTGGTGAATCGTTTCGCGTCGAAAGCGCGCGCGCAGCGGCAAAGCCACCTAATCCAACAGGCGTTGTGCCCATCTCAGCACCGCCAACCAACATCGCGTCAGCATCCCCAGCAGCAATCAATCGAGCGCCCAAACCAATGCTGTGAGTTCCAGTGGTGCAGGCAGTCACCATCGCAAGATTGGGACCTCGTAGGTTAAACTCGATGGATAAATTGCCAGCCACCATATTTATGATGGATCCTGGCACGAAAAAGGGTGAGATCTTACGGGGACTGGTATTGTTTAGGGTCAGGGACATTTTTTCGATGAGACCAATGCCGCCAATACCCGCGCCCACGTTACAGCCGACTCGATCTTGATTCTCTTCAGTGATCTCAAGACCCGAATCGCGCATGGCCTGAATACCCGCGACCATCCCGTATTGGATAAAGGCATCCATTCGCTTAGCGTCTCTGGCCTCGAGATAACCATCAGTCGAAAAATTTTTCAGACTCGCACTAAACTGAGTAGAGAATGCCGAGGCATCGAAATGTTGTATCGAATGAACACCATTCGTTCCGTTTACAACACCTCGCCACGTCGAGACGACATCTAGTCCGAGTGCTGTAATGGCACCCACGCCCGTTATGACGACTCTGCGGTTATTCATCTGCCTTATCCCGGTCCGCTTACAAACGCTTACTATATCAGCATAAAAAAAAGCCGCCCTGAGCAGAGCGGCCTTTATCAGCATTCATGCCTTTCTTCAGGCTAGGTTCTCATTGATATAGTTAATAGCCAGCTGGACAGTGGTGATCTGTTCCGCTTCCTCATCAGGAATTTCAGTATCGAACTCCTCCTCGAGCGCCATGACAAGCTCAACAGTGTCTAACGAATCAGCACCAAGATCGTCGACAAATGACGATGCGTTGCTAACTTCATCTTCTTTCACACCGAGCTGCTCAGCCACGATTTTCTTAACGCGTTCTTCAATGTTGCTCATGACGTCCCCTTTCTCTGCTATCACTATGTAATCAAGTAGCGCCTGCTGTCAGGCGTCGTGCGGCGGATTCTACTGATTATTCATCAGATTAAAACCCGCATTTTTTCGCATCACATGTACATACCACCGTTCACATGAATTGTTTCACCCGTTATGTAAGCGCCTGCGTCACTGACTAAAAAAGCCACCACTTTCGCTATTTCTTCCGGTGCACCCAGCCGTCCGAGCGGGACCTGCTCAAGCATAGCCGACCTCTGCTCTTCGGTCAGCACTTTAGTCATGTCCGTATCTATGAAGCCCGGCGCAACGCAATTCACAGTTACAGCGCGAGAACCGAGCTCTTTTGCCATCGCTCGCGACATTCCTTCGGCGCCCGCCTTACTGGCTGCATAATTGGCCTGCCCTGCATTTCCCATCTGTCCCACGATAGATGAAATAGTGACGATCCTACCCCAGCGAGCCTTCGTCATACCGCGTAGACACGCCTTGCTCAGCGTAAACAGTGACGACAAATTTGTTGCGATAACCTGCGACCATTCCTCTTCTTTCATACGAAGCATCAGATT
Organism: uncultured Alteromonadaceae bacterium; assembly: GCA_913064725.1. Lineage (GTDB taxonomy): Bacteria > Pseudomonadota > Gammaproteobacteria > Pseudomonadales > Halieaceae > Luminiphilus. The sequence goes on along the minus strand of CAJYAI010000059.1, from coordinate 9,960 downwards.
GTCACGCGTGATCCCCGCGTTGTTCACGAGGATTGTCGGCGCACCGTAATCGCTATTAATTTTTTCGACAGCCGCTTTCACCGCCTCTGCATCACTGACATCGAGCCGAATACCCGTGCCACCTGAATTTTCGAGCACGGCGCTGATAGACAAAGCGCCCTGCTCTGACGTGGCCGTGCCTATGACAATATGTCCAGCCGCAGCAAGCTCACTTGCAATCGCCTTACCGATACCGCGGGTGGCACCTGTCACTAGGGCAATCTGCTTTGTTGAAGCTTCATTCATGGCAATACCTTTACCCACTCAAATTTCGGCTTCAAGCGCAGCTTGCGTCTCGATAGACCGACAGGGAACAGCTTTATCAATTCGCTTGCTCAATCCACTCAGAACGCTTCCCGGTCCGCACTCTAGAAAATGGTCGCAACCCAAAGATCGCAGAGTCGACATGCACTGTGTCCACAAAACGGGAGCGGTTACCTGCCGGACGAGACTACTCCGAATCGCCTCAGGGCTTGTCAAAACTGCGCCGTCGACATTACTTACCACAGGAAACTGGGGGGATGACCAAGCGACATCGTCAAACGCCTCAGCCATGACATCACTCGCGGGGCCCATTAACGGTGTGTGAAAAGGAGCGCTGACAGGTAAGCGCATGGCACGACGTGCTCCGACATCCTTGAGAGCGTCCAGCGCATCATCTACGGCCGCCTCGTGTCCCGCAATTACAACCTGCCCCGGCCCATTAAAATTGACGCCAGCTACAAAATGCGTTTCGCTCGATAAAGACGTGCACGTATCGGTCACAACAGCGTCCGGCAGCCCAATAATGACTGCCATACCACCTTGCCCAGCCGGCACTGCCGCTTGCATTGCCGCGCCTCGCTGCCGTGTTAACCGAGCACCGTCTGCTAACGAAAGGACACCCGCACACACTAGCGCTGAATATTCGCCTAAACTATGGCCCGCCGCAGCCGCCGGTCTGCAGTCGTGCAAAGAGCAAAAAACCCTGAACAGCGCTACGCTCGCCGTCAACAGTGCAGGCTGAGTGAACTCGGTCAGCTCTAATGTCTCGGAAGGTCCGCCGGACACCAGCGCCCAAAGATCATACCCTAGGGCCTCGCTGGCCTCAGAGAATGTCTCCCTAATTTGTGGGTATGCGACGGCAGCCTCTGCCAACATACCGACCCGCTGCGAACCCTGCCCCGGGTATAAAATGCCGAGCGACACAGATTTAGTCGTCAGTGGTTATATCGAGGACCTTTTGGCCTTTGTAGAAACCATCTGCACTGACATGGTGTCGCCGGCGGGTCTCTCCAGATGTGCTGTCGACGGTCAAGGTTGCCTCACCTAACGCATCGTGTGACCGACGCATACCGCGCTTGGAGCGTGTTTTACGATTTTGTTGAACAGCCATCAGACTCTCCTGTTTCTTTAATCCAGCCGTTATGACAACGCATAAACGGTAAAGTTCTATTCATTTCCCTTCGTTTCGACAGACGCCTTCAACAGCCCGTCTAACCCGGAAAATGGGCTAACTGTCTCTTCCACTATCTCGCTCGTGAGGTCACCAAAGTCACGCGGTGTGCCTCCACTACAATCTTCTTCATGCATCGCTACTGCCGGGAGCGACAACAGCAACTCGTCTTCCACCAACTCATGCAAATTGCTGACGTCACCTGTAATCAGCGGATCATATGACCCTGGAAGATCCTTGCTGGCTTCCTCAGTCCACACAATGCACAGCAGGCTATGCGTATTCAACTCTGTTCGACATGCCTCGAGGCAGCGCTGACATTGTAGTGTCAACACCATCTCCGCCGAGATATCTGCAACATAACGATGCTGCTCATCTTTGTAACAGGACAGCCGCACCTTAGCCTGTTCCTCCGCAGCAATAGCGGCCGCCCTCAACCTTGGCATCCTGTCGATCGAGAGATAACCATTGGCTTCCATCCCGCGAGACGCCCAATTACGCAGCTCGGCCTCTTTTGGAAAGGGGGTATTCGACATGGCGGCGGACTATACGTCTCAGGCCGGTTGCTGTCAAAATGCAATGCTGTCAAAAACTAACATCGGTGATATGGCCAAACCACATAAAAAACTGATTCTAGCGTCCACCTCTGCCTATCGCGCGCAGCTGCTCGATCGACTACTGGTTTCTTATCAGCAAGTCTCGCCCCACGTGGATGAAAAACGAATCCTTAATGAGTGTTTTGCCGACTTAGCAGCCCGTCTTTCAGAAGAAAAAGCATCAGTGGTAACTGAGTCCCATTGCCTCGTTATTGGGTCGGACCAAGTAGCTGTGCTCGATAATGAGCAACTTCACAAGCCAGGCTCAGTCGCAAAGGCAAAAGCGCAGCTCGCAAAAGCCAGCGAGAAAACAATCCACTTTTATACCGGCGTATCGCTGCGTGATACTGACAGTGGACGATGCCAAACGCAGGTCGTGGAGTATCGTGCCACTCTACGCAAGCTTAGCTCAGAAGATATCTCTCGGTACGTCCTTCAGGACCAGCCTCTCGACTGCGCGGGTGCGTTTAGGTGGGAAAGTTTGGGTATCGCATTGATGGCAAAGCTAGAGGGCAATGACCCTACGGCTCTGCAGGGCCTACCATTGATTGCTCTGTCGAATATGCTGAGAGCGGAAGGTTACCTGCTTCCCTAGCCGTGTCCGGATAATGAATCGCATACACCTCGTAGCTCTGAGTCCAATTCGGACTCAAATTCGTGATGACGATCGCCGAGTCGAAAACGCAACTGATGAGCATGCAAAAACAGGCGTTTTAGGCCTGTTGTTTTCGCGAACGCCAGCTGCTCCTCTGTCGCGTACTTTAGATCACCCATAATGGGATGTCCTGCGTGCTGAGCGTGCACCCGAATTTGGTGCGTGCGGCCTGTGATCGGCTTGGCTTCTATCAATGTCGCTTTTCGAAACCGCTGGATAACACGAAAATCTGTCACGCTCCGCCGCCCTTCCGATGTAACACGGACCACTCGCTCCCCTGAGACCAAGGCTGACTTTTGAAGCGACGCCTCAACGCGAACGCGATGCGACGGCCACTTGCCAGACACCAAAGCAAAATATCGCTTATCAACCCCGTCATCACGCAGCAGTGCGTGCAGCTCTCGCAGTGCCGAGGCACGTTTAGCAATCATCACGAGACCCGACGTATCCCTGTCTAAGCGGTGAACCAATTCCATATACTTCTGATCAGGGTACATTTGCCGCAGCGACTCAATCAGACCGAACTGGACACCACTGCCGCCGTGCACGGCGAGACCGGTAGGCTTATCAACGATCATCAGCTGGCTGTCATTATAGAGAATACTGCGCTCGATCCGACTAGACCATCGATCTGGAATCGCCTTTACCACGCTGGGATCAGCAATCGTCATGGGTGGCAGTCTAACGACATCACCGGCGACTAATTTGCGCTCGGGTTTACAACGGCCTTTGTTGACGCGAACTTCGCCGGTGCGGATGGCCTTATAAATCCGCGTTTTAGGAACGCCGGAAAGGACTCGCATCAAGTAGTTATCTAAGCGCTGCCCTGATTCTTCATCTGAAAGCTCAATAAATCGGGCTTTATATTCGGACACTATTACCTTCTTAAGTCTTTGATTGATGTGTCGACGTCCCGGTGCTATGCTCGCCGCGGGATTGCGATGGACCGACAATGTACGCGAAAGCGTCGAATGAGGCATCAACCTTTATACGGACCGCAATTCCAGATGAAGGAAACTCGAAGCGCCGGCAGATCGGAAAGTGAAATAGGAGCTCGGCAGCTCAGGGTTATACGTAAAACCGCGATCCAATTGCGCGGAGAGATTCAGGCTGTCGTTACAAACGTTAAACGTGACGACAGCTCCGACAAGACGATATAGGCGGGCTAACTAGCTCGCCACACGCAGTGTCGTGCACATTAGTGCGCTCGCCCCGCTGTTGGGTTGCCTTTTGGAACCTAACACATGAAAAAGATGTTAATTAACGCCACGGAACGCGAGGAAGTGCGCGTTGCCCTAGTAGACGGTCAGCGTCTGTACGATTTAGACATAGAAAATCGCGCACGACTTCAAACCAAATCAAACATTTACAAAGCCAAAGTCACCCGAGTAGAGCCAAGCCTGGAAGCAGCGTTTGTCGATTTTGGTGCGGAGCGCCATGGTTTTCTGCCTCTGAAGGAGATAGCACCTCAATACGCACGTACCGCATCTGGTGGCGACGGTAAGATGCGCATAAAGGACGCGATTAAAGAAGGCACGGAAGTCATAATTCAGGTCGATAAAGAGGAGCGTGGCTCAAAAGGCGCAGCGCTCACGAGCTTCATCAGTCTACCTGGCCGATACATGGTTTTAATGCCAAACAACCCTCGCGCTGGCGGAATTTCCCGACGTATCGAAGGGGAAGAGCGAACCGAACTAAAAGGTGCGCTTGCACAGCTGGCTATACCCGATGGCATGGGCGTCATTATTAGGACCGCCGGCGTGGGACGCAGCGCTGAAGAACTCCAGTGGGATCTCGATTACTTACTCAAACTTTGGGCAGCAATATCCGAGGCAGCGGGAGAGAATTCATCACCAACGCTCCTCTACCAAGAGAGTGATGTCATCATTCGGGCAATTCGAGATTACCTTAAGGACGATATTGACCAAGTGCTAATCGACGAGCCGCATGCGCATCGACAAGCTCTGGACTTCGTCAGCATGGTCATGCCCAAGTATCAAAATCGCATCAAAGCTTACAACGACACGCTCTCTCTGTTCACCCGATTTCAGGTAGAAGGGCAAATCGAGACGGCATTTCAGCGCGAGGTTCGACTTCCCTCTGGTGGCTCCATTGTAATCGATCCCACAGAAGCGCTGATCTCTATCGATATAAATTCTGCTCGAGCCACCAAAGGTAGTGACATCGAAGCAACCGCCCTTCATACCAACCTGGAAGCTGCTGACGAAATTGCACGGCAGTTGCGGCTGAGAGATATGGGCGGTCTCGTTGTTATCGACTTCATCGATATGAATGCGTCCAAGAATCAGCGGGCCGTTGAAAACCGAATGCGGGATGCCTTGGAAATTGATCGTGCACGAATTCAATTGGGAAGAATCTCGCGTTTTGGCCTGCTTGAAATGTCTCGTCAGCGGCTGCGACCCTCCCTAGGTGAAACCAGTGGCATGGTTTGTCCACGATGTACGGGACAGGGATCCATTCGTGATACCAAGTCACTTGCATTGGCCATTTTGCGCCTCATACAAGAAGAAGCCTCAAAAGAGCGGACCGGTGAAGTCAGGGTCATCGTTCCAGTCGCGGTTTCTGCGTTCTTACTCAACGAAAAACGTGCAGCGGTCGGCGAAATCGAAGCTGCAACCAAGGTCCGGGTAGTCGTCATACCCAACCCCAATATGCAAACACCGCATTTTGAGGTTATTCGTCTGCGGGACGATGAAGTAGAGGCCGATCTTCGAGAAAGTTTCGAAATCGATCTGGCAGACTTCGATGCTGAATCGAACAGCGACAGTGATGAGAAACCCGTAGCAGCTCCTCAGGCCTTGGTCAGGGGCGTAACACCGGACGCGCCACCTCCTGCTTCTGCGCCGTCAGAACCAGCCGAGCCGATCGCAGCAGTGCCTAATACCGAGATTGAAAAAAAGCCTGGCTTATTTCCACGGCTGTGGTCCGCGCTCTTTGCGCCGGTACCGAAGGCAGATGATGATTCTGAAAAAGAGCCAGCAGCAGTAGGCTCTGAAAAATCTCAGAGGGCCGAGGGGACAAAATCTAAGCGCCGCAACAGCCGTCAAAGAAAGCGACCAGTAAAGCAAGAGACGGCAGCCGACAATGCCGATGAGGCGATAGAAGTTGAAGCTCCTGCTCTCTCCGATGACGAATTAAACGCTGATGGAGAGCCCAAGAAGCGTCGACGTCGAGGACGCCGAGGTGGGCGCCGGCGCAGCGGTAGCGACTCGGTAGAACAGACATCCACTGAGAGTGATTCTGAAGAGACGACTGCTGACACTGTGGCTGAGCAGGCCATTGAGCCACCCGCTAGCGCGGCTGACGAACATGAGCCTCGGCACCGACCAGCTGAGAAGCGCACAGAGGGACGACGGCGTCGGCGCAGGGGTGCAAAACCTGACATAACGCAACCCGTTGAGGCAGAGAGTCGGGTCGAACCAGATAGCGCCGCGCAGCAGCCAGTGAGTACGGCTAGTGCTGCAGAACTTGAGTCAGTCGATGACACACGCCTTGTTGGAGCGGCCGAAGATCAACAGGATGTATTTGCCACCATCCCCTCCGCTCAATCACTAGCGCCTGAGCAGGTGAATGATGCGGTGGCGCCTGAAGCGGCTGAAGATATCAGCGTTGCTGCAGTCGCAGAGGCGGAGCCGGCGACGTCAGCGCCGAATACCAGCGGTATAGTGGACGGTGGGCGAGCCATAAACGACCCGCGTGTTGATGCAAATCCGGTAACTGAGGTTCGTATTGAAACTGCTACATCCTCAGTGTTTGGTGAAAGCGCCCTTCCGGACGCGTTACACCAACCAAATCTCGCTCCACGAGCAGCAAATGATCCTCGAGGTCCCGCTACTGTAGAGCAGGATGAGATAAACGTTGAAAATGAGGCCGCTGAAGCTTGATCGCTGAGGCTGCATCGCTATAATGCGTCGCTTCGCTCAAGCGTAGGCGAAACAGTTTAGGTGGGCTGGCTGAGTGGTCGAAAGCGGCGGTCTTGAAAACCGTTGAACCGAGAGGTTCCCGGGGTTCGAATCCCTGGCCCACCGCCATATCCCTTGGTTTTATGCGGCTTTCAGCCGCATGGGGCCAAAAGTAGGGGCCAAATCGGTGCAGTACGCTGCACCTACACCCCCTCCCCCTCAATATTTATAGTAAGCCCGTTTGCACAAGACGTGGGTCAGGCGCTTAGGGCTCTGAATTCGGACGTGCCGTGTGATCATCGTTTTTTATTTATTAGCTAAGAAGATCAGCTGCACACGAAGTTCATCATTCACCAGTTGGCGCGCTGGAGATCGCAAGAGTCGGCGAGGCAATTAGTCGCTGCCTTTCAGACGCTGTTCTTCACGAATTTTAGGCTCGTAGCTGGGAGAGGTGTCGTAGTGCCCGCCCGCGGTTATATCTCCAATAAAATGTGCCTTTGATTTAGTAAAGACTTCTCCGGCGATGTCGTAGAAAAACGTTGGGGGGTCGAAGGTGCCCCCGTCAATACCAATAAGATCACCCCAAACTTCTAGCTGGTAATAAACAGTTGTTCCGCATTTCGAGCAGAAATTTACGTCCCATTTCTTGCCGCTCTCACTAGTAAATTCGTAGTGGCTAAGCTGACCTGACCGTAAGCTGAAATTCTCTGGCTCAAAATAGGCCAATACGGCAAAAGCGCTTCCGGTGCGGAGTTGGCAATAGCGACAATGACAGACTCCTCTTGGGTGAGGGTAACCGCTGACAACATAGCGAGCCTCTCCACAAAGGCAGCCCCCTTCGTGCAATGACTTCATAACAAAGCTCTCCGGAACTAGTGTCGTTGAAGCTCGCCCAGTCTCGTCAATATGTCAAGAGCCCAGCCTCCCTCGGTTCGCTCATCACCCGCTTGATCTCACCACGGTAATACTGCTCTTTAGCTCGCTTTTCATGCCAGTTCTGATAGCACCCGTAAAGGGGTTATTAAAGTTTATTTATTCACTCAATTTATTTTTCATATCGACTATAAATTGTTGTTTTTATTGGGTTATTTTTAATTAGGTTAAGGCAGTTAAAAATAGGCTCGAATCCCTGGCCCACCGCCATATTAAAAGCCATCGCAAGACGGTTTTTTTAGTTTTATAAAACGCGACCGCCTTGGTCTAGGTCAACTGCAACCATTTTGGGCTCTCAAAAACTCGAACAGACAGGGTCACACAATTAACCAAGGTATGGCTGAGCTTGTCATCGAATAGAGGCTCTTAGCGTCAATTGGGGGCGCGTGTGCCGCGCGGAGTGACCCGGCGCAATAACAGGATGCTTGGCCAGTACCCATGGTGGCCTTCATGGAGAACCTAACGAACTCCCCTTAAACACTATTTGCGCTTACTGTCCGCCGCACGCTTTCACCTTTACTGCTCGAAAGTCTGTAGGGTGTTGCGGTACACATTACGTTCAGAGGCGTTACTTTTTTCCGTACGAGCCACTGGATAAATGATCGACACGAGGCAGGACAGTATGACCAAGGGGTATAAGGAGCTCTTGATTTTAGCGGTGGTCTGGCTGTTGGTCGCGGGGCTCTTTTTTTTGACAGAGAGTGCTGCAGTAGCCACCCCGCCCATCGCCATGGAAGCCGCCTCCAGTCTCCTTCTGATGTACTTCCCCGTCTTGGTGCTGACTGTATTTCTTCTGTTGTTTCTCACTCGCCGAAGAGAGTCGTTTGATTGGGCGTCTCTGTACCGGGTGAATCGTGACCGAGCGGCCAAAGAGGTCCTAATTGCATTTGCTTATGTCTTAGTCACGCAGCTTTTCCTCGGTGCTGTATTGTCAATTGGGCTTCACTTTCCCGGACCGTTTGTCTTCGAATCGGGAGTTTTCGATTGGATCGATGTCGTTCTCTGGATGCTTGCCAATACGGTTGTTTACGTAGTGCTACCGTTTTATTGGTTGAGGGCTCAGGGCTTTAATCTCGCTGAATTCTTGGCCTCGTTACAATGGCGCAGAAATATTTGGATTTTAGCTGCGTTTTGGGCACTCGATTTTTTTGGACCCATCATCGGCGGCCTCCCGTTTTTTTCGCTGACGGCGCAGCAGTATGCAGTCGGCGTACCGGCGAGTGTTTTGGTGAACACCTTTGGTGCCGGACTGCCTGTCGTTATTTTGATGCATGTTGTCGTCATTCCGAGACTCATGCTGATGTATGAAAGCAAACTCACTGTCATCGCCATAGCCGGTCTCTTTTACGCAGTGTTTAGCCTCTTTGACCCGGGTGTGGACTACAGTACGACCGAAATGTCAGTGCTGAGCGTGACCTACATTGTCATGACGCAAATGCTCGTAGGTATGGGAAAAGCCACGTTTACGGTCGTCACCGCCAACCCCTTTATTCACTTTGCTACTCTTCACGTGCTGAGCGCTCGTATCCCCTTTGATACCGCGATGTTTGCCGAGATCTTCAGGGGTTCGAACTAGCTGCAGCATCTATAGCCGCCTTTAAAATGAGAATACTGCTTCCTATGATAGGCACATCAGCCGCATTTGTCGGGGACGTCCCAGCGTCTACTTCCTCGCCATCCCCATATCCATCGCCGTCCGTGTCAGATTCGGTCGGGTCCGCACCCAACGCTACTTCATCGCCGTCCAGCAGACCATCACCATCCGAATCGGCGTTGTTTGGATCTGTCCCGAACTCGACCTCTTCTGCATCTGTCAGTCCGTCATTATCGGTGTCTATCGATGCATTGGATGTCGGCGTTACTAGCCCCATTGCCACTGCCTCGCTCGGATCACTGCCCGCATAAGCTGTTATCTCGCAACTGTAGGTTTCGTCGTTCTGCATACCCGTCAAGACAATTGGTGAGGAAGACCCTTGGTTGACCACCCGATCACCCGGCGTAACCGATGACAATGAAACTCCCCAGGCGTTTAAGGTTCCCGTATCAATTTCAAAAGAATCAGTGGTCGTCAGTTCCCACTCGCCCAATGTTGATTCACCCACTAACGCATCCAATGAATCCGCGGGCGCAAGCGTGTCTGGGAATATCCCCACAACGTTCTGCCCACTGTCAGACCCCAATGAATTTTTAAGACTTACGACCGTGCCGGTCGGCGACTGAAGCACAAGCACAATATCCCCACGGTAGGTGTGAGAGATATCCATAGGTATCTTCACGCCGCCCTCACTAATCGTGATGTCGGCATCAACCTCAAGTGTAGATTCGATCGTACCTTGATCAGGAATAGCTACCGCTGGTGAGATAGAATAAGAGTACTCG
>CAJYAI010000058.1 GCA_913064725.1 uncultured Alteromonadaceae bacterium | reverse complement strand
TAAATCAGGTGGGGGCTAGGTGGCTTTGTCGTAAAGGTCCATGTCAATCCATCAAACACAACTTAGTAAGCCTCTTTCCCAGCTGTCGCTCCTGAGCTTCAGTCATGCGTTTACCATAGGCATTGCGATGTTCCTTCATGTCTAAGCGTTCCAAATCGACCAAGCTCTTTAGTTTTTTGGAGATAGGGATCAAGCGATTAGCAGAGGCCACTGTCTTCGCATCGCTTTTGACGCGAAAGCAGGCAATGCCGCCAACCAACTCAATACTTTTAGTGTTCAAAACACCTATTTCTGACAATCTCATACCCGTAAAGCGAGCTATATCTAAAAAGGCGACCAAGAGTTCATCGCCCTTACCGACGGCTGCCGACCTAAATAAGCAGATTTCATCGTAAGACAGAGGTTTGTATTGCTTCGATCTCGTCAGCATCTTCGGATAGTGCAGATCTCTGAAGGGGTTGATAAGACTCTGATAAACGAGGTTTCGATATTGAAGCCACGAAATATATTCGGATAAGCACCCAATGGCCTTCTGCATCGTCTTTAAAGCGCGTCTGGAAGAAGGATCTTTGCTCTCCTCATTCGTTAGCCATCGCTGAGCATTAATCCGTGTCAGAGCGGCAAGTGTTGGTATAAATATCGTTGCCTCCAGAATGTACCTACGTGCCTCAGACTGGGTGCCGGGCTTTGTGTAGTGACTCTGTACGAACGCATCCATGTAAGCTGGGAGTGGAGTATCACTGCCCCACTCTATCGCTTCATAGAGCAAGGCTTTAGACGGCGGCAAATTCTCAAGCCAAGCTAAGTGATCATCAGACCTTCCTGAGTCCAGAGGTTTAACGTGAAACTCCTGTCGTGCCTTCCTCAATATTTGGTTAGCCATAAACGCTTGCGGATCTGATTTGGCAAGATCAATTTCGGATTGCCATTGCTCCAAAAGCGGCGCGGCCTTCACAATCGCCTCACGCTTATCGCGAGTTCCCATTGATTTAGCGAATCTGGTTCTACCTATGACAAGTCTCAGATCCGTTGGAACACGTAATTCAGCCTGCCAAATTCCCGACTTCAAACAAGTTAAATTCATTGTGTAAAACTCCGACTGTAAGCACATTACACAGACGCGTTACACAGAGTTCTAATTGCTAGCCAGTAGTTACAAGGCTTTCAAGGGATGGGGTGGCTGACGGGTCTCGAACCCGCTACCTCCGGAGCCACAATCCGGTGCTCTACCTGGTGAGCTACAGCCACCACTGAGTAGGCACTTTGCCAAGCGCTTCGGCCGTGGCGACATGACCGAAGATCAGTGGTCGGGGAGGAGGGATTCGAACCCCCGACATCCTGCTCCCAAAGCAGGCGCGCTACCAGACTGCGCTACACCCCGAAAATCGAGAGATATTCAACATCCCGCGGGCCGCGAGTCTACAAGGTTTAGCGTCACTGGGTCAATTGCAGAAATCGACTTTCGCCGACATTTCAAATCTGTAGAATTGCGGCATCGAAAAGGAGAACACAATGCCCGCACTGCTGTTAGATGGAAAATACGTAGCACAATTAACCGAGGCAAATCTGACAGAGCGAGTCGCTAAACTAAAAGAGCGTACAGGGGACCGCACACCGGTACTTGCCACCATTTTAGTCGGCGACGATCCTGCCTCGGCCACCTATGTAAAAATGAAGGCCAATGCCTGCAAACGAATTGGCATGGAGTCATTGGCGATCGAACTGCCGTCGACGATAAAGACAAATGACTTACTGCGAGAAATCGAACAACTGAACATCAACCCTGATGTCCACGGCATTCTTCTTCAGCATCCGGTGCCCTCGCATATTGACGAGCGAGCGGCCTTCGACATGATTGCCCTTGATAAAGATGTCGATGGCGTCACTTGTCTTGGCTTCGGACGAATGAGCATGGGCGAACCAGCCTATGGCTGCGCCACACCGCAGGGTATTATGCGACTGCTAGAACACTACAAACTCGATTTGGCCGGGCTTCATGCCGTAGTCGTTGGTAGAAGCCCCATTTTGGGGAAACCTATGGCCATGATGATGCTTCAAGCCAACGCCACAGTGACGATTTGCCACTCCAGAACCCGAGATCTTGAATCTCATATCCGTCAGGCTGATCTCGTCGTAGGCGCTGTTGGTCGGCCGGAGTTCATTCGCGCTGACTGGATCAAAGATGACGCCATCGTAGTAGACGCGGGCTACCATCCCGGTGGTGTCGGTGACATTGAAATAGCGCCTTTAATTGAGCGCGTCAAAGCGTACACACCCGTTCCCGGGGGCGTGGGACCAATGACGATAAACACCCTCATTATGCAAACTGTTGAGTCTGGCGAGTCGGCCCTGGCCTAAGAGCCGCGATGTTTGAACGATAACTGCTAGGAAGGTTTATGCTCGACGACGTTGAGTTCAGAACGATCGATGCCAATGGAGTGTCGCTTCGCCTAGCCATGCAGGGCAATGGGCCTTTGGTGATACTGTGTCACGGCTGGCCAGAGAGCTGGTACAGCTGGCGACATCAAATCCCTGTTTTGGCCAATGCCGGTTACACCGCGGTTGCCTACGATGTACGTGGCTACGGTGAATCCGACAAGCCATACGAGATAGAGGCCTATACCCTCAGTGCACTCTCGGCTGATGTTATCGGTATCATCGATGCGCTAGGTTTTGATCAAGCGATTACCATTGGTCACGACTGGGGTGGGCCTATCGCGTTAACGACCGCCCTGCTCTATCCCGACCGCGTTTATGCCACAGGATCATTATCTGTCCCACACTTGATGCGCCCGCCCATGCCAACGCTGGATCTGTGGCGTGAACTCTACAAGGACAGGTTCTTTTATCAGCTTTATTTCCTTAACGAGGGCATTGCCGAAGCCGAATTTGAGAAAGACCTCGCGCGTTCCCTCTTCCTCATCTACACCTCAGTCGATGCACGCGGCATAAAACAGCGTAGCAGCCAGTCAGGTTCTGGTTTTATGGGTCATAAGCCCATTACTGCAGGGCTTCTGGATGGTCTTCACGCGTTCGAGTCATTTCCAGACTGGTTTTCGCAATCTGATCTCGACTACCTAGTAAGCCAGTTTATGTTGAGTGGTAAGCGCGGCCCCTACAACCGATACCGCGCCCAAAATATAGACTGGCACGAACTCGCCCATCTGGAGGGCGCCCTCATTGAGCAACCGGCGTTTTTTATTACGGGTGAGCTTGATCTAGTCAGTCAATTTGTACCGTTAAGCACTTCATTTATCGATCATATTAAACACAACTATCGGAACTTAATAATGGCTGAAGAACTCCCGAATGTGGGTCATTGGACAGCGGAAGAGGCGCCCGAGGCTGTCAATCGCATTATTCTGCAATTCTTGTCAGGCATCGAACATGGCTAGGCTGACGATGTACTTAGCTTCGCCGCCACGTTGTACCCGAGGGTCCGTCCTCGATGGTCACACCTGCCGCGTTTAGCTCATCGCGAATAGCGTCGGCCCGCGAAAAATCCCTGTTCGCTTTGGCATGAGCCCGCTCACCTAACAGTTCAGCGATCACACTTTCTGCCAAGCCATCAGCCCCGGTATCAGAAAACCAATCTGACGGGTCCGCGTTAAAAATACCCAGTGCGAAACCACCTGCTAACAACGCTGACTTTATCTTCTCGCGTTCATCACCCGATGCTTTATTGAGTGCTTTCGCGAGTTTATGTAGCTCGGCGATGGCCAAGGGTGTATTCAAATCATCACACAAGGCGTCAAAAACGGGCGTCTGCTCGATATTACAGGCATCTGCATCAACATCAGCAGTGTTACGCAACGCTAAATAAAAGCTATCTAACGTGGACTGTGCGCTGTCCAATAGATCCTTTGAAAAGTTAAGAGGTGAGCGGTAATGGGCCGACAGCAAAGCAAAACGGAGTGTTTCGCCCGAGTACTGCTCTAGCAGTTCACGAACGGTTCTCACATTGCCCAGCGACTTGGACATCTTTTCTCCGTCCATGTCGACATAGGCATTGTGCATCCAGGTGCCCACAAAGCTACCCCCATAACCGCAACAACTCTGTGCGCGCTCATTTTCGTGATGCGGGAAGATTAAATCCCTTCCACCGCCATGAATGTCAATAGCGTCACCAAGGTGCTGATGAATCATGGCAGAGCACTCCAAGTGCCAACCAGGTCGTCCTCGTCCAAAGGGACTGTCCCAGCCAGGCTCATCATCCAGCGAGGGCTTCCAAATCACAAAATCACCGGGATGGCGCTTGTATGATGCGACCTCAATCCGCGCACCAGCCAACATGTCGTCGAGATGACGCCCGCTTAACTTACCGTAATCCGGCATCGATGTAACATCGAATAGAACGTGTCCATCAGCTTCGTAAGCATGCTTCCGAGAGATCAACCGATCAGCCAGATCCAACATAGCGTCGACATGTAGCGTCGCATGCGGCTCAATCGTCGGACTGAGCGAATTCAACGCGCTCATGTCCTCGCGAAATTTCTGGGCGAATTCCTCTGTAATGTCCGAGATGCCGACACTGCGTTCACGCGCCGCAACAATGATTTTGTCATCTATGTCTGTAATGTTTCGGGCATACGTGACCCGAGGGTACAGCGCCTGCAGAACGCGAAACAAGGTATCGAACACCACAACGGGACGCGCGTTGCCAATATGCGCGAGATTATAGACCGTCGGGCCACAGACATAGACGCGCACATGCTCAGGATCTAAGGGCTCGAAGGCGGACTTCACACCACCTTCGCTGTTGGTTAAAAACAGCTTACTCATGGCTTGTCCAAGTATCGCGAAGCCCAATCACTCTATTGTAAACAGGGGCGCCTGCAGCATGGTCATAACGATCCGCCACAAAATACCCCTCTCGCTCAAACTGAAATCGCGTCTCGGGTTGAACCGAGGCCAACCCCATTTCGACGATACCGCGCGTCACAAGCAATGAGTGCGGATTGATAACGTCGTCGAAATTATCTGCCCTAGAAGGATCCTCAACAGTGAACAGTCGGTCATAGCTCCTAATTTCCGCCTCGACACCTGTTTCGGCATCTACCCAGTGAATGACTCCTTTTGCTTTGACACCGTCATCGGGGTCACCGCCTAGCGTCTGCGGGACAATACTGGCATAGACCTTAATCACCTCGCCTTGGTCGTCAAGCTCGCATCGCTCCGCCTCAATGACGTAGGCGCCACGTAGTCGTACCCTCTTACCCAAAACAAGACGCTTAAACTTCTTATTCGCCTCCTGCCGAAAATCCTCACGATCAATCCAAATGCGCGGGCTCAGTCGAACCTCGCGTTTGCCCATTATCTCGTCGGCCGGATGATTGGGGATCTGCAGGATTTCAGCATCATCGAGATTGGTGAGCTCAAGCGCCAGCGGGTTGAGCACGGCCATTGCTCGGGGCGCTTGCCTATTTAGATCGTTTCTCACGGCACTTTCAAGCATAGCCACATCAACAACACCGTCAGAGCGCGAGGTACCCACCTCCTCGCAGAAATGTCGAAGTGCAGTCGGCGTATATCCGCGGCGACGCATACCTGCGATGGTGGGCATCCTTGGGTCATCCCATCCACTGACGACCCCCGAGTCCACTAGCAGTTTTAGCTTACGCTTGCTGGTGACCGTAAAGTTGACGTTCAACCTGGCAAACTCAAACTGCCGGGGCCGAGATGGCACCGGTAGATTTTCGATGAACCAGTCGTATAACGGTTTGTGGTCCTCAAACTCAAGCGTGCATATCGAGTGAGAAATGCCCTCGATCGCGTCCTCCTGCCCGTGTGCGAAATCATACGTAGGGTAAATTACCCAATCGTCACCGGTCTGATGGTGAGCGACTTTTCGAATACGATACAAAGTTGGATCGCGTAAATTAATGTTGGGCGACGCCATATCAATTTTGGCGCGCAGTACACAGGCACCCTCTTCCATCTCACCCGCTCGCATCGATTCGAATAGCCTAAGATTCTCCTCAATGGGGCGATTTCGATACGGACTATCGCGACCGGCAGTCGTCAGCGTACCTCGGTACTCCCGCGCCTCATCTGCACTCAGATCGCAGACATAGGCTTTCTCCGATTCGATCAGATGGACTGCCCACTCATAAAATTGTTGGAAGTAGCTCGACGCATAGCGCACGTCACCATCCCATTGATAACCGAGCCAAGACACGTCTGATTTAATCGCATCAATAAATCGCTGGCTTTCTTTTTCCGGGTTCGTGTCGTCAAAACGAAGATTGCAGACACCGCCAAACTGCTCAGCCAAGCCAAAATTTACGGTAATCGACTTGGCATGGCCGATATGCAGATAGCCGTTTGGTTCGGGTGGGAAGCGGGTTACTACCCGATCAACGATCCCCGCATTCAAATCGTTCTGAATTTGAGTTCGTAGAAAATTACTGCGGTGTTCGGTATCCATGGGTGACCCTTACTATGAAGACCGGAGTTTACCAATTCGACGAGACCACGTCAGTTTCCAACAACCGTGACAAGCTGGTAGTAATTTACTCGTATGCTTTTGCATGACCTTGTATCATTGCGCGCTTTCCCAGACTAGGTGGTACTGACTATGGCGATGACGCGCGTATTAATGAAAACCCTCTTCGGAGACATAACCCTGGAACTGGACGGCGAAAAAGCGCCGGCGACCGTTGCCAACTTTATCGAATACGCTCAAAGCGGATATTACGACGGCACTATCTTCCACCGCGTCATTAACAATTTTATGATCCAAGGCGGCGGTTTCGATACTGAAATGCAGCAAAAACCGACAAATGCGCCGATCCAGAACGAAGCCAACAATGGTCTTAAAAATAATCGAGGCTCCGTAGCCATGGCACGCACCATGGATCCGCACTCGGCGACTGCTCAGTTTTTCATAAACGTATCCGACAACGATTTCCTTAACTTTTCTGGCGAAAACATGCAGGGATGGGGCTATGCCGTATTTGGCCAAGTGGTCGAGGGCGAGGATGTCTTGGATAAAATCCGAGTCGTGCCAACCGGCAGTCAAGCCGGACATCAGGACGTTCCTACTGACCCCATCGTGATCGAGTCAGTAACGATTATCGCTGACTAGTGGTGTTCACTGGGTACGCTTGACGCGCCATGCCTGTCTCTCTCTTCATAAGCGATTTGCATCTCAGTGACGACACGCCCGACATAGAGCAAGGTCTGTATCGGTTCCTAGAGCGTGAAAAACAAGTCGATCGCTTGTTTTTATTAGGTGATATCTTCGAGGCTTGGATTGGTGACGATGACGACAGCGCGTTAGCTGCGCGATTCGCCACCGTCATGGCAAGACAGGCGTCGCGCGGAACACGTCTTTACTTTATGCGCGGCAACCGAGATTTTTTGGTGGGTCAGGCTTATCTTGCTCGTTTTGGTGCCGAACTCCTCTCTGATCGACTCTGTTTAGAGATTGCCGGGGAGCCCACCTTGCTCATGCACGGAGACCTCCTGTGCACCGATGACATCGACTACTTGGCGTTTCGCGAGCTGGTGCATGACACCAAGTGGCAGACTGAGATGTTGGCAAAACCGCTTGCGGAGCGACGACATCTGGCCCATCAGCTTCGATCTATGAGTAAAGAAGCCGCCAGTAACAAGGCCGAAGACATTATGGACGTCAACGAATCAGCTGTACTCAATGAACTGACAGCACAAGGCGTGTCGAGGCTGATCCACGGCCATACCCACAGGCCGCAAAGACATGCCCTGCCCATTGGTGAACGCATCGTACTGGGTGATTGGACAAAGACGGGATGGTGTTTACGAGAACAGGGGACACGACTGACACTAGAGGAGTTTGTCCTCTAATTAAGCCGGTGGCACACCACTGTGAAATCGAACCTCGGTATCCACACTCTCAATAAGACTCCGCTCGCGCGCACGAAAGTGCTTCAGCCGCTCCTCGACCGTCGCGCTGCTACCAACAGTCTTGGCTAGGTTAATATAATCGGCAAAATGGCGCGACTCGCTCTTCAGTAACGAGGCGTAAAAGTCACTGAGTTCCGTATCAACATGTGGCGCCAGCGCTGCAAAACGCTCGCAGGACCGCGCCTCTATCAAGGCACCAACGATGAGCGTATCGATGAGTTTGTCGGGTTCTTTTTTACGCATGCCATCCCTCAGGGACTGCGCGTAGCGAGACGCGCTGACAGGCTCATAAGCGATACCACGCCGAGTCATTAACTTCAGCACTTGCTCAAAATGCCTCAATTCTTCTCTGGCGAGCCGAGACATTTTATTTAGAAGCGCAGTATTGTCTGTGTATCGATGCATCAGGCTTAATGCCGTTGCAGCGGCTTTCTTTTCGCAGTTCGCGTGATCAATCATGAGCGTTGGCAAAGCAGATACCGCGGCCTCAATCCATGTTTCGGGCGTGCGACACGGTAAAAAGTCGTAGATAAAGCTTAAGTCGACAGTCTTAGCAGTCATGGCGCGTATCAGCCCTGCTCAAACAGATCGGGTGTCGCCTGATAGCGATCGTAATGTGCCGTGGACAAAATCCAAAAATCTTCATCGATCGCATCTCTGAGTGCTACGAGACTCAGATCGTTCCATGGAGCATGCACTCGGAAGCCATATTTGTCAGGATTTCTTATCTGACCCGCGCCAGCCTTAAGCAGTTGAAACAGCCAACAGTACTCATCGTGCGCCGCCGTGTAGCGAACCTGTTGCGTGTCCAGCTGCCACTGCAACAGAGCGCGGTCCGTCACCGTACATTTGTGAGAACACGCTTGCGATAAAAACGACGAAAGCCGTTTATCTACAAAGCGTTTCTCGTCTTGACTGTAGCCGTTCCAGTGAATTACCTCGTGGCTAAATCGCTTACACCCGCGACAGACACTATCGCCTATGCCAGTGGAACAAACCCCGATACAGGGAGTCTTGATCGTGTTTTGAGACGATAATGTTGTGAATGCGCGCGACATGAGGCGAGAGTCTAGGATAAACATCGTATGAATGCACAGAATTGATCGAATCGCTGTCGACATAGTTGGTCACAAGTTATAATCGCGCCACTAAAATCCGAGCGCCCTATCTGGGGGCAATAAAACGATTCTGGGGAAGAGGAATATTTTGTGCTTGAAACATATCGCCAACACGTAGCTGAACGAGCTGCCATTAACATCCCACCAAAGCCACTATCGCCACAACAAGTCGCTGAGCTTATTACACTGCTAAAAAATCCGCCTGAAGGCGAGGAACAATACCTCGTAGATCTTATTTCAAATCGAGTTCCGCCCGGCGTAGACGAAGCAGCCTATGTCAAAGCAGCATTCCTCTCTGACATCGCACTAGGGAACGTTGATTGCGTGTTAATCGATAAAATAACAGCCGTTGATTTGCTCGGTGATATGCATGGTGGCTACAACATTGAAACGCTGGTCTCGCTACTTAAAGATGATGAACTCGGAGACCACGCCGTCGACGAGCTGAAGCACACGTTACTGATGTTTGACGCGTTTTACGATGTAGCTGCGATGGCAAAAGAGGGTAATACCCGAGCACAATCCGTCATGCGGTCGTGGGCAGATGCTGAGTGGTTTACGAAGCGCGAACAGTTACCTGAGTCACTGAAGATGGTGGTCTTTAAGGTGACTGGGGAAACCAATACCGATGATCTGTCACCCGCACCCGATGCGTGGTCGAGACCCGATATACCGCTACATGCGAGGGCCATGTATAAAATGCCCAGAGACGGTCTAGAGCCCCTAGAAGTAGGCAAGGCTGGGCCGATGGCGCAGATTGATGCAGTCAAGGCAACAGGGCTGCCTGTTGCGTTTGTAGGCGACGTTGTCGGCACTGGATCCTCACGAAAATCAGCCGCAAACAGTGTTCTTTGGTACTTTGGCAACCCTGTCAAAGGCGTGCCGAACAAACAGATGGGCGGCGTCTGTATCGGCGGTAAAATAGCGCCAATCTTCTACAACACCATGGAAGATGCGGGTGCTCTTGTGTTTGAAGCACCTGTCGAGCAAATGGGCATGGGCGATGTCATTGATATACGCGTGTACGATGGACAGGTGCTTAATGAGGCGGGAGAGGTCATATCTGAATTTGATCTTCGCTCTGATGTATTACTGGACGAAGTTCGTGCCGGCGGACGTATCAATCTCATTATCGGTCGAGGTCTTACTGCCAAAGCAAGAGAAGCACTCGGCCTTGAAGAGAGCCCGCTTTTCCGAAAACCTGAAACACCAGATGCGACAGACGCTGGATTTACCTTGGCGCAAAAAATGGTTGGGCGCGCATGTGGGGTGGATGGAATACGCCCAGGCACCTACTGCGAACCTAAAATGACAACGGTCGGCTCACAAGACACCACGGGGCCCATGACGCGTGACGAGTTACAGGATCTGGCGTGTTTGGGCTTTTCAGCCGATCTCACGATGCAGTCCTTCTGCCATACGGCGGCCTATCCTAAGCCCGTTGACATCGACACACAGCACTCCCTCCCCGACTTTATCCGTAATCGCGGTGGCGTCTCTCTCCGTCCGGGTGATGGCATCATCCACAGCTGGCTAAATAGGATGCTGCTGCCGGATACAGTGGGCACCGGCGGGGATTCACACACGCGATTCCCGCTGGGAATCTCGTTTCCCGCAGGATCTGGCCTAGTTGCCTTCGCGGCAGCCACTGGCGTCATGCCGCTGGATATGCCGGAGTCAGTGCTGGTGCGTTTCAAGGGTGACATGCAGCCAGGCGTCACGCTACGTGATCTTGTACACGCAATTCCCTACTACGCCATTCAAGAAGGGCTTCTTACCGTCGAGAAAAAAGGAAAGAAGAACATCTTCTCTGGCCGTGTACTTGAAATTGAAGGACTCGAGGATCTGACAGTAGAGCAAGCATTCGAACTGTCTGATGCATCCGCCGAGCGATCTGCAGCCGGCTGCACTATTAAGCTTTCCGAGAGTACGATTGGTAATTATCTGCGCTCCAATGTCGTTCTGTTGCGCTCCATGATTGCGGAGGGGTATGGCGATGCTCGCACCCTAGAGCGTCGGGTGCGTAACATGGAAACATGGCTTGAAACTCCCGAGCTGCTGCAAGCCGATGAAAACGCTGAGTACGCCGCGGTTATCGAGATCGACCTCGCTGACATTAAGGAGCCCATTGTCTGTGCTCCCAATGATCCAGACGATGCCCGGCTCCTGAGTGATGTTGCGGGTGACGAAGTCAACGAGGTATTCATCGGCAGCTGCATGACGAATATTGGACACTTCCGAGCGACGGGCAAACTGCTCGATCAACACTCAGGTGGTGTTGCTGCGCGCATGTGGATTTGCCCTCCGACGCGTATGGACGAGCACCAGCTGATGGAGGAAGGCTATTACGCCATATTCGGAAGAGCAGGCGCACGAACGGAAATGCCCGGGTGTTCACTTTGTATGGGCAACCAGGCGCGCGTCGCGCCTAAATCCACAGTGCTATCGACCTCGACTCGGAACTTTCCAAATAGGCTTGGCGAAGGTGCAAACGTCTATCTTACCTCCGCGGAGCTCGCGGCCGTAGGTGCGATTCTGGGTCGACTTCCCACGCCGGAAGAGTATTTGTCCTATGCTGATAAATTGGATTCGATGTCGGCAGAGATCTACCGATACATGAACTTTGACGAAATAGTGCGATTCCAAGCGC
The DNA here is from genome assembly GCA_913064725.1 of uncultured Alteromonadaceae bacterium. Classification (GTDB taxonomy): domain Bacteria; phylum Pseudomonadota; class Gammaproteobacteria; order Pseudomonadales; family Halieaceae; genus Luminiphilus. Next base: position 4,283 of record CAJYAI010000058.1, on the reverse strand, counting down.
TTGCAGAAGATGGTCAACGCATAGCGGCGACTCTGATTGACGAGGTCGCCTAGCGGTATCATTGGTTTAAACCTGTTTCTAAAGCGCCCTGTTGGGCGTTTTTTTTAGCCGTCCACTTGGCGTTTATGTCCTAAATCGCAATTGTGGTTCTATCTGGCCGCTCTACTCGAGGGTAATCAAACATCCGATGAATCCGTCGGACAAAGGGTCGTTGGGCAGATAGGTCGATAGATCGGTAGACGGCTCAATCAGTCAATACGTTGATTCCTAGGCCAGTGGAATCCCGAGCAAACGGCACCGTTATTCCATAAGGGCGTATCCTGTAAGAACATATCCTACAAACCCATTGCAGCGAAGCCTCGCTCGCAGTCTCGCTGCAAATCAGCACCGTCCTCGAGACCCACAGCGATACGAATTAAGCCCTCTGTAATGCCGGCAGCCCGCTTTTGCTCATCGCTTAGTCGGCCATGAGTGGTCGACGCCGGATGACAAATCGTTGTCTTAACATCACCTAAGTTGGCCGTAAGTGACATTAGCCTGACGCCATTAATAAATTTCCAGGCCTGTGAGCGAAATCCCGCGACTTCAAATGACAGCACACCACCAAACGCCGACTGTTGCGTCGCGGCAAGACTGTGATCGGGATGAGACACCAGCCCACAATAATTAACATTCACAACGGCGGGATGCTTCTCAAGCCACTCAGCAAGCGCCTGGGCCCGCTCGCTGTGAGCATTCATCCTTAACTGCAGAGTTTCTAGGCCCTTACTGAAAATCCAGGCATTAAACGGACTCATGGAAGGTCCGCAAACCCGGACAAACGCCCGCACATCAGTCATCAGACTGTGCGTTCCGACCAGAGCCCCTCCAAGAACACGTCCCTGGCCGTCAAGATACTTCGTTGCAGAGTGCATGACGACATCGGCACCCAACTCCAGGGGACGCTGTAACGCGGGTGTGCAAAAGCAATTATCGACTGCCAGTAAAGCGCCCACTGAGTGCGCGACTTCTGCAATCCGGCGGATATTACCGACTTCACACAACGGATTAGACGGTGTTTCGCAAAAGAATAGTTTGGTGTTAGTGCGCGCAGCGCGCTCCCACTCCTCAAGTTCACGAAGGGCAACAAACGTGACGGAAATATCTAGCTTACTCAATACGTTATTAAATAAACCTACAGTGCTTCCGAATACATCACGCGAGCAAACAACATGATCACCTGCTTTCAGAACCGTTAAACAAAGTGTGAGTATCGCGGCCATACCTGAGCTAGTAGCGACACATTCTTCGCCCCCCTCCAGAGCAGCCAATCGACGCTCAAATACCGACACGGTGGGGTTCGAGAAGCGCGAGTACGTATGCCCCTCCCGCTCGCCTGAGAACGTAGCTGCAGCTTGTTCCGCCGATTCAAAGATAAAACTCGAGGTTGCATAGATTGGATCGGAATGCTCTTGCTCCGAACCCGGTGTTAAACCTTCACGAATAGCCAGCGTTGCAAATCCCGCCGTGCTTAACCACTCTTTTGCCACTCACTAACTCCGGTTATGCAGACCAATCAACGCACCGTCTGCGCGATCTACCACACTGTCTGATCTGGCATCACTAAGTCCCGTCAGATAAGCGTCATCGATCTGACCCGTTTGATATTGCCCATCAAAGACAGACAATTCAAAACCGTCCACCAGTGAATTACCTTCGCGAGAGCACTCAATCAAATCGTCAATATCTTGATAGATAAGCCAATCCGCCCCAATGTGCTGCGAAACCTCATCAATTGTCCGGCCATGTGCCACCAGCTCTGAGGCTGAGGGCATGTCTATGCCATAAACGTTTGGATATCGGACAGGCGGAGCCGCTGACGCAAAGTAAACTTTTTTTGCGCCCGAGTCTCGAGCCATCTCGATAATTTGCTGACACGTCGTCCCACGAACTATCGAGTCATCCACCAAGAGCACCGACTTCCCCTCAAACTCTAGCGGCACGGGGTTCAGTTTCTGTCGGACCGACTTCCGACGCTGCGTCTGCCCCGGCATAATGAACGTACGACCAATGTATCGGTTCTTCATGAAGCCTTCTCTAAACTTCACCCCTAGTTCATGAGCCAAAGCCTGACCGGCCACCCGGCTTGTGTCAGGAATCGGAATTACCACGTCTATATCGTGGTCCGGCCGTTCGCGCATAATCTTGTGCGCGAGGCGCTCTCCCTGCCTCATTCGTGTCTTGTAAACCGAGATACCGTCCATTAATGAGTCTGGACGGGCAAAGTAAACATGCTCAAAGATACAGGGCATGAGCTTCGGGTCCGAGGCACATTGACGTCGAGACAACTCACCTGAAGCGTCGATGAAGATGGCCTCCCCCGGATCAACATCGCCAATCAGGCGATACCCGAGCACGTCGAGAGCCACGCTCTCCGACGCCACCATATAGCACTTATGCTCGTCGAGTGTCTTAACACCCACCACTAAGGGCCGAATACCATTAGGGTCCCTGAACGCGACCAAACCAACGTTAGCAATCATGGCGACTGCTGCGTAGCCGCCCTCGCAGCGCGTGTGAAGCGTGGTGATTGCATTGAAGACGTCATCGGCAGCTGGAATGAGCTTGCCCTGGCGCTGTAATTCATGGGCGAATACGTTCAGAAGGACCTCAGAATCACTGTCCGTATTGAGGTGTCGTAAATCCGTTTGATAAAGTTCTTCCGAGAGTGTTTTAGAGTTTGTTAGATTTCCGTTATGAGCGAGCGCAATACCGTAGGGCGAGTTGACGTAAAAGGGCTGTGCTAGTGCTGAGCCGGAACTGCCTTGCGTCGGATATCGGGTATGTCCTAAACCAAAGTTACCGGCAAGCTGAGCCATGTTGTCCGGCTGAAAAACATCGCGCACCAGGCCCTCGCCCTTGCGCTGCAGAAACTGTCCTTTATGGCATGTCATTATTCCCGCAGCGTCTTGCCCACGATGCTGGAGCATTGTCAGGGCATCGTAGATATCCGCTGCCACACTCTCGTTTGATGAAATTCCCACCACACCACACATGTGATTCGCTCCTAAAGCATCTTGCCACTGGTAATTGCTTCATCTACTAACGGCGCAGCATCTCCGCTAACGACATCGTCAAAGTTGTCAGCCAACCAGTCGGCGACAACCTCGATATGGACAATAAGTTCAGACTCATCCAGAAGTGCGTCTTCAGAATCAGGCAGCAAGACCTTGAAACCCAGCGTGACAATCGCGGCAATGACCATGCCACGCGCCACACCAAATCCGGCTCCCAATAAACGATTGCCAAAGTTCAGGCCAGGCTGACGCAGCTGGCTCGAAAGCCACCGCCCTACTCGACCAAAAAGAAACACAACGGCTAAAAAGATAAGGCCCCACGAGGCAAGGTATCGAAATGATCGATCGTCAATGAGGTCTATCAGTGTCTCCGATAACGGTAGCGCCAGAATATTTGCCAAGACAAAAGCGCCAATCCAGCCTAAAAATGAAGTGGATTCTCGAGCGAAACCCCGGCCCGCACCAAACAGTGCTGACACCAAAATAATACCGACTACGATCCAATCAAACTGATTAAACTGCTCAGCCATATCCATGATTGACTCTCCCATTCGGCTTACTGCACCCCGAACCTTACGATTGATGATTGGACCCCGTAATAAGCGTCAATCTCAGACCGAACGTCGAGTAAACGCTGCACCTGCATTTTGGGACCGATTCGCACTTGGTAAACCCTCTTACCGGCTATGGTAACAGGGGAGACGTAGGCTTTGTGGCCTTTATTTCGGAGTTCTGATGCTATTTGTTCCGCTCGGTCCTGTGTGCTAAACGTAGCAACCTGTAATTCCCAGCTAATAGGCAATCCTTGCGCATCGAACTCCGTTCTTTCGAGCGCCGCGGTTTGTCTAGACGGTTTAAAGTCTGCTGGCAATAGCGTTTCGGTAACGCTCGGTGATGCAATATCAATCGGCTGCTCAACTGATGGCGGTGCGGTCGGGATGGTAGGCAGTGAGCTAGGATCAACTTTTTGCAGATCAGGCTCGCGTCGTTCCGATATAACAATTTGAGGCCTTGGTGGCATCTCCAGGACTGGCAATTCGACGTTTTCCTCTGTCTCCGGCACCACAAACACGATCGGCCAAAAGATAACCGCGATAGCAATCAACACAACAAAACCGACAACTCGTTGGCTTATCATTTCAGAGTTCCGGCTTGCTCTACGCGCTCGTGCTCAAGCGTGCTCATACCCTGACCAACGGTGAAAAAAGAGCCAAAGATCAGCAGTCG
>CAJYAI010000057.1 GCA_913064725.1 uncultured Alteromonadaceae bacterium | reverse complement strand
TGGAAAACGGCTGCGATTTTGCATGGCGTATACGCGCGTTATCGGGCGGGCCAAAAAAGCAGCGACGGTGTGGATCTTGAGGGCCTACGTGAAGGCATTCTAAAGGCATTGGCAGGAGCTGAGAGAGCTATCGCTCGCTTGAAATAGCTGGGTTAATCGTGCTGTGGCTCTTATAACTTTTCGAGCTGTAACAGTTTCCCTGCAACTGTGTAGCGGATACGAAAGCGTCCTTGCACTCCGCTAGTTGTGAAGTAAGGCTGAAGCATTGCCCACGGCAGATTGATCGTCACGCCATCGACCGTGGTGACCTGAACACGATTCTTTTGCCCCGAGTAGAAAACGCGAGCCTCGTCGTACTCGAGGTCAATGAAAAAGATCGACTGCTGTTCGTCCATGGCACTCTTCGATGTAAAGCGTCACTGTAGGCGATCACTATAAAGCCTTCGTTTAAGCCTTACATAAAACAACATCGATTTAGTCAGTCTGTAGTACTTAATGTGAAAGTTGACGTCAATTGCTTTTACATTGGCGACGGCACGTGAAACCGATAGTGTTGGCTTGAACTAGCAAACAATGGAGTCGTCATGGACTTTTCAGATGTGGTGATAGATCAAATAAAAAGTCCACTGGACGTTTTGTGCGCCGACCTCATGAAGGCTGGCGAATTAGATCAGTACCTTTTTTTCAACGGAGTCTCTGAGATGATCGGTGATGCTACCGACGAGGGCGCTGTCATGATGGGGTGTATTGAGCTCGGGCGGTGCGCCTTTCTAGGCTTTCAATTTACGCCGGATGTCGAGTTCCAAGTCACCAAAATCCTGGATCATGCTATCGATCTGTCGTCTATCATGAGCGCTGATTCATTGCAGTAAATAGCTGGACGTGGCTAATTAGGTTCGTGATCTGCTGTTCGTATTGATCCCGACATGTTTTTTCGACCGAGCTTAGGCGAGGCCAAATGGGGCCAAAAAAGAGTAAATGCCATAACGCAAGGTTGTCTGACGCAGATCGCGACAGACCTAATTCCAGCTTCTGATGGACCGATCGATAGCCGCCGTTGGAGGCGCCTGTCATTTTGTTTCATCTCGCTCAGCTGTGAAGGGTTAAACGGGAAAAGATACTTGCGAGCTATCTGATTCTCGGGCTAAGTCTAGTTGTACTTCAATCCCGACATTCGAGTAGCTTAAAAGCAGTTCGAAAAGTGAGTAAGTTTACGAGGTGGCTATGTCAGAGACCGTTTTAGTTGTGGGCGTGGGTGCAGTTGCCGGCATCGGTGCTGCCGTAGCGCGAAAATTCGCGGGTGCTGGTTATCATGTCGTTGTCAGTGGGCGTACTCGCGAAAAGCTCGAGATCGTAGTTTCGCAGGTTCAAGAAACAGGTGGTTCGGCCGACTACATCGTCGGTGATGTCACCTCCGACGCAGATCAGAAGAGACTTGCTGCCATTGTCCAAGATCGCGATGAGCCCTTGGCTGCGGTGATTTACAATGCGGGGAGCAATCTGCCTATAAAATTTGAGGATCTGACGCCGGCACAATTCGAAGAGTTTTGGCGTATCGGCTGCTTTGGTGCATTCCTCACCGCACATCATCTACTGCCAATACTGTCGCAACAGGGTAGGGGGTCTATGTTGTTTACCGGAGCTTCCGCCTCTCTGCGAGGGCGGCCTAACTTTGCACATTTTGCGGTTGCTAAGGCGGGACTGAGACATCTTGCTCAGGCTCTGGCCCGCGAATATGGTCCGCGGGGTATTCACGTAGCTCATGTGGTTGTCGATGGCGTTGTTAATGGCGATATCGTTCGCAACCGATTCGGTGATTACTTGGAGTCACTTGGGGACGAAGGTGCGCTCGAGCCAGATGCGATTGCGGATGCGTTCTGGGCGCTGCACACCCAGCATCCCTCAGCGTGGACACAAGAACTCGACCTGCGACCTTACAAAGAAAGCTGGTAAGACCTCAGCGCTTCGACCGCTTCCCGATATAGTCGATCAAATATTTGTCGTGCGTGGTAAGAATCGGCGGATGGAGCCCTAGTCAAGGCCGATCTCATTCACTCCAACAGCGACAGTCGATTTATCGACGTTAATGTGAGGTTCTCGTCAAGTAACGGTAACACGTTCATTCAAGGCTGAAGGCAGTCATGGCTAAAACCGCCCTGCGATTGGCAAGCTGGCAAGCTATAACCCAGTCCGCGCTAAAACATAGAGTAAAAAAGGGGCACATAGCCCCTTTTAAACCACGTAACTACTCAACTGTATTACTCAGCCGTATAGAACTGTTCGCAAACTTCAAATTGATCGTTTACCACTTCATCTATCATGGCTGACGCCTCGTTATAGGTTGCACCCCACGCAGCCCCAGCAAAATAATCGTCAATGACTGCTCCATGGGTTTCGACAGATGATGTTATGGACTTAAGGTAGTAGGTTCCCGCTTCGTGTACACCGCCTCCCATGGCGACAAACAAACCGTTCATGAAGCTCTCGTGACCGGCCGCGATAATTTCACGCTCCATTTTACTAATAGTAGCTATGAATACCGGCAAGTTTTCTGAGCTTATTTTGATCCTCATTGCCCTCTCGTAGCCTGGATCTAAACGCGCAAATGGCTTCAGCGGTGCCCACGTCGTAGCGTATTTGAACGTCCGCTGACTGGCCATATCAGCCGGAGCTTTGCTGGCGTCATACTTTGAAGCACCAACAAGGGCGTCTGTCACGCTAGAAAAGGCATTCCAGATCATTAACTGGCCTACGTCGTCACGACCAGAAATCGTCTCACAGTAGCCGGCGGCGTCTGTGCCGATAGCTTCAAATAAAGATGGGTTTGACTTCACAGACTTGATGTATTCCTCTACGTCCTTTGCTGCAACAAATAGAGTCGTAAATGCGCCATTTCCAGCCGACTCTGAGGCATGGTCATCTGCGAGAGCTGGCACGGTCGAATAGGCGGCGACCCAAATGAGTAAGATAAGCTTTTTCATGATTTTCCCTCTTGGTTTGGTTAGCTCTGTTTCCAGAAACTGATTTAGCTACCGGCAAAGAAATCAGCATTTGCACAACCGGTATAAGCAGAGTAGTTCAACTTCATCACTTAGCTATTTTTTTGACGGGATGACTGAGTAGGCGTCGCTGGCGAGGCAGATGATGCCACAGTTCAAGTCATCCTTGGGTGGCTGTGTCCGGTGACAATCAGTGATTTGACGATAGCAAATAAAAGCGTGTTTCACGGCCTGCATTTCCTAATATTGTCCGCCCGCATGTCTGCCATGGACCCTCAGCTGACGCAGAAATGCGATGGCGCCGATGAGTGTGCCGAATCGGTTTTAAGAGCGTTATACTATTATCTACGCGTAACGGATTCTGGGGAAGAAGTAGGCGTAAAGACCTACAGCAGGAAGAAAGCAGCTAAGACGGGGCGACCCGTCTTTTTTTATGAAGCCTCCTGAAAAACGAGTTTTACGCAAAGGTTTAGATATTCTCGCTTGGCTGATTTTAGGATGGCGATTTTGGCTGGCCGCCTGCTATCGTTAGTCTATGCAGTACTCGTCGATGACCATCGTATCCACCGCTAGCATTGTGTAGCACTGTCCTATTATCCCAAAATAACAGCATGTTGGGTTCCCAGCGGTGACGGTAAATGAAACTCTCATCGATCATATGGTTGAACAAATTATTCAGGAGCTGCTGGCTACCCCGCTCGTTGTAACCCTCGATGCCAATAGTGTAGAGCGGGTTTACCCATAAGCTCTGACGCCCGGTTTCTGGATGACTGCGAACAATCGGATGCGCTTGCACGTCCCATGCTTTATCGCTTGGTAGTAAAGTCATAGTCCTGTTACTCCCTCCACCTGCCTCTACACCCTCTTTGGTGTAGGGCTTTCTAGCACTGTGGATCGCTGACAGCCCTTGTATCTCTCGCTTAATGTCAGCGGCTAGGGACTCGTAAGCTCGAATCCCATCACAAAAATTAGTTTCACCGCCGTGGGGTGGAATAATCTTTGAATGCAGCACCGTAGCGTCTGGGGGCTCAGCTTGAAAAGACCAATCGGAGTGCCATGTGCCACCAAAAAGCTTCACGCGCTCATTGGGCTCCCTTCTTACTTCGACAATGTTCGGATAGTCGTCTAATGACTTTACGTATGGGTCATCGCCAAAAGGGCCGATAGTTAAGGAAAATTTGATTAATTCGTCATGAGACAAATATTGATCAGCAAAGTACACCACCTGATGCTCCAGCCAAATCTCCCGAATATCTTTTATCACCTGCGTGGGGAGGTTCTTTGAAATATCGACACCATCTATACGCGCACCAAAGTTGTTGGGGTGGGGTATTACACTTAATTTCACCATTGGTCTTTTGCCACCATAGATCTGTACCGAGTTGCGGACTAAGTGTCGTGTGTAGCCTCGGAATCTTCAAGCTCAGCTGGCTGGTAATATCTATCTGAGAACTAACCGTAGTTATGCAACGGTAATTACGACTCTGCTTATGGAGACCTGCTTTTTTCAGAATGGTTTCTGATGTGTCTGGCGTTCTGAAATACGGTTGCTTAATTCTGAAAAAAATACTCAAACGGCCAGTTTTTATCGACACCGGGCACTGGTATCTCTACATCGACCAGTTTGTCGTGGATAATTTGCACCTCCCAATAGATGGAAATGCCGTACCCCTCGGATACCATGGCCTGTGGATATAGGTTTGCGAACATTGCATCAAACGAAATTTCCTCTCCCTTCGGAAGGCAGTCCGTCAGCGTGGAATCCGCCGAAATCAGGCCTACACGCGTCTCATGAAGCAGCAAACTATTGAAGTCATGAGATCGATTAACCCATACCGAGGTTTGTCCTGCGGTTTGTAGATAGCGATAACGTTCTCTGTTACAGCAAACAATCCTGAATGTGGCCGCATTCAGGTCAATCTTAGTAGTTCCCGATACGATATCACTCCAGGAATAACGTCTTTTAGGCCTCGGAGATAAACGAATAGTCTTAGATTTATCAATATCGATATAGTCTTGAAGGGCTCTTGTTCTATAAAAAAATACCCCCCAAAAGAAAGAACCTAACGTCATAAGCCAAAACAATAAGGGTAAGTCGTCGAAACGCCTCCACGTCCAAATTTCAATTGAAATGCCCCACACCAAAACCGCAACAAAAATGCAGCCACTAAGCAAACTTTTCTGTATTGCCTCTTTTTTTATCTCATGGGGTAATTGCGCCCAATTCTGGGACCGGTCAAACACGTCCTTTGGTTGCATGATTTCAGCCGTATCCTGCTTCTGCGACCGTGAGAGCGGAAATGGGTTAGGGACTCGTTTCTCGCCTGTTGAGCCGCGGTTATAGAGTTTTGCAACGCAAAATGATTCGATCTCTTCGCCCGAAAAATCAAAAAAAGGAGTGTTTTTTAACTCGAATGTTTGTCTGAAGGTGTCGATTGGGAGTTCACCGTTGAAGGCAGTTTTCTTGTCCCTATTGCCTCCTCTTAGAACCAGCCCCTGCCATTTCCGTTTCAATCTTTGGGTAACAAACTCGATTTTGAGTCGAGGTTTCTCAGACAGTAACTCTCGGGCTCGAATATCGAACTCTACAATTATGTCTGCGGGAGAATCAGTGTCGCGACTAAAGCGAATCCGCATTCCACCTAAATCGTCGCTCCATTCCATGGCGTCAACCTCTATGTACCATAAATAATGATCTTAGCTCTCGTCATGCTTGGCCTTTTCTCGATGCTTTTTCTTTTATCGCGCTTCTTCTACGCGCCATCGGCGCCACATCTGTGGCGAAAATGACCGCTATGTTTCTCTCAATCGAATCTGTCATTGGTTATGTCGCTGCGCGACTTGCCTCGAGGTATTTATTCATTAGAGATAAAAGATCCGTCGCTTTCATATCGTAGCTATCTGGAAGGGTAGCCTCTTTACCCACTCCCTTTTCAGGATTGAGACTAGGCCCAAGGTGTCTTTTTTTCAAATTGGCTTCTGATGTGTCTGGCGGGTAACTACTGCGAAGGTGACAACAGTTCTGCCTCCCCGGGGGTGCTTCTGCCAAAGCTTTGCAGTCTTGACCACAAAATTGACCACAAATGGAAGTAAAAACGGGTTAGTTTGCGCAGCAGAGTAGCTTTTACGCGCTTATGTTTGCGGCTATTTAGGTCATTGGTGCCCAGGAGAGGACTTGAACCTCCACGCCCTTTCGAGCACTAGCACCTGAAGCTAGCGTGTCTACCAATTTCACCACCTGGGCAGGTACGGCAAAAACAGGGACGCGAGGCTACGGCTTGGACATTTATTTGTCAATCGTAGAGCCGTACACTAGCCCCATGCTGGCAGACCTCTGTCATCCACTACCTCCACTGGCGGACTCTTGAAGAAACCCTCTAAGTCAAATGGCCTGATTGATCCTCAGGCAAAACGCGAAGCAACAAAATACGATCAACCAATTGCCAGCCGCGAGCTTATTCTTGAGCTAATGGCAGAGCGCGATGTCCCCATGCGTTTCGCTGAGCTTGCAGCGGCATTGAACATACAAAACGACAACGATCTGCTGTCGCTTCAGAAAAGACTGAGAGCGATGCAGCGCGATGGACAGCTCATCTCCGGTCGACGTGGCGCCTTGGGGCTACCGAAAAAAATGGACTTGGTGAAGTGCAAAATCATCGGGCATCGAGACGGTTATGGTTTCGCATCGCCTGTCGAGGGTGGTGACGACTTCTTTTTGTCGAGTCGTCAAATGTACCGTGTTTTTGATGGTGACGAGGTGTTGGTCGCGCAGTCGGGCCACGATAACAAGGGTCGTCCTGAAGGTCAGATCGTTGAGGTATTAACCCGGGCGCATGTGACGATTGTTGGCCGGTACATGGAAGAGGGTGGTATTGGCTATCTTCTCCCGCACAACCGACGAATCAGTAACCATGTTCTGATTCCACCTAAGTGTAAGTTGGGTGCCAAGTCCGGTCAGCTGGTATCGGTCAAGCTGACGGACTATCCAACCGAGGTTTTGGGTGCGAAGGGAGAAGTCGAGGAGATCCTAGGTGATCACCTCGACCCAGGGCTTGAGATTGACGTGGCTATTCGAGCGCATGACATTCCCAATGAGTGGCCAGAGGAAGTCTTAGCTCAGGCGGGTGCGCTTCGGGATGAACCAGCGGAATCAGACAAAAAGGATCGGATTGATCTTCGTCATCTTGGCTTGGTCACGATTGACGGTGAAGATGCTCGAGACTTCGATGATGCGGTGTATTGCGAGCGGGAGGGCTCTGGATTCCGGCTTTGGGTGGCGATAGCGGATGTCGGGCATTATGTACCCATAGGCAGTGCGCTGGATGACGAGGCCTTTAATCGCGGCAACTCCGTTTATTTTCCGGAGCGTGTTGTACCCATGTTTCCGGAGGTACTGTCTAACGGACTTTGTTCGCTAAAGCCCCAAGTAGATCGGCTTGCGATGGTCTGTGAAATGTCTATCGATGGTGAGGGTCAAGTCACCGACTCGACGTTTTATTCAGCCGTAATTCACTCGCACGCACGATTGACGTATAACCAGGTCGGTCAAGTTCTCGAGGAGGGCTGGAGTGATGCCGTTCCGGCCGATCGGTACGACGGATTGCTGCGTCTGCATGAGCTGTACAAGGTTCTCCGAGCTGCGCGAGCGAAAAGGGGTGCTATTGACTTCGAGACCGTAGAGACGCGCATCGTTTTCGATGAAAACCGTAAGATAGAATCGATCGTTCCGATTATACGAAACGATGCCCACAAGCTTATTGAGGAGTGTATGCTCGCGGCCAATGTGGCCACGGCTAACTTTCTTGAAGCCTCTGAGCTTGCGGCTCTGTTCAGAGTGCACGAAGGGCCTTCTACAGAACGTTTAGAGGCGTTACGCACCTTCCTTGGTGAGCTCGCGCTCGACTTGCCAGGTGGTCTGGATCCTACGCCGCTCGACTATCAAAGTGTTCTCGCGCGCTTGCACGATCGAGATGATGCTCAGGTTATTCAGACAATGCTCCTGCGTTCTCTGAGTCAGGCGGTCTATAAGCCTGATAATAACGGCCACTTTGGCCTCAATTATGACGCCTACGCTCACTTTACTTCACCAATTCGCCGTTACCCCGACCTCCTGGTACACAGAGCAATCAAGCGTTTAGCAACGGCGCAAAATCGCCCGGTTAAGACATCGGCGACCAAGGAAGATAAGCGGGCTCTTTACCCTTATACCATGGCTGATTTAGTCGCTGCCGGAGAGCACTGTTCTATGACGGAGCGTCGCGCTGATGATGCAACGCGGGACGTTCAGCTGTGGCTCAAGTGCGAATACTTACGACATCACATTGGTGACGAGTTCGCCGGTGTGGTTTCCTCGGTGACGCGTTTTGGGATATTTGTTGAACTGACGGATATTTACATGGAGGGTTTGGTGCATATCAGTGCGCTACCCTCAGATTATTACCACTTCGATCAAGCGTCGCAGCGACTAGTCGGCGAACATACCCGCCAGACTTACCAGCTTGGCGATGCGGTCCGTGTTCAGGTGGCTCGTGTCGATCTCGACGATCGAAAAATCGATCTTGAGCTTGTGGGTAGTGTTGTGCCGGGCGCGGGTCGCAAGGGTCCGAAAAAGCCTCCGAAGTCGCGTGCTAAAAAGTCCGAGCGGCCAAGTCAGCGTCAGAGTGCGAAGCCGTCTGGCACACAAAAAAACGCAAGCGCCAAGAAACCCGCGGCTGCACATAAAACCGTAAATAAAAAGGGTGCGCCGAAACGTCGGAGCCGCAAGTAATGAGTGAGGTGGCTTTTGGGATTCACGCTATTAACAGTCTCTTAAGACGAAGTCCAGATCGGATTCTGTCACTCTCGATTCAAGTGGATCGAAATGACAAGCGCATACAGGAGTTGGTATCGCTGGCGCAAAATCAAGGCGTTGCCTTAGCGCGAGTGCCCAAAGCGGAGCTGGACGAATTAACGACCGAGCGACATCAAGGTGTGGTCGCCGTGATCGAGCGCATTGAAACGACTGCACTCTTGTCAGAACGTGATCTCCCGTCATTTCTTGGGGCCATTGCCTGCCCTTTAGTGCTTGTGTTGGACGGCGTGACGGATCCACACAATTTGGGTGCCTGTCTGCGTTCTGCAGACGCGGCTGGAGTGCATGCCGTCGTTGTACCCAAGGATAACAGTGCAGAACTGAACGCTACGGCCCGCAAAGTCGCAAGTGGCGCAGCAGACGTCGTGCCGTTGGTTAGCGTGACTAACTTGGCCCGCACATTGAAGGCGTTGAAGGACGCTGGGCTATGGGTGATTGGGACGACCGGCGATGCGGACGTCCTGGTATACGAGCAGGATTTAGCTCTCCCAGCTGCGATTGTGATGGGGGCGGAGGGCGCAGGAATGCGACGCTTGACCACCGAGGCCTGCGATTTCCTTGTAAAGCTACCGATGTTGGGGGCTGTCTCGAGTCTCAATGTCTCAGTGGCCACAGGTATTATCCTTTTCGAGGCAGTTAGGCAGCGCGGTGCCTAGTGATTGCATTCCCCATCGGGTCTATGTAGACTCCGCCGCTCACAATTAGCCGGGCTCTCTGAGCCTTAACTCCTTGCTGCACTGATTGTCAGGCAGCTACAACCGAAGGGAGAGATCGTTAGTGCGACACTACGAAATCGTCTTTATGGTCCATCCGGATCAGTCGGAACAAGTACCGGGCATGATTGAACGGTATACCAATGTGATTACCAAAGATGGCGGACAAATTCACCGCCTCGAAGATTGGGGTCGCCGACAACTCGCCTACCACATCAGCAAGATTCACAAGGCGCATTACGTCTTGATGAATGTTGAGGCCACTAATGAGGCCATGGAAGAGCTCACTACCACTTTCCGCTACAACGATGCGGTGATTCGCAATCTGGTTATGCGCCGAGATGAAGCGGTGACTGAAGAGTCACTCATCATGAAGTCGGAGAAGGAAGACCGTGAGCGTAAATCACGATATCAGGAGCGTCAGGCTGCTGAAACCCGAACTGAACCATCGGAAGACGCTGAGACCGCAGAGGCAGATAGTACTGCACCGGCTGAAGACGCGAGCGAAGTAGTAGAGGCCGATTCGGCGTCTGCGACCGATGACAGTGCAGAGGAGGCTTAATCCATGTCACGTTTTTTTAGACGAAGAAAGTTTTGCCGTTTCACGGCCGAGGGCGTCAAGGAAATTGATTACAAGGATTTGGAGGTGCTCAAGCAGTACGTCTCCGAAACTGGGAAAATCGTACCTAGCCGCATTACCGGCACCAAAGCGAAGTATCAGCGTCAGCTGGCCACAGCTATCAAGCGTGCGCGCTATTTAGCACTGCTGCCGTACACGGATTCGCACCAGTAAGAAAATGATGCGCGGCCTCGCTGAATTCATAATGCGTGGCCGCTGGCAAGCGCTGTTGGTGGCCGTTTCTGGCTCGGTATTCGTCGTAGCTGCGCCACTGAGCGCTGCAGCAATAGCGCTGGTGACACTGGCTCGAGGGTTGCAAGAAGGCGCTTGGGTTGCGCTGTGGTCGTTACTCCCTGCGTTGTTGATCGGTTGGATGAGCGGTGATTACGGCACGGGACTGTTATTGCTCGGTGGGTTTTTAGGCGCTGCAATTTTGGCACAAACATTTAGTTTGTCGCTGGCTTTAGTAGGTATAGGCGTGATTTCAGCCTTGGGTGGACTCGCGCTTTTGGTCTTTAACTCGGTGTTCTTAGAGGCCTTGTTAACGGTCTTTGACGCTTTTATCGAGTCGCTCGCTGAGAGTGGGTCGGAGTCAGGGGTAGCAAACTTGACACGACCGTCACTGACGCAAGTGGCGGGATTGATGGCCGTGGGTAACGCACTGCTGGCCTGCCTCAGTCTGTTACTGGGGCGCCACTGGCAAGCGGCACTGTATAAGCCTGGAGCGTTTGGCGAGGAGTTTCGGGCCCTGCGGTTGCCCATGGGCTGGGCGGTGCTGTTGGTGGTAGTGACTGTTGCCGGCGGTGTAAGCGGCGGTGATTTGGCAGCGTGGACTGCTTTGGCGGGTGTTCCCGTTACGATTTGTGGTTTTGCGCTGTTACACCATGTAGCGCGAGCTAGGCAGTTGGGCGGTACGCTGTTGACTGTGGGCTATGTGGTTTGGGTGTTGGTGGACATTGCCAAGATAGGTTTGCTTTTGGCTGTGCTGTTGGATGCGTTTTTTGATGTTGGGCGCAGGGCCAAAGGCGCATAGACACCGAGAGTTTGCCGTGCGGGTGTGCCCGGTGTTTTGTCGCCGGAGTGCAGCACAGCCTAGCGAGGACTGACTGCCTTGACCGTTTTCAGATCAAGCTAGTCTGGGGCTGAAAGCGGCAGGGTAACAAGTGCAGCAGCGGACAGTTAGATAGCTAGCGTGTTTACAGAGAGTTTGTTGAGAATTTATAGAGAGTGGCGCTCAGCGCCAGAGCTAGAGGGAAAAGACGATGGAAGTAATTCTGCTCGATAACGTAGGTAGCCTAGGTGTGCTCGGTGACCGTGTTGACGTGAAACCCGGTTATGGCCGTAACTTCCTTATTCCGCAGGGTAAAGCAGTGCCTGCGACTCAGGAAAATATCGAGAAGTTTGAAGCGCGTCGCGCCGAGCTTGAATCAGCTGCGGCGGCAACGCTTGCTGCTGCGCAAAAGCGCGGTGATGCTATTCAAGCACTGGAGCAGGTTCAAATCGCGGCTACGGCCGGTGAGGAGGGCAGGCTCTTTGGTTCTATTGGTACGCGTGACATCGCTGACGCACTGACGGCCGCGGGATGTGAGACCGATAAGGCTGAGGTACGTCTCCCCGATGGCGTTATCCGTGAGCTGGGCGACTACGAGATTTTGATTCAGCTTCACGCTGAGGTCATGACCACAGTGAATATTTCGGTAGTTGCAGAGTAAGATTGAACTGCGAGGTCCTTACTTCGCAGATCATAACTGTGGCATGCTGTCATGTCCTCGCCCGACGCAATGTGGCGAGACATTGAGGTCAAGACCAGCGAAGAGTTGACATGGAGACAGCATCAAATCCCGACTGGGATGTCGCTAAGCTAAAGCTACAGCCCCAGTCAATTGAGGCAGAGCGCTCGGTTCTGGGTGCTTTGCTCATTTCTTCCGACAGCTGGGATAGCATGGCCGAAGTGGTAGCAGCTGGCGATTTTTATCGCCCTGAACACCGAGCCATTTTTCGTCAGATAGCCTTATTAGTTGATCGCGGTGAGCCGGTCGACGTCATTACGGTCGCCGATCGATTGCTGGCTACGGGAGAGTTAGACGCTGCCGGCGGCCACACGTACATTGCCGAGCTGGCCGAGCAAACCCCGACCGCATCCAATGTGAGGGCCTACGCTAAAGCGGTTCGTGAACGCTCTGTGTTGCGGCAGTTAATTACAGCAGCACAAGACATCGCCTCGGCTGGATTCAATCCAGAGGGACGCAGCTCTGAAGAGTTGGTTGATGAGGCCGAGCGCCTCATTATGCAAATTTCCGAAGGCGGACAGAAAGCAGGCGGCCCACAAGCCATGGGCTCGTTGCTCACGGGCGCGCTGGAGCGCATTGAGGAGCTGTACAATACGGGTGGCGATATTACCGGCCTCACTACCGGCTTTATCGACCTGGACCGAATGACCTCAGGCTTACAGTCGTCTGACTTAGTGATTGTTGCAGGCCGACCCTCTATGGGTAAGACCTCATTTGCTATGAATTTGGTAGAAAATGCTGCGATGGTCAGTGAACGACCAATCATGGTGTTCTCGATGGAGATGCCGGCCGAGCAGCTGGTGATTCGAATGTTGTCGTCGTTAGGGCGCATAGACCAGTCTC
Source organism: uncultured Alteromonadaceae bacterium (assembly GCA_913064725.1). Lineage (GTDB taxonomy): Bacteria > Pseudomonadota > Gammaproteobacteria > Pseudomonadales > Halieaceae > Luminiphilus. The sequence continues at coordinate 3,232 of CAJYAI010000057.1, read as the reverse complement.
GCGTTAGAACGGGGAAGCTTGAGCAAGATGATTGGCCAAAATTATCAAACGCTACTGCGAAACTGAAAGACACTCATATTTTTATCGATGATACACCTGCCCTCACTCCCACTGAGTTGCGGTCACGGGTCCGCAAGCTGATTCGTGAGCAGGGTGATCTTGGGATGATCATGGTTGATTACCTTCAGCTAATGCGTGTTGCAGGCACCAACGAAGGCAGAACAGCAGAAATCTCTGAGATATCTCGGAGCCTCAAGGCAATCGCCAAGGAATTTAGATGCCCTGTCGTTGCGCTGTCGCAGCTCAACCGCTCGCTTGAACAGCGACCAAATAAACGACCCGTTAACTCAGATTTACGAGAATCAGGCGCAATCGAGCAGGATGCGGACGTCATCATGTTTATTTATCGCGACGAGGTTTATAACGAGGACTCGCCGGATAAAGGTGTCGCGGAGATCATTATTGGCAAACAGCGAAATGGTCCCATTGGGTCTTGCCGGTTGTCTTTTCAAGGAAAGTTTACGCGATTCGAGAATCTAGCCAGAGGAGACTACGAAAACTATGGTGGATAGCCATGCAGTTCCCATTGATGTGGCTGCACTCGCCAGTATGCTTGGCGGCGACAAGTCGCTAGTGGATATGATTCTTAAGACGTTTCGGGCCGAGATAAAAGCGGATATAGCGGCGTTGACGGAGCTGTCGCATGGCAATGATCCTGAGCCAATTCGCGCGTTAGCCCATAGGCTTAAAGGAACATGCAGTAACGCAAAGGCAATGCCGATGTCCGATGCAGCGAAGGCGCTTCAAGCGGCGATGGCTGCGGGTGATATGTCGGCTGCGCAACAGCTGATTTCTGACTTGGAAGCCTGTCGCAACGAGCTGGAGCAATACCTGAGCGCGCAAGGCGCTTAGTTACAGACTCAGCTGCTTTCTGAGCGCCATCAGCGCTTCCTTACGATCGTCGAGACCCATTGATGCTGCCTCGTCTGGCGCGGTGAGTTGTGCGCGTTCGGGTACAGTCAACGTTTCGCCCTTTAATGCGCGCTTTAGCCAATGGTTGTATTGCTTTTGGAATGCGGGCCATGCCTCGTGGCGCGGATGATTGGCTAGGAGATACCAGCCAGCATCTCGTCCAGCTAAATAGGCAATCGGGTGTGACCACATGGCGTCAGTCTTGGGGCTTGGTGCCAAGCAGGCTTCTTCATAAGCACTGGGTGCCGACGGCAACCCCAGCTCGCTAAGCGCATCGGTGCAACTCTCCAACATACGATTCAATGTCGGTAGATAGTCACTGGCCTCAATGGCACGTCGCGCACCCATCAAAATAAGCTCGCCTGAGAAGTCGCTCAGTGCCTCTAGCCATAGCCGTTTAACTTGGCCGAGTTGCTGGGACTCAGACCACGCCGCGTAGTACTGGTTATGATAGTTGAGACGAAATAGAGCAAAGACCTGATTGATGGCTTCAATCAAGTTGGCATCATCTCGACTTTCGGAATTATCCGGCCCAGCTGGTGTCGCTGAGATCGTCTGAGATGCTTCGGTCTTTTGTGCGATCTGCTGGGCTAGTTCCGCCGCCTGTTTGTGATCTGCCACTGACTTTCTCCTGCTGGCGTTGCCATTGGTACTTTACGTGTTGCAAGAACTTTGCATTCCAAGAGGTGTGCACCTCATTACTGTCCACCCAGTAAACCACGAACTCACTAAGAACAGTGTCGGCAAACGCCTCCGTAATCCCGGATAGCTGAAGGGTCTCGTAGACGGCGGCATTCGGCCGCCATGCTGGGTTGAGTCGCTCGGGTACCGTGCTGTGCTGAATACTGTTGGCATGTCTCGCCCAGCGCTGTCGCGCGAATTGAATAAATTTACTGTTTACATCTTTGGGGGCGCCGCCGCGTTCCTTCCAGTACAGGATGAACTCGGGGCGGATGGACTCGACAAACGTTGGGTGCATGTCGGTGCGTGCCAATATTTCCTTCGCATCCTCACTTGGCACCCAGTCATTATCAAAACGCACCGGCTCTTTGATGCTAAAGGCAGGGTGCTGCTGTTGGCGTCGCCAAGTGGCGAGGACATGATGCCGAAAGCGTGAGTCGAGGGTTTTTGGGTCCCCCACGCGCTCGAAAGTCTTAAGTTGACCTAAGATGAAGTCTCGAGTCAGTCCGTGGTTCAAATTCAAAAGATCGATAAGGTGCGCGCTCGGCGACCATGCCTCTAGTGCGTTGGCGGATCTGTCGCGAGGCGCAGGAATCTCGGTAACGGTCCAGATCAGCGGATTAGCGGTTGGACGTGCCGGTAACATCCCCAAATCGACAATGCGCTGCAGTAATTGCTCAAGTTTGACGCGATCCCAGAAGGGAAACTCCTCCATGAGCAGCGATAAAGAGATTGTGTGATTGCTTTCGGATCGGCCAGACAGTTGTTGACTCAGGCCTTGCAGTAATACCGCCTCCTCTAAACCAATTGTTGTCGCGAGTTGCGAGGAGAAGGTGCAATAACGCTCTGGTATGAATCGGGGGTTAGACATGAATACAAGCATTGGCTCTCGGTCTGATAGCATAGCGGTTTAGGGATGCTGAGGCACCCCCGTCGGAGTTATCTATGGCAAAAACAAAATCAGCGTTCGTGTGTAACGACTGCGGTGCGGATTATCGAAAGTGGCAGGGCCAGTGTTCAGCATGCCGCGCCTGGAATACGCTGTCCGAGGTACGCATTGCCGGAGGTAATGCAGGCTCGGCGCCAAAGAACCGCGGCGGGTTTGCCGGAACCACGGCCAAAGTCCAGACCCTATCGGAAATCGACCTGGTCGATTTACCGCGTTTTAGTTCAGGCTTTGCAGAGCTCGACCGGGTTTTGGGTGGCGGCTTTGTGCCAGGATCGGCCATCCTGATTGGGGGCCATCCGGGTGCCGGAAAAAGCACCTTGTTACTTCAGACCTTGTGTGCCGTTGCAGCTCGTGCTCCTGCGCTCTATGTGACGGGCGAGGAATCCCCACAGCAGGTTGCTATGCGCGCACAGCGACTCGGGCTTGAGACCGACTCACTGCAGCTGATGGCCGAGACTGATGTTGACGCGATACTCGCCGCAGCGGACGAGCACAAACCTAAGATTTTGGTGGTGGACTCAATTCAGGTTGTTCACAGCGATGCACTGACGTCTGCGCCGGGAAGTGTGGCGCAGGTGCGTGACTGTGCAGCCTTGTTGACCCGCTATGCGAAGCAGACAGGCGCTGTGC
>CAJYAI010000056.1 GCA_913064725.1 uncultured Alteromonadaceae bacterium | reverse complement strand
GGGTCAGCCTATGATTCAGGAGCTTGGCCTTACAGCGGGCTATCGTTTCTCTGATTACACAACCAACGGTAATGGCACATCGAACACATTCGATGCAGACACTTACTTTGCGGGTATCAGCTGGGCGCCAAATGACGAAGTGCGCTTCCGCTTCAACCAATCGGTTGCTATCCGTGCGCCGAACGTCTTTGACCTGTTCGTAGGCATTAATACAGGCCTTTTTGAACTAACACCCGTTAACGGTGACGGCGATCCTTGTTCGGGACCAACGCCAGCAGCCACGCAAGCGCAGTGTGCAAATACTGGTCTTTCGGCGGCACAATATGGAAACGTCGAGCCTGCAGCTGCGGGTCAGTTCAACCTGATCACAGGTGGTAACCCTAACCTGGTAGCTGAAGAAGGCGAGACGACCACGTTTGGTGTTGTAATCACGCCTAGCATGATCGAGAACCTGTCAATTGCAATCGACTACTTTGACATCGAAGTGACCAATGCAATCGGTGTTGTACCTGGACAAACTTCGCTAGATCGATGTCTAGAAACCGGTGACCCAGCGTTCTGTGTGAACATTAATCGCGACGCTGCGGGTACGCTTCACCTCTTAAGCGAAACAGCTGACGGCGGCCTCTCGGGTATTAGCACGCAGAATGTCAACGTTTCGACATTTGCAACCGAAGGTGTCGATTTAAACGTAACCTACATGCTCGATCTAAACGACATGGGTACTGTCAATTTCGACTACGCGGCAACATTCTTGGATTCCATTTATAACGTGGCCATCCCAGGTGATGACGCAATTGAATGTGCTGGTCGTTACGCCGGACCTTGTGAACTGCCAAGATCTGAATATAAGCACCGCTTCCTGGCAACATGGATGACTCCATACGACGTGACCGTCTCTGCAACATGGCGTCATATCGGTGAAACAGATCTGTACGGTCTAGAAGAATCTCGTGGCTACCTGGAAGATTCAATGGAAGAGCGTAACTACCTGGATATTGCTGCTACCTATGATTACAGTGAAAATGTGCAGGTGCGTTTAGGTGCTAACAACATCCTCGGAGTCGATGCACCTGTCTCAACCTCATCAGGCACGGCACCAGGTAACAACAACACCTATCCTGGCTTGTTTTCGGTAAGCACCTACTTGTTTGCAGGTGTGACCGTCAAGTTCTAAAGCGCCGACTTAACTAGTGTAAAACGGGGGGCGAAAGCCCCCCTTTTTTTTGCATAATAATAGGCTACATTACATTTATCGGGATATACCTGACATGAATACCGGCACGCACTCCAGCAGCAACCCCCAACAACTTCTCGGCGATGCGATTGCCGCATTGCGGGCCACAAAGCCCGAAGACGCAGTTTTAATGGCGCGACAAGCGGTGACACTTGGACTTGATAACACCACGGTGTGGGGCGTGATTGCACTGGCCAGTCGGAACATGGGCGACTACGAAGCCGCGCATGATGCTGCGGATCGTGCAATAGCACACGACGCGCGTAATGCACGCGCTTGCGTAGTCAAAGGAGACGCCTTCTACGCACAAAAAAAACCTAAAGCAGCCGCTGCTTTTTATCAGCGCGGGTTGACTCTCAGTCCACTGCACCCAGACATGGTGCAAGAGATACGTGTTGAGTTCCTTCGCGCAGAAACCCGGCTACAAGAGCTACAAGCCGCCTTTAGCGCGCATATGACACAGGAGGTTCAACCCTTGCTGGCCGATACCGAGCGCTGCACGCCGCGAATGCACGGCGCAGTGGACTTGCTCTTAGGGAAACGCCGAATTTACTACCCACAGCCGCGCCACATCATGATTCCCGACCTTCCCGTCCATGAGTTCCACCCGCGGGACTCGTTCCCGTGGCTAGGCGAATTAGAATCGAAGACATGCGACATTTTGGAAGAGCTGAACGCGCTCATTCATCATGGCACATCATTTGATCCTTATTTGACAGAAGGTAACGAACGCCCTGTTTTTGACGCCCATGGTATGGCGGGTAATTCGGACTGGGGCGCGTTTTATCTTTGGCAAAACGGCGAGGCGGTCCACGAGAACCAGGCGCTCTGCCCAACAACCACCCAAGCTATGCAGGCACTGCCACTTGTGTTCTCCGGGCAACGTTGCCCAAATATTCTTTTCTCACGCCTTAAAGCCGGTGCCTCGATACCACCACATAACGGTATGATAAATAGTCGCCTCATTGGGCACTTACCGCTGATCATTCCCGACGAATGCGGATTTCGTGTCGGAAATAACACCCGCTCATGGAACGTGGGCGAGGCATTTTTATTCGATGATACGATCGAGCACGAGGCTTGGAATCGTTCGAGCGAGGATAGATTTGTTCTCATTTTCGAAGTGTGGAGACCAGAGTTAACAGATGCGGAGCGAACGCTGGTTACACGCATGCTCACTGCGGTAGACAGCTACGGATCCTAAGCAGCTGTTCAACTCGTTTTTCACATAAGTCGCAACAGATAAGAGATACGCATGCAGCCTATTTCTTTTAATACTTACAGTGACGTTTTGCGGCTTGCCATGGCCGACAATCTCAGTGATTTCGAGGCCTGTCCCCAACCACTTGGTCAGCTCCGCGCGGCAGCAGTGGCCATCGTGCTGGTGGAAGGTGGCGATTATTCACCTGCTGTACTGCTTACCCGACGAGCTCAGACATTACGCGCCCACAGTGGTCAATGGGCACTCCCGGGAGGCCGATTAGATGGCGATGAAACGGCATCAGAAGCCGCACTGAGAGAGCTGCACGAGGAAATAAATCTGCCACTTACGCCTGAGGCGATAATCGGCATCATGGACGACTACATCACTCGGTCAGGCTACCGCATTACACCCGTTGTTCTGTGGGCTGGAACGGATGTATCGGCGCTACATCCTAACCCTGATGAGGTCGCATCTATCCATACTGTCAGTCTCAATGAACTCGCCCGCCCTAACGCGCCACATTTCGACGCCAGCCCCGACAGTGGTCAAGAAATTTTGTCTATGAAATTGAGCGTTGACCAGATATACGCACCAACAGCGGCGTTTCTCTATCAGTTTCGAGAGGTAGTGATTCAAGGCAGGTCAACGCGGGTGCTTCACTACGATCAGCCTCGATTTGCCTGGCGTTAACTCGTCCGGTAAGGCAAACGATCGGCCGATGGCACATCAGTCCATCATGGCAGAACAGTCTCAAATGCCGTCAGGCATCGATTGATGTTCACTGCGCTGCTACTTGTTCCCATTAAACCAATGCGCCACTGCTTCCCAGCGAGTTCTCCGAGTCCAGCACCCACCTCGAGGTCAAATTCGTTCAGAAGGCGACTACGAACCTCGGCATCATCGACACCCTCTGGTATCAAGACAGAATTCAGCTGGGGTAAGCGCCATGCCTCCGCCACCGCAAGCTCCAGCCCAAGCTGTGACAAACCGTTAGCCAAAGAGAGGTGATTTGCTTTGTGACGCGCAAAGCTCGCTTCCAAGCCCTCTTCCTCGAGCATGAGCAGTGCCTCATGAAGCGCATAAACCGCATTAACAGGGGCGGTGTGATGATAAGAACGCTTGGTGCCTTCCCCCCAGTAACCCATGATTAGATTCATATCCAGAAACCAGCTCTGAACTTTGTGTTTACGCGCTTTGATGGCCGCTACGGAATCATCGCTAAAGGTGATCGGCGAGATGCCTGGAAGGCCCGACAGGCACTTCTGCGTTCCGGAATACACCACGTCTGCACCCCATTCATCTGCCCTTAAGTCAATACCTGCTAACGAGGTCACCGCATCCATAATCACTAACATTCCCGCGGACTTGGCAAGATGACACAGGGTCTGCGCATCGCTTCTCACCCCTGTCGACGTCTCGGCATGTACAAAAGCCACCACTTTGGCGTCTGGATGTGCCTTGATAGCCGCCTCTAACTTCTCCGGGTCAACGGGATCACCCCAACGATCGATGACCATGATGGGAGTTGCACCACAGCGTTCAACGTTTTCCTTCATCCGACCACCAAACACGCCGTTCTGGCAGACGATCACTTTATCGCCACACTCCACCAGATTGACGAAGGCGGCTTCCATGCCGGCAGAGCCGGGTGCCGACAGCGGTATCGTCAGTTCGTTATGCGTTTGAAAAGCGTATTGCAGCTGTCGCTTCACATCATCCATGAGCCCCACAAATAAGGGGTCAAGATGGCCTATAGTCGGGCGAGCCGAGGCTGCCAGAACACGTGGCGATACATCAGACGGCCCGGGTCCCATGAGGGTGCGCACAGGCGGATAGAAGGTGGATGACGTTGACTGCTTAGCTGACATGCTGATCTCCCCAATGTGGCCACGCATAATGCACCAAGGAAAATGATGATGCGACCGATGTGCATCATTTGACTGAATATGGCCCATTCGATTTTGATGATCCCAGCTCCGCTCTTATACTCTCCGTATGTCTCGATCACCCATCCTTTACTCCTTCAGACGTTGCCCCTATGCCATGCGCGCACGGATGGCTATTGTTTATGCTGGCATCGAGGTTGGGTTGCGCGAAGTGGCCCTTAAAGATAAGCCCGCGGACATGCTGGAAGCCTCTTCAAAAGGCACTGTACCTGTTCTCATTGAAACCAATGGACGTGTCATCGACGAAAGTCTCGATGTTATGGCATGGGCGCTCGATCAGAGGGATACGGATCACTGGTTGAAAGGTCAGGGTCTGCAGGACCCACTTATCAATTGCTGTGACAATACGTTTAAGCACTGGCTAGATCGCTATAAGTACGCCGTTAGATTCCCTGAGCAGAGCGAACAGTGGTACCGAGAGCAGGGTGAACTCTTTCTTGATCAGCTTGAGCAACTACTGACTGATCATTGCTACTTAAGGGGAGACTCGCTGTCCGCGGTGGATGTCGCTGTGATGCCCTTTGTCAGGCAATTTGCCGCTGTCGACCTCATCTGGTGGGGGCAAGCTCCCTACTCCATGACCCGCAAGTGGCTCGACATCTTGTTGACAAGCAACTTGTTCACCACCGTTATGGCGAAATATCCAGTATGGAAAGAGGGTGATCCCGAACAGTCCTTCCCGGCTGACAGATAGCAGATTGCGATATTGCTTAGTCGCCGAGATCGACGGATTTCCTAAAAAGCTCCGTATAGAGACCGATCCATTTCTGATAACGAAGGAATTTTTCTGCCATGCGTTCAGTAATCATAGTTATCGCCTTATCTCTCTCAGCTTGTGGCGGAGGCGGCAGCCCTGAACAAACCCCGCCACCCATCGTGACACCAACGCCACCGGCGCCGCCCGAAACGCCCCTGTTTTCTGAAGCGCTCGATTGCGTCGATACCCCAGAGTCATCAGTCGTCACTGGCACCTCATTTAAGCGTGTCACCCTCTCCGGTGAAAACGCGATCTGTAATGATGGTAGCCAAGCAATCATGTTCATACAGCGCGCAGCAACTGTTGCTGGGGAGCAAAATTGGTCGATCAATTTTCAAGGTGGCGGCGGATGTATAGGAGAGGACTGTGCCGCTCGATGGTGCTCCGGTGGTGATGATCGAATGACCAGTAGCAGTGCGCCAAATGGCTCAGAGTTCGAGGGTATTTTTAGTCAAGACCAGGCAAATCTTAGACCGGACGCAAATAAAGTATTTCTCCACTACTGCAGTTCCGACAATTTTGCGGGGCAACGCTCGGATGTGATTATTGCAGCCACCGACACGGTACCGGAGTTCAGAATTCACTTTCAGGGAGCCAATATTCTGAACGCTGCAATGGATAGCCTAGAACTGGGTGCGGTTTCTGATGACGGGACTGTGTCGCTACCACCCCTAGGAGGCTCTGGGCTATTCACCATTAGCGGCACATCTGCGGGTTGTGGCGCGGTCTCCAAGCAAGGAGACCGACTGGCAACCAGAGCCAAAGGGTTAGGACACACGACGCAACTAATATGCGACGGAAACTTCACACCTGACATCCCGTTCCTGCCCGATGATGACCGAAGGGATACCGTGGCGGCAGCCATTGAGTCAGCATGGTCGGATCGAAACGAAAATCACGATCCGCTGAGAGATGAGTCCTGTGTCGAACTACAAACAGAAGCGCCGTGGCGATGTGACGTGCCCAGTTATGTGCTAGCCAATCACATTACCGAGTCACCCATTTTTGTGCGCATGGATTTGGGTGACCCGACGATTTCGAACAACTACATCAATAATGGCTACACTGCAGCTGAGTTCGCTAGCGGTGTCCGTGACGGACTGATCTCAGCAAGCCAGGGCACGGGTATTGAGCAGCCCATGGCAATCCCCGCCATTTTTGCCCCCGCCTGCGGTCGACATGTTGCACTCTTCAGTACAGCTGGCTTTTTTAACACCTCAATAAGCGACGATGTAGGTGCGGTGCAAACGCTTAATGACGCCTTAGACTTGTATGCTCAGGGATTACCCGTCACGTTGATCGATACAATTCCACCGAGCCTGTCGTCCTGCGGAAACTGACCACAGGCCACCGCGTTGGCTCAAGGGTTATACAGACGAATGCCCCTGCGTTCACGCACGTCTGGTGAATATCTGGAAATCCTAAAATTTTATCCTAGACTGATGGTGAACATCCGGTGTGGTTGTTAACTAAACAAGGGGCATTTTATGAAGCAGATCTTTTTTCTTATAGCGGCATTACTCTCCATGACGGTTCAAGCGCAGGAATACGAAGCCAGGAGCGAATTTTTCTTTTGTTCACTCAATGATGGCAAAACGATGGCAGATGTCGTTGCCCAGAGCGAAACCTATGGCAAATTTTCGACCGATGTCGGCACGAAGTATGCACAGGCCGTTATGACCCCAATGCATGGCGGCGACACAAGTGACTATGACTATATTCTGTGGGGCACCTGGCCCGATGGAGAAGCCATGTACGAGGAGTGGGGTAGCTATGCGAACCAATACGGCGGATGGTCAGCCAGTAATTCGTCAACCTCACCAGACGGCGAGGCAGGAACCTGCAATCGATCAATTGCGATGTTTAATTCAGCCGTGACACATAATCGCATTCCGATGACAGAGCGCGACGAAAAACAACCCGTCCAATTCGTCCAGTGCACACTAAAAGAGGGCGCGACCATGGCTCAACTTTATGCGCAGGCCGAGGCCAATAAGGAGAAAATGGACAAAGCCGGCTACGAAGGCTGGGGAATCCATTACTTTTTCCCCTATCTAGGTTTTGAAGATGTGGAATATGACTTCGTTCAAATGAACCATTGGTACTCGTATGAAGCGCGTGGCCAAATGGCAAATACGTGGGGTGATTTTATCGAGAAAAACCCGGAAGTCGAAGCTGATATGAGCCTCTTAGTTAGCTGCAAAAACGCCAACTCTTTTGTATCTCAACTCATCTTCAACAATATGTAAGCACCGCTATACCCGCGGCGTTTGATCGGCAGATCGGCGCTTGCGGGTCATTTTCACACCGTTACGTCACAAGCCTAAGCAATGCCCAGATAGGCTAAGGCCGCTGTGGCAGCTGTCAAATACGCACCGGGCAGCCTAAGCAAGTGGCCGTGCCCCGTCGCGCCAAGATAAACAAACAATGCCGCACACAGAACGTTGACCAATATGATGGGATAGGCCATGAGGGCGAGCGAGGCGTCTAACGAGACACAGACCAAAACGCCGGCACTCACCGCCAACCAAATGGTAAACACCTGCCAAGAGACAACGCTCAATGAACGTGTCAAAGGCAGAAGCTCGCTTTGATAAATGTGAGCAAGGTATATTTTACCCCCTACATAGCCGTGAAAAATCGCACCTATAAGCGCTATAAAAGCCGCCGCATTCAAATACCAAAATGCCATTTCTTCCCCTCCACCGCTCTCAGAGTTTAGACGCTGACCAGCTGGCCTGATTAATCGCCGCCTTCGCGTCCAGTTCGGCCGCCTCAAAAGCACCGCCAATCAGCTCAACACTGACGCCTGCACTGTCGAGCGAATCGTAGAGTTCGCGAAGTGGCTCTTGCCCGGCACAAATGATCACCGTATCGACGTCTAGACTAACCGGCTTGTCTTCGATCATCAGATGCAAACCATCATCATCAATCAACCGGTAATCAACACCATTAAGCATGTTGACGCCTCGACGGCCCAGGGTAGTTCGATGGGTCCAGCCCGTCGTTTTACCCAGACCACGACCAACGGGTGTTGATTTGCGCTGGATTAAATAGACTTCCCGGTCCGCTCTAGCAACCTGAGGCTCAACACCTGTCACCCCACCACGAGGGTGATTATCGAAATCGATTCCCCATTCACGTGCGAAAACATCAATGTCTAAGGCACCCGACGGGCCGTCGTGCGTAATTAAATCGGTCACGTCGAAGCCAATACCACCCGCACCAATGACTGCCACTTTTTTACCAATGGGCTTGCGACCCATGATCGCGTCGATGTAGCCAACGACCATAGGATGATCGATGCCCTTGATCGCCGGTGTGCGTGGCGTGATACCTGTCGCGACAACGATATGATCGAATCCCATCTCTTGTAGCTTAGCGGCGTCAACGCGCTGGCCCAGTTTCACGTCAACATTGAGCTTGCTGAGCATAGTGTTGTAATAACGAAGTGTTTCATGGAACTCCTCTTTGCCGGGTACCCGCTTGGCTAAATTAAACTGCCCACCAATTTCATCGGCAGCATCAAAGAGCGTCACCTTATGACCTCGCTCCGCTGCGACCGTGGCGTACGCCATGCCCGCAGGACCCGCACCAATGACAGCCACCGACTTCGGCGCTGTCGTAGGTTCATAGCTCAGCATAGTCTCGTGACATGCTCGAGGATTAACCAAACACGACGTCGTCTTCATGCTAAACGTGTGATCGAGACACGCCTGATTACAGGCAATGCACGTATTAATCTCATCGCGACGGCCGGTGGCTGCTTTGTTCATAAACTCGCTGTCAGCCAACATGGGGCGAGCCATCGACACCAGGTCAGCATCGCCTCGCTCCAAAACCTCCTCAGCGACTTCTGGCATGTTGATGCGGTTGGAAGTGATCAGAGGAATGCTGACTTCTTTTCGAACACGCGCAGTGACACGTGTAAAGGCAGCTCGGGGCACCATGGTGGCAATGGTTGGGACGTTCGCCTCGTGCCAAACAAAGTGCGTCGATATGATACTGGCGCCTGCCTTCTCGAGCTCCTTCGCCAAGAGCGCAATCTCGTCCCAGCTCATACCACCTTCAAGCATGTCCATTGCGGCAATCCGGAAAATGACAATGAAATCATCACCCACAGTAGCGCGAACACGTCGGACCACCTCGAGCGGAAAACGCATTCGATTCTCGTAGCAACCACCCCATTGATCGGTTCGCTGATTAGTCTTCTCAACCAAAAATGTGGAGAGTAAATAACCGGCAGACCCGATAATCTCGACCCCGTCGTAGCCCGCCTGTTGCGCTAACCGAGCGCAATTTGCATGGTCAGCAATCTGCTTTTCAATGCCCTCAGCATCGAGTTCATTGGGTGTCAGTCTGCTAATCCGAGAGCGAACCTTAGAGGGCGCAACCAGGTGAGGATTATGGGCCAACGGACCCATGTGCAGTATCTGCATGACAAACTTAACGTCGGGATCTGCAGCGTGAACAGCATTGGTGACCAGCCGATGCCCTTCTGCTTCGCGGTCCGTATTAAGCTTCGATGCGGAAAAAAGAGGATTCCCATCCTCATCATAAACCGCAACACCGCCCTCTTCGTTTGGCGAAATACCGCCTGTGATGATCATGCCAATACCACCCGCAGCGCGCTCGGCATAAAAGGCCGCCATGCGCTCGAAGCCATCGGGCATCTCTTCTAAACCGGTATGCATCGAGCCCATGATCGAGCGATTTTTGATGGTGGTGAAGCCCAAATCGAGGGGCTCGAATAACCGAGGATAGTCAGCCCTTGTGTCTATTAGCTCTGCAGTACCCACGTCGCTTTCTCCTGTATTCTTTACATCAAGAGTAGCAGGATATCAGCGCTTGCATAGTCGCCGTTGGCGGTGAGACTAGAGCGCTCAGACGGACTCGCGGGACTCAAATGGAACTACGCACAAGCCACAGCCCCCTCATTGTTTATCTCGATGTAAAGAGTCCGTATGCCTTTGTTTCGGTCAAACCAACATTGGAGCTAGAACGCCGGCTAGGACTTCAGTTTGACTGGCGGCCCTATACCCTCGATATACCAAGCTATCTGGGATCTGCCAAAAAAGATAAAGGCACTGTGGTGGAGTCCAGTGGCCGCAGCCCACTGATATGGAATGCGATTCGCTACGCCTATATGGACGCACGACGTTACGCTGAGCAACAGGGCTATGTACTAAAAGGTACAGAGAAAATTTGGGATTCGAGTCTAGCTAACATGGGCATCCTCTTTGTAAATCTGTACCACCGACATCAGATTCCCGACTATTTGGAAGCCGTATTTCCACCTTTTTGGCGCCGAGAGCTCGACATTGAAGATTGTGAGGTCGTTAAGCATTGCTTGGAAAGGGCTGGGGTCAATAGCTCTGGCTTCGATGAATTTATCCTCGGCGAGGGTAAGCGCCTTCACGACGATATACTGAGTCAACGCTTCGATACTGGAATCTACGGGGTGCCTACCTATGTGCTAAACGGCGACGTGTTCTTTGGTCGAGAGCACTTGCCCTACATCCAATGGGCCCTATCCGGTAAACAGGGAAATGCACCAGACGTCCAAAATGAGCTCAACCCATGATAACGGCTTATATTGACTTTAAATCACTGGATTGTTTTTTGGCCATCAAACCCGTCATTCATCTCGCTAAAAGCCATGGCGTCTCCATCGAATGGCGGGCATTTCAAACAGCAGAGCGCGCACTTCCTACTCAGGTGAGCGATGAGCGTGTTACCCGTCAACACCACCAAGTGCGACTCGAGTCAGAGTTTCGGCTGCAGCAGCATTACGCAGACCTTCGAGAGCTTCAGTTTGACCCCGCCTGCAGGCACATCGATACAACTGAAGCACTACAATGGTTAGTCTCACTCGAGGGTGATACGACCGCCTTTGTCGAGAGAGTGTTTCATGCTCACTGGTGTGAAAATCAGGACATTAATGACACTGCTTTTTTGACTAGCCTCACTGAGGCATGCGGCCTTAGCCGAGATGCGTTAAATGACGATCTACCCTCATTACAGCGCGAGGCAGAGTCGGCTGGCCTGTTTGGCGCACCGACGTTTTTTATCCAAGGTCACATGTTCATGGGCCGTGCCCACATCCCGTGGATGCAAGGGCTGTTGGCATCGTAACAGCCGAGTACGACGCTCTCCTCTCGGCTATGCCGCTAGCTACTCAAAAAAGGAGGCGATTTGCTCGAGGGGCTTTTTCACAGTTGCGGCCCTAGGCACCATCGCATCAGCCGCCGGGTGACCAACGACCAGTAACATCATGGGTCGTTCGTTCTTCGGGCGACCCAAGATCTTGCTCAAAAATGCCATTGGATTTGGCGTGTGTGTCAGCGTTGCCAAACCAATATGATGTAACGCGTTAATCAATAGCCCCGTGGCAATCCCAACCGATTCGGGCACATAATAATTTTTCTGTTTTTCACCAGAATCATCGAACCCGTAGCGCTCCGCAAAGATTGCTATCAACCAGGGCGCAGTCTCTATAAAGGGTTTTTGGGCATCTGTTCCCAGCCCGTGTAAATCATCGAGCCACTGATCGCCAGCGCGCCCACCATAAAATGCTCGCTCCTCTTCCTCCGCGGCAATCCTGATCTTCCGCTTGATGTCAGGGTCGCTAACACACGCGAAGTGCCAAGGCTGATGATTGGCACCTGAGGGTGCTGATCCGGCGGCTTGGAGGCAGGCTTCTATCACCTCCCGCGGTACGGACTTTTCAGAAAAATGACGCACCGATCGGCGGCGCGAGATCTGGTCCACATAGTCTTGTGCACGCGCCAGCATCTCCCCCGAGTCGGGTGCTGCTGGATAGTCGAGGGGAATGGGGTCGTAATCGTATTTCATAAGCACATCTACGCCAGGTTCAGTAGAAGTGTCACTGTAACATCCAGTCGATACGGACCCTGATTAAAACGATTCGGTTGGAAACTTGAAGTTTTGTCATCTCCGTACCATGCTCAGCAAAATAACACTGTTTCTGGGGGAATCATGTCTACAAACACCGACTGGAGCATTGGCGAGGTTCTTAAAACCGCTCGCGAAAAACAGGTAGGTTTCAAGCTTACTTACTTCATGGCCATCGGCCTCTATGCCCTAATATCGATTGGAATCACACTAGCTCAGGAGGCTACGGTAGGCACTTCGGGTGACATCGCGGCCTCATTAATCGGGATAATCGTTACATTGATCCTATTTCCGCTTGGCGTTGGACTCGGACTTTTAGGAATCAGACGCGCGGCAGGGCAGGAGACCGCCGTAAGTACACTATGGGAGCCTTATAACCAGGCCATCCCCTTGATTGTCATGTTTGTGTTAATGGCTGTACTTATTGTCGCAGGCTTCTTCTTACTTGTTTTACCCGGCATCTATTTATCGATCGCATACTCGTTTGCGCCGTACTTAGTCGTTGAAAAAAATATGGGCGCCTGGGAAGCGATGGAGACCTCTCGCAAAGCCATAACCCTATATTGGTGGCGTTATTTCGGGCTCATGCTAGTAGCCATGCTGCTCATTATTATCGGATCAATACCGCTACTGATTGGTCTAATTTGGGTTCTCCCCATTGTTGCTATTGCAACAGGCGAGGTCTTTGCGAAGACGTTTGAAAGCTCTGACGGCGAAGCGTTGAAAGCAGACCCTGACTGACGCTGGCTGCGTCAGCTCGAGCTCATCAAGGCGCCTTGGGGAGGCACGACGGATTCAGAGCGTTCAGCTAGAGCAGCGATTTTGACTGGTAGCTGAGCGCGATTTTCTGAATGGCAATCATGTAAGCCGATAGCCGAAGGTCATCCACCTTTTCGTCCTCGTGCCATCGCACGCGCATGGCCTGTAGCGCGTCGCGCATCGTGTCATCTAACCCCGATCGGACTAACTCGAGTTCATCGGCACCTTTCGCGTAATTCGTCCGAAAATTATCCGTGGGGGCCCACTTATCTGAGCCTACCAACGTACTTAATCGCTCTAGCTCGGTCAGCATGAGCGCTTGTGTTGCCTCTTGAGCACGGCGCTCCATTCGACCAAAGCGAATGTGCGAGAGATTTTTTACCCACTCAAAGTAAGAGACAGTGACACCGCCAGCGTTGGCATAAAGATCAGGAATCACAACCACACCCTTTGCGCGCAACACCTCATCCGCTGCGGCGGTGACTGGCCCATTGGCCGCCTCGATAATAAGCTTTGCTTTAATGCGAGCCGCGTTCTCAGCGTGAATGACGCCCTCGAGTGCCGCGGGAATGAGGATGTCGCACTCGGACTCGAGCGCCAGGCTGCCCTCTGCAATGAAGGTTGCACCCGGGAAGTCCCGAACACCTCCCGTCGTATTAATCCACTCTTTCACAGCGGCGACATCGAGTCCCGCATCACTCATGAGCGCTCCGTCGCGCTCAACGATGCCAATGATCTTGGCACCGTCTTCGAGCGATAGGAACGTTGCCGCATGGAAGCCAACGTTACCCAAGCCTTGCACAATAATGCGCTGTCCATCCAAGCTACCCTCGAGCGATGCACGTTTGACGTCCAGTGGCTCACGGAAAAATTCGCGCAGTGCAAATTGAATTCCCCTGCCCGTTGCTTCCACTCGTCCAGCAATTCCCGACTTGTAGACGGGCTTGCCCGTCACACAAGCCAACGCATCGATCTCCGTCGGGTGCAGCCGTTGGTACTCGTCGGCTATCCAAGCCATCTCCCGTGCCGACGTACCCATATCCGGCGCGGGAACATTCTGACTTGGATGGATAAGATCACGCTTTATTAACTCGTAGGCAAATCGACGGGTTATCTGCTCTATCTCATGCTCATCGTAATCATTCGGATTTATGCACAGCCCCCCTTTTGAACCACCAAAGGGAACATCGACCACGGCGCACTTGTAGGTCATCAAAGCGGCGAGAGCCTCGACCTCATCCTGATTAACGGCCAGTGAGTAACGAATGCCGCCTTTTACCGGGGTGATGTGATCGGAGTGGACAGAGCGATAACCTGTAAACACATGAATCCTCTCCCGCAGCCGAACCGGAAATCGAACAGTGTACGTCGCGTTACAGATCCGAATTTGCTGGGCGAGGCCAGGGGGTAGGTCAAGCAGATTAGCCGCACGCAGAAACTGCCGATCGACGTTAGCCGTAAAACTTAACTCTTGGGAAGACATCGTAACGCTACCACTCACTGTCAGACTTCAGGGCGTTTATCTTAATAGCAACGCCCAAATAGCGTCGCATTAGCTTGCTTCAGATTGCGTCCACGCGTGCGCCTTGGGCTTTCAAAATCGGCTTCATTTGCCTGTAAGCCTCTGGTGTGCGGACCAATGGGATACGAGGATACAGATGGTGAATGACGTGGTACTGCATACCTGAGGACCAGATGTTGCCAAAGCGCGACTTGAAACTTTGTGTGTCGTTATACCGGTCGGTACCACAGCTGGGGTAATGCGGCGCCCATGACAAGTAAAACTGAACGTAGAACGTCGCAACGAATCTTGGCAACCACCACAGCAGCGCAGCCTCAATCGCCAAACCATTGAGTGCCATGCCGCAGAGCACGCTCAAGTAAACGAGCTGATAAGCCACTGAGTGAAGAATAAGATCTTCACGACCAATGCGCTTTAGACAGCGCAAATAAGGATGTTCTTTGCCATGGGGCTTAGGTTGGCGCCACTGCAGGCTAGACCAAAAAAAGCCACCTATCGTGTCGTAATGCTCACTGTGATCTGGGTCGAGCTCTGGATTGTTCGCATGCTTGTGGTGTTCCATGTGCGTTGCCCGCAATACGGAATAAGGTATGACTAAAGGAATGGGGCTCAGCCAGCCTACCAACTCGTTAAGCCAACGCTTTGACTTACCGGGCATCGCAAATATGGAATGCTGGGCTTCATGAGATGGCAGGTAGGATGCCGCGATATTGATTGTCGCAATGATAAAACCCAGCCAAAGCGGCATCACGCCGTTGAGGCAAAGCACCCAAACGGCTAACCAACAAGCTAAATTGCCGACGCCCCAAGCGAGGGAAAGAAAGGGGAACTTATCGAGGTGTTGCTTTGCAATTGCCCGCTCCATCGCACGCAGCTCAAGTTCTGTTTTAGCAGTTAAATCCATCGTCCCGTCCATGAAGCTAAGCCTCCCCAGGCACCAAAAATGATGAGCGCCACAGTCCACGTGTCAACGCTGCCAATCGCGTTGACTCCGAACTCTGCCATAACCTGCACCGAGAGTGGAGCTAAAAAGGCCAACCCGAAGAAAAAGGGCAAAGCACCTAAAAACCACTCTAATAACTTCGCAAGCATAATGTTTACTCTTTTTATTTATACGCCTCTGTTCACGACATAGCAGCGCGAATCCGCTCAATCGGAATCGACCGGCTTAATAACTTATTTGCGGCAAATGCGCGCTGCGGGAGAGCCCCCAAACGCGACGCATGCGCCATCGCCCGATCAATAAGCGCCTCTGGAGCCGCCACCTCGTCCAGGAAGCCGGCCGCCAATGCCGACTCCGGCGAATGAATTTGGGCTGCGACGATGGACTCAAACCGATGAGCCTCTGACAGCCGGTAAACAGCTGGCTCGTAACCAAACGCCGGTAGATCCATATCAATCGCGGTCTCATTAAGACCGTACTTAAAGTCTCCAGCCATGCCAATGCGCTTATCCGCGCAAACCAACATCACCGAACCCAATGCAAGACAGTGGCCCGTCACCGCACACACAACCGGATGAGGAAAGGTGAAAATGCGAAACGCTAATTCACCGCCCGCCTTAACCATGGCAGCAGCCGCGTCAGCATCACCGCCGGTTACCACCTTAAGATCGAAGCCCGCAGAAAAACAGCCCTCACGGCCCACCCACAAAAGGGAAGCAGACTTAGCCTCGACTTCATCGAGCGCCTCATTAAAGTCCCGAATCGCATCTGGTGAAAAAACATTTCGCTTGCCATCATCGTGCGTAAGCAGGGCAACGTGGTCCTGAAAATCCAATGTTAGTGACACGGTAACTCCTTACCTATTTAGTGTTATTGGTAAAAGGAACGTAAGGCCTATATTTAAGCAGAACAATGCCCGAATAGCATTAATACGAGATGACAATGCCTGAGCTCAATCGACAACACATTCAAACGATGCATTACGCGGCAGATACCGTTGTTCTGCCCGAGATCGAAGCGGCCATTAGAGCCCACGCTCGCGACAGAGGTGATGCATGCAACCAAGCGGTCGCGCTCGTAAAGGCAAGCCGTACGCGCGCCAACGAGTCCGGAACACTCGATGCGTTTTTACGTGAATTTGGCTTATCCAATGCAGAAGGCATAGCCCTCATGTGCCTCGCGGAAGCGCTGCTTCGTGTTCCCGATGACCGCACGCTAGATGCGCTCATCTCCGAGAAAATTCGAGAGGGCAATTGGGGAGCGCATCAAAATAGCTCGGATTCAAAACTGGTTAATGCATCAGTTTGGGGGCTCATGTTAGCAGGGAGAATTGTAGGCGCCGAATCGGCGTCACAAGCTATGCCTGCGCAGTGGCTCTCCA
>CAJYAI010000055.1 GCA_913064725.1 uncultured Alteromonadaceae bacterium | reverse complement strand
TATTATCTGGTCTCGCTCGCTCAACGCTGGGTCGCGTGAGCAAGGAGTTCGAGGCACGTGAACGTGAAAGAGTCGATCCACCCACGCAAGACAACGCCAGGCGGACTCAAGGAGCAGCTCCATACGATCGTAGATGAGCTGCGCAGCAGCATGCATACACCCGCACCGCGCCCCGGGTTAGCGGTGATCGGAACGGGGATGATGGGCCGCGAGCATATTCGTGCGGTCTTGCAGCTGGGGCAGGCGACTATTGTTGGTCTGTTTGACAGCGAACCCAACAGTATCGCGCTGGCGCTCCGAGAGTTTTCGACCGTCGATGCGACCGCTCCCCGGATCTACGATGAGCTTGATGAGCTCATTTCAGATGCCAGGGTCGATGCCATTTTGATTTGCACGCCCAACTTCACACACCGGCGGGTATTCGACACTATTAAGGCATCCGGCAAAGCTATCTTTCTTGAAAAGCCGATGGCGACGACCTTGGACGATGCGATTTACTTGGCAAACGAATGCCTGACTTACCCAGCGCCAATTTTGCTGGGCATGCAGTACCGCTATAAGTCGCAGTACCAACTGGCGCTCAAAGCCATTGCCAACGGCGATATCGGCGACGTGAAAATGCTCAGCATCTGCGAGTACCGACCGCCCTTTTTGAGTAAGGTCAATGAATGGAATAAATTTTCGGCGTACTCGGGCGGGACTCTGGTTGAGAAGTGCTGTCATTATTTTGATCTCATGAATCGGATCGCCGGTGCGCTGCCAGCGCGCGTCTTTGCAACGGGCGGTCGCGCCGTCAACTTCACCCAATTTACCTTTGAGGGACGGGCAGCTGATATCGATGATCACGCTCTGGTCATCGTCGAATACGAGAACGGCGTGAGAGCGCAATTTGCACTGAATATGTTCAGCGAAGAGCTACTTGAGGAACTGATTGTCAGTGGCGATCGCGGCATTATCCGAACCGAGGAGACTGCGAGCTTCAAGCCTGGTAAGGCATCCACTGCAAACATCAAGGTGGAGGTACCGGGTCATGACGCCTACGATGGCATCGACTGCAGGTTCCCAGAGGACATTGAAATGGGCGGACACTATGGTTCAACGCTGTTTGAGCATAGACGGTTCATCGACTTGCTCTCGGGCGCTCAAACCGATGGGGCAACCTGTGCCGAGGGCTTGTGGGCGATTATCACCGCGTGGATGGCTCAGGAGTCAATGAAGACAGGTGGCGCAGTTGACGTACGTGAAACACTGTCATCACTAGAGCTCAACCCCTACGTCACGGCGCTTTTACCTGTAACTCTACCCGCACCTGCACCTGCACCCGCCGTAAACAACGGTCCAATCCCAGAGGCGGTCGATAAATGAGGCTACCAACCATTACGATTCTAACACCCGAGGAACTGCCTATCACTCCCGGGAGATCGCTGGACGGACCAGATAAGACAATCGTCAGTGACATTATTAACGCGCACGGCTTTGTGCTTTTTCGAGGGTATGACAGCGCATCTGCCGAGGACTTTCACGCATTCATTCAGTGTTTTGATCTACCCAATTTTACCTATTCGGAGTCCTTCTCAAATGCCGTGCGCCACAATCGAACAGCACGCGTTTTTACGGCCAACGAAGCACCGCCAGAGGTAGAGATTTTTTTGCATCATGAGATGGCGCAAACCCTTAGCTTTCCCGGCCAGTTGTTTTTCTTTTGTGAACACGCTGCAGACTCCGGCGGTGCAACGCCGATCTGCAGATCAGACCTGGCACTAAACATACTTGAGGCAAATCACCCAGCGTTCACGGCCAAGCTTCGTAAGCTCGGTGTTCGCTATCGCAACTCGATGCCCGAGAATGCCGACCTAGCATCTGGTCAGGGCCGAAGTTGGCGGCATACGCTTAACGTAGCAAGCATTGCTGAGGCCGAGCGGCGACTCACTAGTCTTGGCTACGAGTACCGCTGGCTCCGCGATGGTGGACTCTCGGTACAGACGCCTATCCTCCCCGCGATCGATGATTTTGGGCGGGGAAGAGAGGTGTTCTTTAATCAAATTGTCGCGGCCGCCGCCGGCTGGGCTAATGCCGTGGACGATGACGAGCCCAGACTGTGTTTTGGCGACCAAACACGAATCGAGAGCGCTGACTTAAAGGCTGCTATCGCTGCATCTTATCAATGCACTGTGGATCTCGAGTGGCAGAAGGGAGATGTGGCTCTGCTCGACAACCTCAGAGTCATGCACGGCAGACGACCTTTTAGGGGCAGCCGATCTATTTTGGCATCGTTATGCAGCCCGATCTCACGCTCAGCTAAAGTTATTTAACGAGGCTGCCAAAAACCCTTTGCATGACCCGTTACATCGATACCCGCCCACATTGGCCTCAGCAACTCTGGGGGTGGCAACGAAGGCGAGCTAAGACAGCTTAAATCGCGCCATGGCGTCAAAGTGCGGCATCATGAGATCTGCGAGCTGCCGATCTGCTTCATCGAGCTGCGGCGGGCTGTCAGGTGGACTTGAAAAGTGGGTTGAAGTCTCAACCGATGCGTACCAATGACTCGCCCATATACCATCGCTCCTGCGACGCCCTCGCCGCCAGGTAGTCATCGCGCCCTCCTGCCAAGGGACCGATAATGCGTGGCAAAGCTGTCTGAGCACGCCCTCCGGGTCGCGCAGCAGGTCGAGACTATCAATGACAGGAGGCCTGCTTCCTGTGATAACCGTAATGTCATCGAATAGTTCACGCTGCCTTATGATGCCAATGGCCTCGGCAGATACTGACGGCATTTTCTGACGATACGACGCAATGACGCGATCTGGTTCGCGAATAAGAAAAACGTGTTTCATGCCCCGAGCCCACGATAAATCAACCCCGGCAGGCATGTGATGCGTCATGTGCTTTTCGTATTGAATGGGGGTCTCGGCGGTTGCCGACAGTTGCTGAATAACACCATCACGGGTTCGAGGCTGACTCGCTATAATCTCATCACGCATCGGGTGTCTTGCCCCTGACTCTTGCAAGTAGCAACCGTAAAAAGGCTCATCTACGACAGAGCAGTCAGTGCGTGACTCCCACGCGCGCATCATGGCGGTAGATATGTTTCTTGGGCCTGACCAGCCCGCAATCCGCAGCGTCATATCAAGATGTTAAAAAAGGGGCGTATGCGGATTCACGTGGCTCATACACCGCGGTTCGTTGCCAAGGTGCTCTCGACAGAGACAAGCTCTTGATAGAGCGATTGTAGGCGATCAACCATGGGGCCGCGTTGCGTGTGAGTCAGAGTTCTTCCATCGACCTCGAATACCGGCGTTAAGCCGGCAAAGGTCCCGGTAACGAAGGCTTCGTCTGCACCATATACCTGCATGAGGGAAAAGTTTTTTTCAAAGACAGGGATGTCATTGGCTTTGCAGACATTGATCACATTGCGACGCGTAATACCGTCGAGACAGTAGTCGCCCGAGGAGGTCCACACTTCACCGTCGCGCACGATAAAGAAGTGTGTTGAGTTGCAGGTGGCAACGTGACCGTGCGGATCAAGCATCAGAGCTTCGTCGTAGCCTGCTTTGGCTGCCTGAATGCAGCCAAAAATACAGTTTAGTTTCGAGTGGCTGTTTATTCTGGGATCCTGAACATCGGCATAACCCCGGCGCGTATAGACCGTGTAGAGCCTCAGGCCTCTGTCATTCAAAGTGGGGTCCGGGGCCTTGAACTCGGGGATAATGACGATGGTCGGTCCGCTAATAGTCACTGCAGGATCTTGATAGGGCGTTGATTTGATGCCGCGCGTCACCATCAGACGGATGTGAACATGATCCGTCATTTGATTGGCTTTCAGTGTTTGAAATAATCGCTGTGACAGAGTCTCTTGCGACAGTCCCATGTCGAGGTCGAGTGCTTTTGCGCCCTCCCACAATCGCTTGAGATGCCTGTCCAAAAATGGAATCGCGCCATCGTGGACACGCAAACCCTCCCAAATACCATCACCCAAAATGAAGCCACTATCGAAGACCGAAACCGTCGCTTGCTCCCTCGGAATTAACTCACCATTGATATTTATTAATATCGAGTCATTGCGTTTGTCCGGGGCGTAGGTATGGGTGCTGTTCGTCATCAGGCCGTGCTCTATTGGTCGAACTCTCAGTCTGCTGATTGGTGAACGTTGCTGCAACTAAACT
The DNA here is from genome assembly GCA_913064725.1 of uncultured Alteromonadaceae bacterium. Lineage (GTDB taxonomy): Bacteria > Pseudomonadota > Gammaproteobacteria > Pseudomonadales > Halieaceae > Luminiphilus. The sequence goes on along the minus strand of CAJYAI010000055.1, from coordinate 12,744 downwards.
ATGGCAATGATCGCAGAAACAGACCCAAAGGGCTCAGGCACTTAAGCACAGGCCTTTTTCACGACAAGAAGCGCAGACCTTTTTAACGACAAGGAGCACAGCCCTGTTTCACAACAAGAAGCACAGACCTTTGCCACATCGAGCCCAGCCGCACGGCCTTCTGTATAGTCAGACATCCGTTAGCTTAATAGTTTATCGCGCTGAAAGTCCCGGTCGTCGAATTTGGCTCACTCCGGTTCAGTCCGCTATGAGATAACACACTTGGATGTCTCTCAATTTTAATTTTAAAACCGAGATCAGTAACAGGATTTAATTATGAATTCGATCACACGGGTCATTTCCCGAGCACTGACAGCTACTGTGCTTATCTTCATCGTTGCATGTTCGGACAGCGGCGACGGCGTTCTTTATAGCGGCGATCTGCCAACTGCTCCTGCAGCAAGCACCCCAGCGCCTGAGCCCTCACCCGGCAACATCGTGGAAGTAGCTTCCGAAGCGGGTAGCTTCCCAACACTTCTTGCGGCCTTAGAAGCTGCCGGTCTGGTTGATGCACTGTCAGATGCAAGCGCATCGTTAACAGTCTTTGCCCCAACGGAAGAGGCCTTCGCAGCGCTGCCCGATGGCGCACTAGATGCGCTACTGGCCGACCCTGACGCACTTGCCAACGTTTTGACCTATCACGTCATTGGCAGCGAGGTTAGTGTCAGTGCAGCACTTGACTTGGCACCGACGACGGTTGAGACCCTTCAAGGGAGTGATGTTGCACTCACAGTTCGCGCTGATGACTATTTATACGTCAACATGGCTAAGGTAGTGGACTACGATATCGATGCGTCTAACGGCGTGATTCATGTCGTGGATTCAGTAATTTTACCACCCGATCTTACTCCTTCGACACTTACCATTGCTGAGATTGCAGTTGCCGATGAGGAGAATTTCAGCACGTTAGTTACAGCGCTCACTGAGGCCAACCTCGTTGCTACATTGAGTGACCCAGACGCAAATTTCACCGTGTTCGCACCGACTAACGACGCGTTCGACGCGCTAGGGCAGGACGGCGTTCCCTACCTACTCGACAATCCAGAGATTTTAGAAAGCACGCTTCTTTATCACGTATTGGCAGCAAAGGTCACTTCTGTCGATGCTATCGCTGCGGCAGGGACGGAAGTCACCATGGCTAACGGTGAAGAGGCGTCTATTGAATTTAGTCAAGACGGCAGAGGCTTATTGATTAACAACGCGAACATCATCATCACGGATATCGTGGCATCAAACGGCATCATTCATGTCATCGATGCTGTTCTAGGCACTGAAGATCTGGAAATCGATACTGGCATTTTAGGGACGTGGATGTTGGCGCCTGAGGCCGGATCTCTGGGCGTGGGCCCGACAGAATTCGATGTGTCTTGGTTTAGCGGGACTGACGAGGTTATCGCAGTAAGAGATTGCCTCTATGACGACGAATTTGTGTTTAGTCGTGATGGCACTTTCCGCAACATTTTGGGCGACACCACATGGGTCGAAGCATGGCAAGGTGGCAGCGATTCTTGTGCTGCGCCGGTAGCGCCTCACGACGGCTCTAATGCTGCAACTTTTGAGTACGACAAAGAGGCCATGACCCTAACGCTTACTGGTCAAGGCGCATACATGGGCATTCCTAAACCTGTAAACGGGGCGGAACTTGGTTCCCCTTCTGAGGCGCCTGCGAGTGTCGTTTATAACGCATACCCGCAAGAGGACGGCTCAATAAAACTGACAGTAGAAGCGGGTACTGGTGTTTGGTGGAACTACAAGTTTGTAAAGACGGCAGAGCCACCACCACCCTCGCCGTTCTTGGGAACCTGGAAAATGGCACCCGAGCCCGGGTCTCTGGGAGTTGGTCCGAACGAATTTGATGTTTCATGGTTCAGTGGTGACGATTCTGTGATAGCAGCTAGAGCCTGCTACTACGACGACGGATACGTTTTTAATCCTGATGGTAGCTTCAGAGTCGAAACTCAGGGTGAAACCTGGGTAGAGGCTTGGCAAGGCGCTGATGCTGATGGTTGCGCTGCGCCCGTGGCTCCACATGACTCGACGCAGTCCGCTACTTGGACACACGATCAAACCGCTGGGATACTGACGATCGCAGGTAGAGGTTCGTATGTCGGCTTGCCAAAAGCCGTCAATGGATCGGAATTAAGCACCCCAACCGATGCACCTGACAGCATCGTTTATAATGCTTACCCGCAAGAAGATGGATCCGTGCTAGTTACTGTGGAGGCGGGTTCAAATGTTTGGTGGAATTACAAACTTATCAAGACCGCAGAGGCTGCCGAGCCGTCGCCACTGGCCGGCACCTGGTACATGTCGCTAGCCGACGGATCGTTGGGTGTGGGCCCAGCTGAGTTCGACACTTCATGGTTTAATAACAGCTCAGATGTTACGGAGGAGCGTGCCTGTTACTTCGACGATGCGTATGTATTTGGCGACTACGGAACCTTTGAAAATATACTGCAAGACGAGACCTGGGTTGAAGGATGGCAGGGAGCAGCGGCTGATGGCTGTGCCGCGCCTGTTGCGCCGCACGATGGCTCTGCGACTGCTCGATTCGCATACGATGCGGCCGGCCAAACACTTACTATTAGTGGACTGGGTGCCTACATTGGCCTTCCGAAAGCGATCAATGGCGCTGAAATCGCATCGTCCGATGCGGCGGCATCTAGCATCATCTACAATGCCTACCTAAATGATGACGGTACGATGGACGTAACAGTCGAAGCAGGCGAGAACGTTTGGTGGAACTACGTTCTGACGAAACCAAGTGAATAACAGATAGGTTAGGTAAAGCCGGGTATAGCCCGGCTTTTTTATATTCTTAACCCGACGATTTCTTGCCGGCAGCTGCGGCACCGCCCGGCCACCGCACTTACCCTGAAGTCAGATCAGTGCCGCCCCCGATAATCATCAAGCTCCACGTGCTTGTCGAGAGTAAAACGCTCATCACACCGATCTTGCCGAGCGAACTAGGCCTGTAATGTTTGCATTTGTGAAAATAATCGCGCGGTAAATCGATAGCAGAAACGGCAAAACACTCCTTGGAATACCTCACTCGCATCAAAACTGATCCGACTAACTGGTAATCCGCTGCACTCTCTATCAATCGACTCCACTCTAAAACGGCCGCGTGAACGCCGTGAGAATCTTGTTTGCACATTTGCTTTGAGCCTTGCCCTTTTTTTACGTGATGGCTTTATTTGATGACAAATTTACCTTAAGGAAAAAGGGTGGTTTGGGCTCAGCGGAGGTCGGATTTTTAGTGCGTTTTTTTATATGGAAGGCATCGTTATCATGACAACAGCAAAACACGCGTTGACTATAACGCCTGAGAATCACGCCCGTAACCCTAAGCGACTACCCGCAGAATCCTCGAGCTAATTTGCGAAGTAAACGCGTTCCAAGCAGGGCAAAATGGTGATTTCACGGCTTTTTTACCAAATTCTTGGTTTGCCCGTAGACCCTGACAATTACGTGGGGTATATAAACAGAACGGTTATGTGCTGTGCCGCTTTTGTGTTGCAGCTCAAGACTGAATAATACTAAAAAGTAGTGAACATCTGAGGAGTTATTCTATGTTACGAACGCATGTTAGACCCTTGGTGCTGGGTATCGCTTTTGCGACTGCTGCCACCACTGGATACACCCAACAACTTGAAGAAGTTGTCGTGACAGCAACAAAGCGCGAACAGAGCCTTAGCGACGTCCCCATTTCCGTATCGGCAATCAGCGGCGAACTTATTCAGGACGCGGCCATCAAAAGTTTCCAGGAACTTACCGCTTATGTACCCAACCTTGCTATTACAGAGAACGCGGTCAACAGCATCATTAGCATGCGTGGTATTGGTGTTGGCGCTAACCAATCGTTTGAGCAATCCGTCGGTGTCTTTCTCGATGGCGTTCACCTCGGTAAGAGCCGACAAGTACGCTTGGGGTTATTTGATCTAGAGCAGGTTGAGGTATTGCGTGGTCCACAGGGTATTCTTTTCGGAAAAAACACCCTGGCCGGCGCGATCAATGTTCGCTCAGCGTCGCCAATCCTAGGCGGCGAAGCTGAAGGCCGTCTTGCTGTCAGCAAAGAAAGCTTCAACGGGGATATTATTGAGGGCTGGTGGCAAACGAGCCTGACGGACGATTTTGCGATTCGGCTAGCTGTCAGAGATACTACAAGCGATGGCCATCTCGTTAATGGATTTGCGTCTGCAAGCAATGGAGCCACACCTACAGCACCTACGACCGATGAGACAATTTGGCGTTTGAGCGCGAAATGGCAAGCGTCTGACGCAACGACCGTTGATATTAAGTATATGGACTCTGACTTTAGACGGCTTGGCTCAAATGCCGTTCCTAGCCGATTTGACTTGTCAATTTTGGACCCAGACGGAATCCCGGCGTCAAACTTGATTATGTATAACGTCATGGCAATCGCCTACCCAGGGTTTACAACCGGCACCTCTGACATTTATCGCGATTCAAAGACCTTGGGCGGCAATATTCTTTCTGGCGGAAGCGTCTATGGCGGACCTAACGAGCGTGATGAGGGCACTGACACGCAGAACGAAGAGTGGTCAGTGAACATACAGCACGAATTTGACAACGGCACCACGATGAACTACGTGTTCGGCGATTCCTATTATCAATATGCAGACGGTATTGATGCAGACTTTTTGCCGGTGGAGTTTATCGGTCGGGCTGATGACTCAACTTACGACCAAATCAGTCACGAGTTGCGTTTCACTGGGTCATTCAGCGATGATTTCGATTGGATCGGTGGTGTAAACTACGTCAACGGCAAGCAAAAGATTGACCGCCTTGTGACCTTTGACGGCACGTTGGGACAGCCTGGGTTGGTCAGTGCTATTCTGTCGGGCGCGTACTCTGCTAATCCCGCGGTGTCACTGCTTCAGGCAGTGGATGGTGCGGTTGCTGCTGCAACGGGTGGTACAGGCACTAGCTTCCTCACGAACGGGGTTGTTGTTCCCGGCACGCGCTCTGCCTTCGCCCTGAACCCCTGGGATCTCATGGCGTCAATCACCGGCGTAACTGCAACCCAGATTGCGACTGGTCTTGCACCATTATCCGCGTGGACCGATACGGCAGCAGGATATGCGTTGGCGACCGGTGGTCGAAACGTCTTGGCGGACAATTACGGCATTGATGGCGGCTCTATGGTCGACGTTGGGGGACGTTTGTCTTATTACCAACAGGATACCGAGTCATCGTCGATCTTCTTCCAAGGCACTTATCGTTTAAATGACGCATGGTCATTGACGGCCGGCGTGCGCTATACAGAAGAGACAAAAGATGGCTACGCAAGAACGGATCTGACCCAAAGCAGTACCGGTATCGGTAATGTGGTCTCGCCCGCGCAAGCGCCCTTCAACCACGGTTTTCAGGCGTCTTCCTTTGCCTCTTGGGCACACGAGTTCGATGAAAGTCGCAAAACGACTCAAACCATACCGGGTGTGGCGGTGCAGTGGGAGCCCGACGATAATAACAACTACTACCTGAGTTACTCTGAAGGGTTTAAAAGTGGCGGCTTTAATTCGGTGGATGACCAGAATCCTGCGTTTGGTCTGACAGAAACTGGCGGACTTGATATCAACAGCCCGATCAGGAACGAGCCAGGTCGCGGCTTTGAATACGAGGATGAGAAAGCGTCTTCATGGGAAATAGGCGGTAAGCACCGGCTTATGGATGGACGTATGCAATTTAACTGGGCGGCTTACGCCAGCACCTACGAGAATCTGCAGGTGTCTAGTTATTCAGGTCTAGGTTTCGTGGTTGCAAACGCTGCTGAGGCAACAATCAACGGTGCCGAATTCGATCTCAACTATCAGGCAAGTGAAAAATTACGCGTGTCCGTAGCGATGGGATTTAATGACGGTAGTTATGATTCGTTCCCGACGGCTGGTTGTACGTCTCTCCAGCAAAACGCAATCCGAGCGCTTGCATTTAACTCCGCAACCGGCAGCGCTGATGACTACTCCGATATCGTAGGGGCATCGGCACTGGGTTGTACGCAAGTCACTGCGGCCGAAGCGTTCCAGGATCTGAAAGGTGCGAAACTTGGCACTGACTACAACGGATCTGCGCAGATCGAATACCTTCAGCCTCTGTCAAACGATCTGATGTGGTTCACACAGTTGGACTACAACTTTACTGATGGTTACTTACTTGATGGCGATAGAGAGCCTGCAAAATTTCAGAGTAGTTTCGGTGTCGTCAATCTCAGAACCGGCCTGCGGACAGAAAACTGGTTCTTGATGGCTTATGGTCGCAACATCGGTGACGAAGCGACGTCTACTGGCGCATTCAACATCCCATTGGCGCAAGGTTCATTTGCTAATTACCGTGCACCAACCGCTGTTTACGGCTTCCAAGTAGCGTATCAGTTCTAATATGTTTATCTGAACTCCTCAAAAAGCCCCGCTGTGCGGGGCTTTTTTTTGCCATCACAACCGACGAGCGCAGCAAGAAAGGGAGTGTTGGCACCATAACAACGGTGGCTGTGAGACCGGTTGGCAAGCACTTCATATCGCCGGCCAAACGCACTTAGCTCAGTCGTTAGGCTCGTCCGATAGCAGCCTTAAGTCGATCCAAAAAAACTGCTTACCCCGACAGATGCGTTGTAGAGCCGGGCAGCGCGTCACGTCAGATCATGGGTATCTATGTTTGATCGACTCGCACGCTTGCATTGACCAATGGGCAGCGGAGAGCTGAAATAAGTGGACACCTCTAACACGACCAGTAAAATATGGCACACCTTATGCCATTATTTAGTGTTCCCGTGAAAAAAATGCTCTTTATATTGTCGGTAGCCCTACTGCTTGTCATCGTTGGTTACAGCCAGCGCGATGAGCTGGTAACGCGGCTTCTGCAAGTCGGTATCGATCGGCAGTTTTCTTCCAACATCGTTAAAGAGCTCGGCGATGGCTTGCACGTTGCACTCTGCGGCGCGGGGTCGCCCTTACCCTCGCCCACAGCATCCGGTCCCTGTGTTGCCGTTATTGCCAATGGTGAGCTCTATGTTGTTGATGTCGGCTCCAACAGCCCTCGCAACCTCGGTCGAATGGGTTGGCCTGTGGCGGCGCTTGAAGGGGTGTTCATTACCCATTTCCACTCAGATCATATCGATGGTCTCGGTGAGATCATGACGCTGCGCTGGGCAGGTGGCGATTTTGATACACCACTGCCGGTTTATGGCCCCACCGGAATCGACAGAGTGGTGGCGGGCTTCAACGAGGCCTATGCACTTGATTTTGGTTATCGACAGGCGCATCACGGCGATGCAGTTACGCCGTTAAATGCAGCGGGTAGCCAGGCCGTATCGTTTATCAAGCCGCCCGCAGGCGAGACAGTCAAGCTGGTGGAAAAAGATGGCCTAGTCGTAGAGGCCTTTGCGGTAACCCATGCGCCGGTGGAACCTGCCGTCGGATATCGCTTTACCTATAAAGACAGAAGCGTCGTAATAACGGGTGACACTGTCAAAGACCGTAATATCGTTGAAATGTCGCGCGGCGCAGATTTGTTGGTCCATGAGGCACTGGCCGCCAATCTTGTGGCGCTGCTCAATGAGGGGGCGCGCAACAATCAGCAGGTTAATTTGACGAGAATTACGCATGATATTCCGGACTACCATGCGACGCCGGTTGATGCGGCAGAGACCGCCGCCGAAGCGGGCGTGGGCCATCTTTTGTATTACCATATCGTACCCGCGCTGATTGTGCCCGGGCAGGAACGTCTGTTTTTGAATGGCGCCGAGGATATTTTCGAGGACTTCACCATTGGTCACGACGGTGTCGCTTTTTCACTGCCTGCCAACAGTGACGAAATAATACAGATAAGTGAAGGGCTCTGAACACGAAGCCTGACCGGAGATTCCTAGCGATGGATCGCGCCGGCTCGGTAAGCCTATTTGACCCGCTTACATAGATCACCAGCCGATCTGCGCAGCAGGTGTTTAACGGCCATCGATTGGGTTAGCATCAGATAAGAAAAAGATAAGTAAATTGAGGGTAGGAAAATGGATAATCTTGAACAATTTAGGGCAGAGACGCGCGAGTGGCTTGACGCTAATTGTCCTGATGATATGCGCCAGCCAATGCGCTCCGAAGACGATCAGTGCTGGGGTGGTCGCAACTGGGTATTCGCGAGTGAAGGTCAGCAACTTTGGATGGAACGCATGGCAGCCAAGGGCTGGACTGCACCGCGCTGGCCAGCCGAATACGGTGGTGGCGGTTTATCGGGCGACGAGGCAAAAGTTCTTGGCGAGGAGCTGGCTCGGATAGGTGCGCGTCGCCCACTGAGCAGTTTCGGTTTAGACATGTTAGGTCCCGCGCTGCTCCTTCACGCCACGGAAGAGCAAAAGCGGCAGTACATTCCCGACATCATCAACGGAAAGATACGGTGGTGCCAAGGTTACAGTGAGCCAAACGCGGGTTCAGATTTGGCGAGCCTTCGAACAAAAGCAGAGGATATGGGCGACCACTACCTTATCAACGGTTCAAAAGTCTGGACCTCCTACGCCGATAAGGCCGACTGGATTTTCTGCTTGGTGCGGACCAATTTTGACTGCCCAAAGCACGAGGGCATCAGCTTCCTATTGTTTGACATGGCCTCAGAAGGCGTCAGTACGAAGCCAATCAAGTTAATCAGCGGAACCTCGCCGTTCTGCGAAACATTCTTTGATAATGTTCAGGTGCCCAAAGCCCAGCTTGTGGGCACCTTGAACAAAGGCTGGGAAATTGCCAAATACCTTCTCACTCACGAGCGCGCCATGATCGGTGGGTTTGGTCTCGCAGGCGGTGGCATGAAAGGTATGGGGCAAATGGCGGCAGCAAAACGGGGTACTCGAGATGGACGCCTACGCGATACCTCACTGCGGGCTGAGACAACAGCATTTGAGCTTGATGAGATGGCTTTTGGCTTGACCATTGAACGCATTACAGACGAGACCAAGGCTGGTCAAGGTACTGGAGCGTCATCCTCCATACTTAAAATGTACGGCACCGAACTCAACAAACTACGCCAAGAGTTGTTCATGGCCATTGGATCCACTGACGCGCTCAACTTTGATACAGACAGCAAAGGCGCCTTAGTTCGAAGCTGGCTTCGCAGTAAAGCCAATTCGATTGAGGGTGGTACGACAGAGGTACAACTCAACATTATCGCAAAACGTATTTTGGGCTTGCCCGCATAACTTGCCCGCATAAGGAGACGTCTTGTGGTGATGATTTTGAATGAGGAGCAGCAGCTTCTTAAAGATTCGGCAAAGGCATTTTTAAGTGAAAGCGCACCCATTTCAGGTCTGCGCGCCATGCGAGACGCCGGTGAAGACCAGCTGCCTGAGCTATGGACTAAAATGAGTGAGATGGGCTGGCCCGGCATGGTCATTCCCGATGCTTATTCGGGTCTTGACTTTGGGTATGTCGGTGCCGGTGTCGTGCTCGAGGAAATGGGTCGGACCCTTGCGCTATCACCATTCTTAAGTTCCGCTGTGGTTGCCGCCACTCTGATTAACCAGCTCGGATCAGAGCAGCAAAAGGAGACCTACCTACCGCGCATTGCGACCGGTGAGATAACCGCCGTATTAGCTGCGGATGAGACCGGTTTTTTTGACTTAGCGGATATAGCGACCCAAGCAACGCCATCAGACAATGGTTACATCCTATCGGGTAGCAAGCGTGGCGTCATCGACGGTCACAACGCTGATCTTCTGCTCATTGTGACCGACGGTGAGGAGGGCTTGAGTGTGTTTGCTGTCGAGCCCAGTGCCTCTGGCGTCTCCTGTGAAACGCGCTTGATTGTCGACAGTCAGCGGGCGGCTGATATTTCGCTGGAGACGGTGAGTGTGGGGAGTGACGCGCTGCTGGGTACGCTCGGTGGCGCCTCGGAGGCCCTTGAGTTCACCATCGATGTAGCGGCCGCTTGCTCTGCGGCCGAAATGCTCGGCATTTCGATTGAGACTTTCGAACGGACGGTTGGCTATTTAAAGGAACGCGAGCAATTTGGCAGCAAGATCGGTACCTTCCAAGGTTTACAGCACCGAGCCGCACAATTGTTTGCCGAAATTGAAGTCAGCAAATCAGCAGTACTCGGTGCGCTTCAGGCATTGGATGCCAATAGTGAGAAGCGGTCTATCCTCGCAAGTATGGCCAAGGCCAAGTGCGCGAAGGTTGTGCGCAACGCAACAGAGGAAGGCGTCCAGATGCACGGTGGTATTGGCATGACCGATGAGTTCGACATTGGTTTTTTCATGAAACGCGCAGCTGTTTGTCGACAAGCGTACGGAGACTATCACTTCCACGCTGATCGATTTGCACGGTTACGCGGATATTAGGTTACGCGGATATTAAGTGTGACTCACAATAAAAAAGCCCGCGATAAATGCGGGTTTTTTGCTCTGTCCTTACCGTCATCGCGTGGATGTAAACAGGGCCTGTTCCTCATCATCCATCTCTGCCGGAATAGACTCAAATAGAGGCGTAGATAGATAGCGCTCACCTGTATCAGGCAGCATCACTAATATAACCGACCCCTCCGGTGCGTTTTCAGCCACTTCGATGGCCGTAGTCAGAGTTGATCCGCCCGACACACCGGTAAGAATTCCTTCTTTGGCCGCCAAATGTTGCGCCATGGCCATGCCTTGCATACCGTCGACGGGGCGGACCTCATCGAAGAATTCTCGATCGATACTCTCTTGTAGCACCTTCGGAATGAAGTCGGGAGTCCACCCCTGAATGACATGTGGTTCCCAAGCGGGATGGCTTCCCGTAGGCGAGCCATCTGCGTGACGCTCCTGTGCGAGGCCAGATCCTAGCAAAGCCGCGTTATGAGGCTCTGATAACACAATCTTACAATCAGGCCGTTCTCTGCGCAGAGCGCGCGCCACACCGGTAACGGTCCCACCAGTTCCATAACCCGTAACCCAGTAATCGAGTGGCGCTCCTGCGAAGTCGGCCAATATCTCCCTTGCTGTAGTCGACTCGTGAATATCGGCATTGGCGCTGTTTTCAAACTGACTGGCAAAAAACCAACCATTGTCCTCAGCCAGCTTTTTTGCCGTGTTGTACATGCCAATGCCGCGCTCCTCTTTGGGTGTGAGCACAACTTTGGCGCCCAAAAAGCGCATGAGCCGTCGTCGCTCGATAGAAAAGCTCTCGGCCATTGTAATAACGAGCGGGTAACCCTTAGCCGCACAGACCATGGCAAGGCCAATCCCGGTGTTACCCGATGTCGCTTCAACCACAGTTTGCCCCGGCGCAAGCAGTCCATCCCGCTCGGCAGCTTCGATAATATTGAGGGCGAGACGGTCTTTTACCGAGGAGAGCGGGTTAAAAGACTCGACCTTGACGTACAACGTGACATGCGACGGGCCCGTTCGATTGAGACGAACGCAAGGTGTATCGCCCACTGTTTGCACAATATCGTCGTAGCATCTTCCGCGACCGGCGGTTGTATAAATCGTCATGCGAACTCTCCCTCATTTGTTTTGTTAATGTAGCTCGGATTTGATCGTATTTCTGCCTTAATCACCGATCTTGCCGATCATATCAACCGCGAGCTTAGCGCATTAGCATCTATACCCCCCAGGGGTATTTGACGCCCTATACCCCCGGGGGGTATGGTGTCATCAGATAGGAGATCGGAAATGAAAGAAACAACACGCGTAAATGTCGATAGACGCCTTGCCCGGATTGAAGGGCAGGTAAAGGCCTTGCGCCGAATGGTGGGCGAAGATCGCTATTGCATCGACATTGCGCAACAGGTCCAGGCTGCGCGGGCCGCGCTCTCAAGTCTTGAGTCGATCATCCTCGATGATCACATCGCAACTTGCGTTCAGCACGCACTGGAAGGCGACAGTCTGAGTGCTCGAGAGGCGAAAATCGAAGAACTCATCAACGTAATGAGAGGCAAAAAGTGACCTCCAGGGCAGTCGCAACTGGTTTTGCGCTCATAGCGATGTTCCTGTGCGTCAGTGCGTCGGCTCGCCCTGTCTCATACACCGGTGGTTGGACAGTCATTGAGACATCGAATCGTGCCTCGACCGCCGGTCTCCTGCATTACACCGCGGCCTACAATCTCTCGATAGGTGCCCGCTATGAGTGGCAACGTGGATCGGATACACGGTTGAAAGCCATTCAACCCACTTTTTTAGCCAAGCGTTGGTTCGGAAAAGACTATCAAGGGAATCTTTATCTCACTGGAGGTTTTGGCAAAGCAAACCGTGGCGTCGATGGCAGTAGCATCTCGGAGACCGCAAGCTTCGCCGGCGTCATGGCTGACTGGGAGACTCGATCGCTGTTCGTCAGTTACGAGGGTCGGCAACTTAACCTGGGTAAATTTGGCAATCAGACCATGCACGCAGCGAGGCTCGGTTGGGCACCGTATGAGGGTGATACCGGCGCGCTTCACACATGGTTAATGCTGGAAGTCGATCACCGCAAGCACTTCGATAAAACAACATCAATTACGCCGTTGCTACGATTTTTCAAAGGGCCAGCACTCCTCGAAATTGGCTATAACCTGTCGGACTCAAGCCCTCTCTTTAACTTTACTTACCGTTTTTAACGGAGGACCTATGAACAAAGCAATCACCTTTATCATCGCAACCTTACTCTCGGCACCAGCGTGGTCAGATCATGGCAACGAGGCTGCAGATCACCATGCGAAACCAGAAATGAGTCATGCGGACATGGGTCATGA
>CAJYAI010000054.1 GCA_913064725.1 uncultured Alteromonadaceae bacterium | reverse complement strand
ATCAAATACCGCACAGCCGGTCTGGAGCGTCGAGTACTGGTTCATTGCGCGCCGAACCTCGAGGGGACGCTGTTAGCTCAAAAGCCTGTTGCCCTCTCGCTCGGAGTTGATGGTGCGAACCGGAGATCGAACTCAAAAAGCTTCTGCGTTGACGAGGGCCATTAGGCAGTGAGGAGTTTCATCATCGATCGTGTTTAGTGAGAACCGAACTTTCCCGAACTAATGGGGAGTGATGGAGAAGCCCTCAAATTGAAATTGGTGGAGCCAGGCGGGATCGAACCGCCGACCTCAACACTGCCAGTGTTGCGCTCTCCCAGCTGAGCTATGGCCCCAAAATCGAGACGGCGAACGTTAGTAGGATGCTTCGCTGGTGTCAAGGTTGAATCAGGTTTGTTACCCTGCACTATTGGGTTTTGAGGGGTGAATTATGTTTGGACAATTGCTATTGGGAGTAACGGGCGCCATTTTCTTCGGACTGGGTGTCGTGAGCGTTTACGATCCCGAAATTCCAGCGGCCTGGTCGGGAATTTTTATCGCGTCTCAAGATGCCTATGCGGAAATTGCAGCGATGTACGGCGGTCTTGAAATTGCTATTGGCTCCATTCTCTTGGCCTCCGCCTTAATGAAAGAGTACCTCAAAGCCGGCTTGTGGCTGCTGTTTATTATCATCAGCTACATCGGTGCCGCGCGCGCGTTCACCGTATTTCGCGAACTTGATTCAAAGTTCGAGGTGGCTGGCAGCCAAGTCGGCATAGAAATGACATCGAGCTTTACGAGCTATACGTGGGGTGTTTTAGGGTTCGAAGTTGCTGTCTCTATTCTGGCCCTGATAGCGCTGCTAAACCGCCCCCGCTAACCCTTAACGCAAGGCGGCATACTCCTTTTCAAGACGCTTGACCGCCTTCTTCGATACGCCGCCCATAAGATCAATGGCGCTGCGCAGGCGGGCGCGGGTAAGGTCTGGCCCAAGCATCGCCATGGAATCCGGAATAGAAAAGGCGCTTGATTTACCGGAGATCGCGATAAACAAGGGCGCAAATAGCGTTTTTGGCTTCAGGTCTAATGCCTCTGACAACCCCTTTAACGTTGCAAATAAGGCGCCCCGCTCCCAGTCCTGATGTGACTCTAGGCACCACAATACAAACTGCAATCGCCGAATGAGTTCCTCAGAAGAGTCGGCCGTCTCAGCCAGTTCTGCAGGGTTGACAGTCACCTCACCCGACAGCAGGTATGCCGACAGGGGTATAAAGTCTGACATGACTTCCATGCGACCTTGCGCGTGCGGCAACAGTGTTTCGAGCGTGTCATCGTTCCAGAGCCAGTCCTTGAGGCGGTCTTTCAGCGCAGCGAGGTCAAGGTTCTCGCGCAGCCATAAGCCGTTTAACCATTTGAGCTTGTCGACATCGAAAATGGGGCCGCCTAGCGAGACTCGGTCAATATCGAAGGCGTCTTGCATCTCGCTAAGCGAGAACTTCTCGCGCTCATCGGGCATCGACCATCCCATTCGCCCTAAATAGTTCACGAGCGCTTCTGGCAAAAACCCCATGCGCTCGTAATAGAGAATACTGGTCGGGTTTTTGCGCTTACTCAGCTTTGACGTGTCGGGGTTGCGCAACAATGGCATATGGCATAGTTCAGGCATATCCCAACCAAAGTACTGATACAACAACTGGTGTTTTGGCGCTGAATTGAGCCACTCCTCACCCCGAATGACGTGGGTAATGGCCATGAGGTGGTCATCAACGACATTGGCCAGGTGATACGTCGGCATACCGTCCGACTTTAGCAATATCTGTGCATCCACCATGCCCCAATCCAGCTCAATATCGCCTCGCAATCGGTCTTTAATCACACATGCGCCTGCCTCATCGGGTACCCGCATGCGAATAACAAATGGGAGGTCTAGGGCCTTTCTCCGATCCCGCTCTTCGGCCGGCAACTCCAAGTCTGCAGGCTTGAGCGCCGTTGACTTACCATCCGCGCGACGGGCCTCTCGCAAGGTGTCCAGCTCCTCGGGCGTGCGGTAGCAGACGAAAGCGTCGCCCTGCTCCACTAACTGCCAGGCATACTGACCATATATCTCACGCCGTTCACTTTGCCGGTAGGGGCCATAATCGCCCCCTACATCGGGGCCCTCATCCCAATCAAGACCTAACCATCCGAGAGAATCGAGAATCATCTGCTCAGCCGCAGCCGAACTGCGAGCCTGATCGGTATCCTCGATGCGTAAAATGAATTGACCACCATGGGCATGCGCAAAGCATCGGTTGAAAAGCGCCATGTAGGCAGTGCCCACATGGGGATCGCCTGTTGGTGAGGGTGCTACGCGCGTTCTGACAGTCATGTAATACTCTTGGTGGCAGCTAAAGTCCGGCGCGCAGTTTATCAGAAGACGTTTTGTGGCAGGGAGTCAGCGGCGATTTTAAACGTCTTTATTCATGGGTTTACGTACAACCCCACGCAAAAATTCGATAGGATGCGCAAAAGCCGAGGGTAAGAAAAATCATGCGTTTTTTTCGTTTAGTCATACTCGCGTGTGCCGTCTCCGGCACCATCGTTGCCTGTGGTAGTGGCGAAAGTAATGTTGAGTCGGGCAATAGACTGGGCTATCTGCACTACGGTAATGGTGCCGAGCCTCAGGGCCTAGACCCGCACGTTGTGACGGGGGTTCCCGAGAATCACATTGTTCGGGCCCTGTTTGAAGGCTTGGCGGTTAAAAATCCAAAGACACTGGAACCCGAACCTGGGGTGGCGGAGCGCTGGGACATTTCGGATGACGGCACTGTTTACACATTTCATCTCAACCCCCAGGCAAGATGGAGCAATGGCGAGACCATGACAGCGTCAGACTATGTCTGGTCGTGGCACCGCGCGCTGCATCCGGATACAGGCTCACTCTATGCCTATATGCTCTATCCCGTAGTCAACGCTGAGGCCTATTCCAAACGCGAGATCACCGATTTTGATGCGGTGGGTGTAAAAGCGCTTGATGACCAAACCTTGCAAGTAACACTCAATGCGCCGACACCCTATTTTCTGCAGCTGATGGATCACTACAGCACCTTCGCAGTCCACCCTGAGACCGTGTTAACACACGGCAAGATGACCGATCGATTCACACCTTGGACTCGCGTTGGCAGTATTGTCAGTAATGGCCCGTTCACGCTTGAAGAGTGGTCGCTAAACCGACGCATCATCATCAAAAAGAGCGAGCACTACTGGGATCGAGAAAATGTGTCACTCAATGGGGTTTACTTCTACCCCACTGAAAACGTGGTCAGTGAGGAGCGGATGTTCCGGGCTGAGCAGTTGCATTACACGCAAGTGGTGCCACTCGACAAGATTCCGGACTACCGGAGCCAAGACAAGTCGCCTTACATACAGGCTCCTTATTTAGGGACCTATTACTACCTCATCAACACAGATCGTCCGCCCGTTGATGATGTTTTGGTGCGTCGCGCTCTGTCCTACGCATTGGATCGCGACACTCTGACCCGCACCGTCCTTCAAAATACAGCGATTCCAGCCTATAGCATTACCCCCCCTGACACCCTCGGATACAACCCGCCTAAACTGTTCGATTACGACCCTGAAAAAGCGCGTGCACTTCTGGCCGAGGCTGGGTATCCAAACGGGGAGGGTTGGCCAGGACTCGAAATTACCTATAACACGCAGGAAGCGCATAGAAAGATTGCGGTAGCCGTTCAACAAATGTGGAAGCGTGAGTTGAACATCGATATCACCATCTCGAATCAGGAGTGGAAGGTCTACCTCAACTCGGTATCTCAGCGTGAGTTTCAAGTTGCTCGTCGAGGATGGATTGGCGACTACGTCGACGCCAATAACTTCCTCGATCTTTTCATTACCGATGGTGGAAATAACAATACGGGATACGCCAATGATATCTACGACGACATCATTTTAAATCTAGCGCCCAAGGCAAAAACACGTGAAGAACGCTACGCGCTATTTTACAAGGCCGAGTCGATGATGATGGATGAGATGCCCATCATTCCCATCTACACCTACACCAGTAAACATTTGATACACCCCAGTGTTGAAGGTATCTACCCAAATTTAATGGACTCTCTTAACCTCAAGTATGTGACTTTGCACCCTGAAAGACGCCTCAACTCGGAGATAAACTAAGGTGATTCGTTTTATCCTCTGGCGCCTACTGCAGGCTATTCCTGTTATTTTTATCGTCATTACAGCCACCTTTTTTCTAGTGCGTTCAGCGCCGGGTGGCCCTTTTGATAGTGAGAAGGCGGTTCTACCTGAGGTCAAGCGGGCTCTCGAGGCGCAATATAAGCTCGACCTGCCGCTCCACGAGCAGTACGTCGCTTATCTGACGGATCTGAGTCAGGGTGATCTAGGCCCCTCCTTCAAATATCCGGGTCGGAGCGTCAATGAGATTTTAGGTAGCGGACTACCAGTAACCGCTGAGTTAGGGCTTTATGCGCTGAGCTTCGCGCTTTTTATCGGCGTGCTAGCCGGTGTGTTCGCGGCACTGAAGCCCAATACCCGTCAGGATTACATACCCATGGGCCTAGCGATGATCGGCATTTGCATGCCATCGTTTTTACTCGGGCCGCTGTTGGTACTCGTTTTTGGAATATATCTAGATTGGCTGCCCATCGCTGGCTGGGGCGATCTGCCAGGCGATAAAATATTGCCATCGATTACGCTAGGGTCCGCTTACGCTGCCTACATTGCGCGGCTAAGCCGAGCTGGCATGCTTGAGATTCTCTCTCAGGATTATATTCGGACTGCCAGAGCCAAAGGTTTGCCAGAGTGGCAGGTCGTCACGCAGCATGCACTGCGCGGTGGATTGATTCCTGTCATTGCATTTCTCGGACCGGCCTTTGCGGGTCTGCTGGCGGGATCATTCGTCGTAGAAACCATCTTTCAAATTCCAGGGCTCGGTCGCTTTTATGTGCAGGCGGCCTTTAACCGTGACTACACCATGATCTTAGGTACGACCGTCTTTCTCTCGACGCTGATTGTCTTTTTTAATCTGATCAGCGATGTGATTGCAGCCTGGCTAAACCCGCGGCTCCGAGCACAGTTTAAGGGAGGCGCCTAGCATGAGTACTGACCAAATGGCCCATCTCACTGATGCCGAAGATGGTGCATCGCTCTGGCACGATGCATGGCTCCGACTGAGGAAAAATCGCGCCGCCGTGACCGGTGGTGCGATTTTATTAGTCATGGTGGTATTGGCTATCCTGACTCCGTGGATTGCACCCTATGGCTACGAGGCACAGAACCTTGATTTAGGCGCTACACCCCCGTCTGCTGCGCACTGGTTGGGTACTGACATCTTTGGGCGAGATCTACTCACACAAATTCTCTACGGCGGACGCATCTCGCTCGCGGTAGGCTTCATCGCGACCGCTGTTGCGCTAGTGATAGGCGTCACGTGGGGAGCCATCGCAGGCTATGTCGGAGGACGGGTCGATTCAGTGATGATGCGCTTTGTGGATATTCTCTATGCGCTGCCGTTTATGATCTTCATCATCCTGCTGATGGTGGTTTTTGGCCGCAATATATTGCTGCTATTTTTGGCCATTGGTGCTGTTGAGTGGCTAACCATGGCGCGCATCATGCGAACCCAGGTCCAATCGCTGCGTCAACAGGAGTTCGTTGAGGCGGCCGTTTCACTGGGGTTATCGCCATTTGCCATCATTTTCAAGCACATCATCCCCAACGCATTAGGCCCCATCATTGTCTACACGACACTTACGATTCCGAGCGTCATGCTGCTTGAAGCATTTCTGAGCTTTCTAGGTCTGGGCATCCAGCCGCCACAGACGAGCTGGGGTCTACTGATTAGTTACGGTGCTGAGACCATGGAAGAATACCCTTGGCTGCTCATTTTTCCGGGCATGGCGCTAACTGTCACGCTATTCTCCCTTAACTTTTTAGGCGATGGCCTACGTGACGCGCTCGATGTTCGCGGCTCCAAGGATTAATCGATGAGTCTTTTAAACGTTACTGATTTGAGCGTCAGCTTTGTTACCCGCAACGGCACAACACAGGCGGTGCAAGGTGTTAATTTTTCGGTTGAACGAAATTCGATCACCGCCATTATTGGCGAGAGTGGCTCCGGAAAGTCCGTATCGTGCTATGCCCTACTGGGCTTGATCCCACAGCCACCCGGCCGGATTGATTCAGGAAGCGCTGAATTCAATGGACGTGATTTACTAGCCATGTCAGAACGTGAACTGCGCGGCATACGCGGCTCTGACATAGCCATGATATTTCAGGATCCCATGACCTGTTTAAACCCCTACATGCGTATTGGCGAGCAGCTTATTGAGCCGCTGTTGGTGCATGGGGTAGCAGACAAGGAGACCGCGAAACAGCGCGCAATCGACCTTCTCGACGAGGTCGGCATTCAAAACGCGGAAACCGCCATGATGGCCTACCCATTTGAATTTTCCGGCGGTATGCGGCAGCGCGTCATGATTGCGATGGCGTTAATCGCCGAACCCAAGTTACTGATAGCTGACGAACCCACGACTGCTCTCGATGTAACCATTCAGGCGCAGATTCTGCGACTTATCGCCTCACTGCAGGAAAAACGCGATATCGGTGTCTTGTTCATCAGCCATGACTTGGCTGTGGTATCGGACATCGCGGACCATATCGTTGTCATGGAAAAAGGATTAGTGGTGGAGCAAGGCGCGCCCGCAAAGATCTTCACGGACGCGGAGCACCCCTACACACAGAAGCTTCTCGCAGCGATTCCAAGCGGTAAGGCGCCAGAGTCAGACGAGGTTCGAGAACCTCTTATTACCGCTTCCAATTTAAAAACCTATTTTCAGACACAATCGGGCAATGAGCCCGTTAAAGCCGTGGATGATGTCTCGCTCGAGATCAAGCGAGGCGAGGTTTTGGGACTAGTGGGCGAGTCCGGGAGCGGAAAATCAACATTTGGTAGATCACTCCTTCGCTTGACCCCGATCACAGATGGGAACGTGACTTTTGATGGTATCGATGTAGGCGCACTCGGTAGAAACGATTTGAAAGTGCTCAGACGCCGCATGCAGATGATTTTTCAGGACCCCTACGCGTCACTCAACCCGCGGATGACGGTGTATGACACCTTGGCTGAGCCTCTGTTGCTTCACAACATCGCAACGCGCTCGACCCTAGACGCGGCCATCAAGTCCCTCATGAACGATGTCGGCCTTGCATCGGCATTTGCAAAAAAGTACCCGCACGAATTTTCTGGCGGACAACGGCAGCGTATTGCCATCGGTCGCGCCTTGGCCACTAAGCCCGAGTTTATCGTGGCAGATGAGCCCGTCTCGGCACTCGATGTGACCATTCAGGCGCAGATTTTAGATCTATTAAAGGATCTGAAAGATGAGTACGGCCTGACGATGCTGTTTGTGTCGCACGATTTAGCGGTTGTCCGTCAAATTGCAGATCGTGTTGCTGTACTGTACCGCGGGAAGCTTGAGGAAGTGGGTAATACAGCCAGTGTGTTTGACACCCCTACAAGCGACTATACGCAAAGGTTACTGGCGGCCATTCCCGGCAAATCAGCGGCCTAACCAAGGACCAGTGAATTCATGGCAGGACTTCACTTGTCGCGCCCACTGCGTTTTTCGCACGCTGCGAGCCTTGTGAACATTGCGAGCACACCTTGCGTAGCTCCCCACCAGCTTTGCTCTGTAGGCAACAGAATAACTGGCACTGAAAAGGCGTTTTTCCCTAGCTAAATTGCTTTGCTCCCGCGTTACACACCAGAGGCGCGCTCTCAGCAATACTGTATTGACTCTCTAAGACAGTCGAGACAAAACGCCAGGTCGAAGTCATCTGCTCCGGTCCAAACTCAACCACGGTCCAACCTCGTCGCGAGGTATCAAGATCATGAATTTCGCTACTGCTGGCTTTGAGTAATTCACTGACCAGCTTGGGTGGCGCCGGCAAGTACGACTCCAGACCCGGACTGCTTATACCCGGGGTGCCGATTTCGACGCCGACCGCCTCGCCCTGATAGTTACGCATATTGAATGCCCAGGCATTATGCGTATCACCCGCCAAAACAACTGGGTTACTCGCAAGTTGCTTGAAGGCAGCATGAACCCGCTCACGACACAGTGGATAGCCGTCCCAGGCATCGAGATTCAGGGGCAACTTTGCTTCGGCAAGCGGCTTAAGCCCGTCGAGCCGTTCGCTGTACTCATCAGGTAACTGCGCTTTCATTTTCGCCGTGACATTGTCAGGCACGACCGGTGTAACCAACTTACCCATGAGTACCTGCTGGCCAATCACCTGCCATGTCGTTCCTCGATCTTTACTCGCAGCCAATTGAGCACCCAACCAATTCTCCTGATCTGCGCCTAGGATTGTCCTGTTGGGATCAAAAAGATGGTCTTTTACAAACGTCTCCGGGCCACCCAGCCTCGCTATATCGCGCTCGTAGATAAATTGCTCGTCACGCCCGTGCAAACGGGTATCCAACATGATGAGATCGGCCAAATCACCAATCTGAAACGCGCGATAGATAGGTGCTTGATCGGTTTGTGCAGCGGTACGAATCGGCATCCACTCGTGATAAACCTTGCGCGCGATGGCCATGCGTTCTGTAAAAACACCCTCGCCTTCGTTGTGATTCTCGGCACCTGACTTCCAAGTGTTATTGGTCAATTCGTGATCATCCCAAACGCAGATCCACGGGTGTGCCGCATGGGCAGCGCGCAAATCTTTGTCGGACCGGTATAGCGCATATCGGCGTCTGTAATCATCGAGGGAGAGAATTTCGGCGGCAGGTTGCACAACGCGTCCAAGTGTCTCTTCAGCGATAGGGTTCACATAACGACCCTGAGCGTATTCATAAAGGTAGTCGCCAAGGTGCAAAACCAAATCGAGATCAGCCTTCGCCATATCATCATAGGCGTGGAAATACCCTTGCGGGTAGTTCGAGCACGAGGCTACGCCGATACGAAATCGATCAACAGACCCCTTGGGCAAAGTCTTGGTTCTGCCCACCTCCGAACGCTGTCCATTAACTTCAAAGCGATAAAAATAGTGTCTTCCGGGCTGCAAGCCTGTCGCGTCCACCTTTATCGTGTAGTCCCGCGCTGCAGCGGTTGACGTGATACCACTGGCCGCAAGATCGCCAAACGATCGATCATAAGCAACTTGCCAGATGATATTGTCGACGCGAGATTTGTTACCTTCGGGCTTGTACCGCGACCATAAGATCACCCGATCTGACAACGGATCACCCGAGGCAACGCCGTGGGTAAAACCCTGATTTCCCGCCTTTGCAGCCAATACGCCACTGACACTCAACGCACCAGCACCTACGCCTATACCTTGAAGCACACGCCTACGATTAATATTCATCTTGGAATCTCTCATTTCCGAGCCCGGAGTATTGCCACCTTTCATTAAAGCTTCGTGACTCACTCATGACTAAGCTATTACTCAGACACACCCTAATCACACTCTAACACTATAGAGAGGACCCTCTGGTTCGGGACATCATGTCACCTATGCGATAATGACGTGATGAGCAATACAGCGGACACGCATAACCAGAGCCCTTGGCGCTTTAATACAGCGCCTTGTATGGACTGGACCGACCGACATTGCCGTTTTTTTTGGCGGCTGATGACCCGTCGCGCTCGCGTCTATACCGAAATGGTCACCACCGGCGCACTCATTCACGGAGACAGTCAACGCCACCTGCAATTCAATGACGAGGAGCATCCTGTTGCACTGCAGCTGGGCGGATCCTCACCCAAGGAGCTGGCGATAGCCGCTAAAATGGGAGCAGACTTCGGCTATGACGAGATTAACCTCAACTGCGGCTGTCCGTCAGATCGGGTTCAAAATGGCGCATTTGGTGCGTGTTTGATGCGGGAGCCGCTGCTCGTAAGAGACTGCGTCAGCGCGATGAACGACGCGGTCGCCATTCCAGTCACCGTGAAACACCGACTCGGCATTGATGACGATAACAGTTACAACATTGTCCGTGACTTTGTGGGAACTGTTGCTCAAGGCGGCAGCCATGTATTTATAGCGCATGCCCGAAATGCCTGGTTGAAGGGACTCTCACCCAAAGAAAATCGCGAAGTGCCGCCATTAAAGTACGATTGGGTTTATCGACTAAAGCAGGACTTTCCTGAACTAACCATTGTGTTAAATGGTGGGATAACTTCGCTGGACGACAGCCAAAGGCACTTAGAGTACGTAGACGGTGTCATGCTGGGGCGGGAGGCCTATCAAAATCCGTGGTTACTCAGTCAAGTCGACGCACAACTGTTCGATGAACCACAGCCGGGAGTTAGACGGTTGGATGTTGCCGAATGGCTCATGCCCTACTTGGACAGCACCATTGCAGATGGCGGCCGGGTCAATCATGTACTCAGACACGTATTAGGCCTCTATCAGCGCCAACCGGGAGGAAAGTTATTTCGAAGACTGCTTAGCGAAGGCATGCACAAACCCGATGCCACGCCCGATCTATTCAGAGCAGCCGTTGAGAGGACAGAAGAGGTGATTGCGAGGCGGCGTGCTTAAAAATCTTCGTCCCAAACATCATCTTCAAAATCAGAAAAATTATCGACGACAACACCATCGTTAACCTGTGCTTCTCGATTTTGCAGGTAGGCGTCGCGGATAAAGACGTAACGATCGCCGGTAATCAAGTCTTCAGCATCGAGCAAATCTGCTCGATATTCCAGAGCACGCCAGGCACGCGACCCCCATGTAATCGCATCATCATCCACCAGAAAGTCGTTCGCAGACATGAAGCTGTCTGTTAAATCTCCCATCCCTGATCGAAAAGTACGTGGACCAAGGAACGGCAGCATGACGTAAGGCCCCTCAGGCGCCCCCCACCGTGCTAATGTGTGACCAAAATCGGTTTCGTAGCGCTCGATGCCCATATCGGTAGCCACATCAAGAACACCGAGCAGTCCGAACGTTGTATTAACCAAGACACGTCCTGTATTTTTCGCCGCTCGAGCGGGCCGACCTTGAATCAGCGCATTTATTGCACCATTGACATCGGACAGGTTGTCATAGGCATTCATTAACCCTGCTCGTATGGACCCCGGTACAGTGTTGTCATAGGCGATTGCAACCGGTCGAAGAATTCCACCATCCGCTGCATCATTAAATTCAAGAACGCGGCGATTGAGTGATTCAAAGGGGTCATCATCTGCCCAAGCTACTGACACGGCGCAAAAACACAGTGCCGCTAGCAGCCTTACGACCGTTGTTTTGTTAAACAGCGCTATCACTAAAAAGCACTCCCATATCCCAAGCGGGCTAATCCCATGCGGTCTGTTCGCCGCTCCGGAATCTAGCGCGGATTTTCAATCATCCAAGTTTCAACGGATTGCCACTGTTGATCAAGTCGCTTAACTGAAACTGGCAATTTTGTACCCAATTGTTGTGCAAAAAGTGACACCCGAAACTCTTCCAGCATCCACCGAAACCGCAAAGCCTGAGGGCACAAAGCTTCTATACCGGGATAGTCCTCCTTGGCACGATTGAGACGCTCAAGCTGCGCAAACAACATTGCCATCGATTTCTCATCCTTGCCGCCCTGAGCTGGAAGTCGCTCTGCCCGACTTAACACAGCTTTCAGATACCTAGGGAAGTAAGTAAGCCACTCCACAGGGGTCTCGATGAGGCGTTCAGGATCGAAGAGCTGCCGCAGCTGCTGATCCATATCCGCTTTTGCATTGGGGTACTCCGCCGGACCAAAACGGGCAAGTAACGAGCGCACCTCCGAGGCCACTTTGACAGCCTGGGTTAGATGATTTCCTACTTCTAAGACGTGCGGAACCCATCGTGCAGAAACATCTCTCTGAACCTGCTCAAACTGCGCTTGAGATCGTGGCAAAAGGGTGTTTTCGAGCAGCTGCCAAAGTCCACTCTCGACAATCGCATCAACCATCGGTTCACGTTCCAAACCCGCGCCGGCCAGTGAAAGTTTCGAAGCATTATCGACAAAAAGTTGTTTTTTGAGGTACTTGGCCGTCTTCAAGTCGTGTTGTAACAAAAGAGCCGCTGTACCCAAGCGATGTTGTCGCTCTGCCTCTGAAGCGTAATCGAGCAACCGCACCGATAACTGCCCAGACCCCTCTTTTACAACGGCCGGATATGCAACGACCTCCGTACCAGCAGACTTCCCGCGCCACTCCTTGGGCAAAGCATCGAAGTTCCAACGGGTCACATTGACTCGTTCCAGATTATTTCGTGTGGAAACAACTTCAACGGGCGTGTTACTGCGAAATTCAGCAACCAGTGCCGATAACTCGCGCGATTCTGCCAGCACTTTTTTATGATCGTCAACGACACGGATATTCATCAAATAAAACGGTTCAATCTCTACCTGCAGCCAGTCTTCAGACGTCACCGAGACGGTCCTCAGCAACTTTATCTCTCGACTTAAGGCCTGAGCCAGCGGCTCGTCCTTTGCCGTCAATCGATCCAGCAGTGCATCCGCCACATCCGGTGCCGGAACCAACTGCTTGCGCAGAGCTTTGGGCAGCGCCTTGATCATGGCAATGACCTTGTCTCTGAGCAATCCCGGCACAAGCCACTCAAACTGATATCGAGGTGCGCGGTTTAGCAAGGCTCGCGGAATAGTCACCGTGACTCCGTCTCGATTACCGCCCGGCTCGAACTGATAGGTTAATTGAAAGCCAATATCGCCAACCGCTATCGCTTTCGGGAACTGGGCCTCGACTTCGCCACCCGGATCACGGGTCAGCACCTGCTCCCGATTCATTCGCAGACTCTCGTGCGCCTTTTCATCACGTCGCAACCACTTGTCGAGGGCGCCCGCACTCGCGCAGTCTATTGGCAACCGCTCGTCGTAGAAGCGAACCATAGACTCCTCATCAACCAAGAGATCACGCCTGCGCACTCGTGACTCCAGATCCATGACGTCAGCGACAAGCTTTAGATTGTGCTTCAAAAACTCCGGCGGCCTCCGAACATTACCGGTCACAAGGCCATCGCGGATCATAATTGCCCGAGAAACCTTGGGATCAATCGAAGCATAGTGAACTCGCTGACCGTCGGCGATGGTAAGTCCAAACAGTGAGACACGTTCTTTGGCCATAACGCGGCCCGATCTCGCATTCCAAGCGGGCTCGTAATGGTGCCGTTTCAGTAACGTGGGGTTAGTGTCCAGTAGCCAGCTTGCCTCAATGGCCGCGCACTGCCTTGCAAACACCTGCGTAGTCTCGACGAGCTCTGCAGCTACAATCCACTTTGGCGGTTTCTTGTACTGCCCGGAAGCGGGAAAAATCTGTGCTTTACGACCGCGTGCCGCATTAAAGCGTCGACCTTCGTCCTGCTGCGCAACATTCCCCAAAAACCCGGTCAATAGTGTGCGATGAAGCTGCTCGTAGAGATCATCTCTGCCTTGAAGTTCGGTCACTCGAAATGACATTTGACGACAGGAAACAACCAGCTGGTGGTGAACTTCACGCCATTCGCGTATCCGCATGTAAGAGAGAAACTCACGATCACAGAGTCTTCTGAACTGATTCTGACTCAACGCCTGGCGCTGTTCCTCGACGTAGCGCCACAAGTTTAACCAGGCGACAAAATCAGATTTATCACTGTTAAATCGTGCATGTTGCTGATCCGCTTGCGCCCGTTTGTCCTGAGGACGCTCCCGAGGGTCTTGCACGGAGAGTGCACTGACAATAACCAGGGCTTCGTTGAGGCAGTCTCTCTTCGCCGCATCCAATAGAATTCGACTCAGTTTTGGGTCGACTGGAAGCCGTGCCATAGCGCGACCTATTGGCGTTAATGTGTCACTGCTATCAACCGCACCCAGTTCAGTTAACAATCTAAAGCCATCCCGAACCATCTTGCCGTCAGGTGGGTCTACAAATGGAAAGTCCCGGACATCACCCAGGCCCAGCTCCAGCATTCGCAAAATGACCGAAGCAAGATTTGTCCGGAGGATTTCAGCGTCCGTGAACTCGGGTCGGGACAAAAAATCTTGCTCAGAAAAGAGACGAAAACACACACCTTTTGCGACACGACCGCACCGTCCCATGCGCTGATTAGCACTCGCTTGGGAAATAGACTCAACGGGCAAGCGCTGTAGTCCAGATCGGTGACTATAGCGACTTATCCGCGCCTCACCAGGGTCGATGACATAACGAATACCGGGGACGGTAAGCGACGTCTCGGCCACGTTTGTGGCGAGTACCACGCGCATACCCGAGCCAGATCGGTTAAAGACGCGATTCTGCTCCGCGTTACTCAAACGGGCATACAGCGGCAACACCTGTAAGCGATCACGACCACGCAATGTCTTAGCCAGATCGCGTATTTGACGCTCCCCAGAACAAAAAACCAATACGTCTCCGCGAGGCCCGTGTACCTCAGCGTCAATGCTGTCTACAAGCTCCGATACTTGGCGTGGCAATCCCAGTTCTCGGTCATCATCAGACTCCATGTAGTGCACATCGACTGGATAAGTTCGACCCGACACCTCAATAACCGGTGCGTCATTAAAATGCGCGCTAAAGCGATCAACATCGATGGTCGCTGAGGTAATAATGACTTTGAGATCAGGTCGTTTCGGCAGCAGTCGCTTTAAATAACCCAGAATAAAATCGATGTTGAGGCTTCGCTCGTGAGCCTCGTCAATGATCAATGTGTCATAGGCCCTTAATTGCCTATCTCGCGATAGCTCACTCAACAGGATGCCATCGGTCATCACTTTGACAGCCGTTTGGTCGGTCACGTCGTCGTTGAATCGCACCTGGTAGCCAACCAGTCCACCGACAGTCGTTTGCAACTCATCGGCAATTCGCTGAGATACCGCTCTGGCAGCAATACGCCTGGGCTGCGTATGCCCAATACGCTGCATTCGACCTCGACCCAACTCTAAGCACATCTTTGGTAGTTGCGTTGTTTTACCCGACCCTGTTTCGCCGGCAATCACGATCACTTGGTTTTCGCGTATTGCGCGCATGATCTCGTCTTTACGCGCAACGACGGGCAGCTGTTCGGGATAGGAAATTGACTGAGGCACCAGCCGCTCAACACGACCTTCAACGATTTTACTCACGGGCTCCTCAACTCAATGCAGGTCTCTTAGTTAGCTTTGTGCCGCTAAGTCTCGTAACTCGCGCCTCAAGATCTTACCCACGTTCGTCTTGGGCAGATCATCGGCGAACACAATCGACTTTGGCACTTTGTACGCTGTTACCTGCTCGCGCATGAAGGTGATGACCTCCTCTTCCGTCAGAGCGTCATCGGCCTTGACGATGTACATCCGAATAGCTTCGCCCGTGGCGGCTGAGGGCTGCCCCACTGCCGCGCACTCAAGCACACCGGGATGTTTAGCGCAGACATCCTCTAGCTCGTTCGGATAGACATTGAATCCCGAGACAATAATCATGTCTTTAATCCGGTCGACAATCTTTAGATAGCCATCCGGTTGGATGACGGCAACGTCACCCGTGGCGAACCATCCTTCCGAGTCGAGCACCTCCGCTGTGGCCTCAGGACGCTGCCAATAACCTTGCATAACTTGTGGTCCTTTAATACACAACTCTCCCGCCTCATCGAAGCCTAAGCTCTCGCCCGACTCGCTTACCGTTTTTACATGAGTTTGAGGCACGGGAATTCCGATCGTTCCAAGCTGCCTACCGTTACCGGGATTAGTCGTAGCAGTGGGCGATGTCTCAGTAAGACCATATCCCTCGTAGACTTCACAGCCTGTCACATCGGCCCACCGCTGAGCAGCCGCTTGCGTCAAGGCCATGCCGCCCGACATGGTAAGTTCAAGGTTTTCAAAGCCAAGCTTTTGAAATGCGGGATCATTGCACAGGGCAACAAACAAGGTATTGAGCCCCGCAAAAACGGTGGGGTTGTATTGCTCGAAGGCATCGACGACTGACTGTAGATCCCGCGGGTTGGGGATAAACACAGTATGAGCACCCTTTCGCAACGAGTACATCGACACGGTGAAGGCGTAGATGTGGTAGACCGGAAGCGGTTGCATGAACACGCTACCTTGGGCATCGATGTCAAACGTCTCGAAAAAACCGTCTATCTGCATGACATTAGCAACGATATTTCCGTGCGAGAGCATCGCCCCTTTTGCCACTCCAGTGGTGCCGCCCGTATATTGCAACATGGCTAATTGGTCTAATGACAGCTCAACCGGCATGAGGGCCTTAACACCACCGCGTTTGAGGACGTCATTAAACTTGATGACACTCGCGAAGGTTACCTTGGGTACCATTTTTTTGATGTGCTTCACCACGGCGTTAATCAACCAGCGTTTCGGCGCCGGGTGAAGATCGGCAATTTCGGTCAATACGACCTTTTCAACACCTGTTCTGGGTACAACCACCGCAGCCGTCTCTGCTACGTTGGCTTGAAGCACTAGGATGCGCGCCCCTGAATCGTTTAGCTGGTGCTCAAGCTCCCGTTCGGTGTACAGCGGATTCGTATTCACAACCACCATGCCCGCACGCAGTGTGCCCAAGCAGGCAACGAGATATTGAATCAGGTTGGGCATCTGGATGGCAACGCGGTCTCCAAGACCTAGACCTGAATCGTGCTGCAACCAACTGGCAAAGTTTGCTGACAACCTATCCAGCTCGCTGTAACTGAGGGTATGTCCTACGCTCGAGCATGCAGGCAGGTCAGGAAACGACTGCATCGCATCTTCAAAGAGCGCAACAATCGATGGATAGGCGGTGACGTTGACGTCCCACTCAATATTGAGATCTTGGTACCGCGCGGCAATGGCAGCCGCAATATCAGCTTGCATTCGGATAACCCCGTTATTTTGATTGTGTTATTTTTGAACGACGGACATTAAGCCATCAATGCGAGGACCCCCAATGGACATGACAAACACAACGTTTGACGAACTCACGGTGGGAGATGGTATCGAAGTTAGTCGCCTAGTCACAGCGCGGGATGTCGAACTCTTTGCGGTGGTGTCTGGTGATCACAACCCGCTGCACCTAGATCCTGAGTACGCGGCAACCACCCAATTTGGTGAATGCATAGGTCACGGTATGCTAATAGGTGCCTTCGTCAGTGCCGTCATTGGACTCGAGTTTCCGGGCCCAGGGACTGTTTATCTTGGCCAGAACTTGGAATTTCGAGCCCCCATCTTTCTCGGAGACACCCTGACCATAGGATTAACGGTGACAGACAAACATCCCAGAAAGCCATGGGTGACCATGGGGCTCAGTGTGAAAAATCA
>CAJYAI010000053.1 GCA_913064725.1 uncultured Alteromonadaceae bacterium | reverse complement strand
GCTAGGCCAAGTAATAACCGAAGGCTTTGCATCAAGGCTGCTGGTCTTAACAATACGTTCTGCGGCCGTATTTGTGCGCGCTGGTGTACTGCCCCACTGGAATGCCTTGACCTGCTTAGTTGCGACCTCCGCACCGGCGCCTTGCGTCGATGTGGTTGCCACTTGGTGAGACACCTTAGTTGAGACCATAGCTGCGCCAACCGGCTGACCTGCGAAGGCTGTGCCCGATACGGCAACTGCGGTGGCGAGTAGTGCTACTTTCACTGCATTTTTCATCTTCTTGTCCTTGCGTCTTAACGCGGTTATGAGTCAAAAATTTGACGGCGCTTTTCATGCCCGATCGAAGCAAAGGCTAAGGGCAACTAGGAGGCGTTAATAGTCGACGGCTAACCCACAGCGGGATGATTCATTGCCCAAAATGGGTAAGGCGGAAAACCGATAAGTAAAGACATGCGCACCTTTTTTCTTACGACTGTTTGCACTGTCGTTTTTTTCTCGTGGCGTTAAGCGTGAGTTTTGGTTTATTTTTTTATTATGGTTTTGGCTGTGAAATGTCGCCATAGATGGCTTTTATGGCTAGTCATGCGCAGCCACTTGAGGCCCTGCTTTGGAGTCGTAAGCTGACTAACGGGACACGATGGATTGTCCCGTCGTCGGCGTGTTGTCAGCCTTTACTGCTTAGCTAGGTTTGTATGCTCCCTTTACTGGCACTGCGGGATCGCTCCCTTCCAGGCTTTCTTCGCAGCTCACATCCGTGCTGGTAAGTGCCGCTTTAAGGTTGATAAAGCCCCGTCCCTGGCTGAACGGACTGCTAGTACCGTCGGGGCTCCCTTGTAAAGGAAGTGCAGTGTTGGCAAGTAGGCATTTGACGTCGTGATTGCTCAATTCGGGGCGCGCCTCAAGCAACACTGCAATCATCCCTGACACTACGGCCGATGCTTGGGAAGACCCGCTCGCAATCCAATTCCCTTGGGCGTCGAAATGATCTGGTTCGCCTTCTGGTCTTATAGCGTGCGCTGGTCGCAGACCGGCCAGCAGCGTACCGGGAGCGACGATATCGGGTTTGATATGTCCCGAGTCGGTTGGGCCACGGCCCGAGAACGGAGCTACAGAGCGCCATTGCCCATCAGTCGAGTAGTCGGCTGCACCGACAGTGATAAGCCAGGGGTTGTTGCCCGGTGCCGTGACACTAGATGGCTGTGGCCCCTCATTGCCAGCCGACACGACAACGACTAAGCCCTGTATCCATGCCTGCGTTAGCGCCATGTTCAGTGGATCAATGTGATAGGGCAGCTCTGTCGACGCGCTTACAGAGAGATTCAGTATGCGAATGTTGTAGCGGGCTCTGTTATTTAAAACCCATTGAACAGCGTCGATGATATCGAGTGCACTGGCTCGGTCTTCACTATCAAAAGCCTTTATTGCCACGATCTTCGCTTGTGGTGCTATGCCAGAAAATGTCTCACCGAAGCCCGAGAGCAAGCTGGCTAGGTGCGTACCGTGTCCTGTCCTATCATCGATGGGGCCTTGTTCTCCCGTTAGCGCGTTGTAACTACCAACGAGTGCTGGGATTTCAGAGGCAAATTGAGGCGACGCCGATAAGCCCGTGTCGATGATAGCAACGCCAACACCTTTGCCGGTTCGTGACGGTGCGGCATCACTCATGTATTGAAGGAGCAGAGGGTTACTGGCGTTGCGCGCTTGCGAACTAGTTAGCCAGCTCGTCACTCCCTCGTCGGGTGCACTGTGTGCGACCAGTCCGTTTTCATTTGTCGACACTACGATACGACTGACGGTGTCATTCTGTGACAAGGCAGCAAGTTGCTCTTCTGAGATTGTTGCCCCAACGGCATCTATGAGCGGTAATTTATGCGTAATGCGAGCGCGCACAACCTTCGCCGCATGAGCGGCTGATTCTGCTGACTCCGCGAAGACGACGGCGGTCAATTTTATTGGTGTTGGTGTTGGTGTTGGTGTTGGTGCTGTAACACAGGCACTTGTCGCCAAAAGCATCAGGCCACCTGCAACGAGCTGCTTAGCCATTCCGGACACTGTTCGCCCGGACACCATTCGCCCGGATATTATTTGCCCAGACGTCCTTCGCCCGGGCATTATTTGTCTAGCTCTAGCCCAATCGTAGTTCGAAAGTCCTGCTGACACAGCTTGGCCAACTCCTCTATGGGTACTGGTTTAGAAATCAAGTATCCCTGAATGGAATAGCAGCCGCGCTCCCGCAGATACGCCACTTGCTCAGGTGTCTCAACACCCTCGGCCACCAAATCGAGCCCAAGCGCCTGAGCGACGGCGACGATAGCGTTGACCAAACCGTTACCTGGCTTGCTCCCAATATCGGTGACAAAGCTGCGATCTATTTTTAATGTATCAATGGGAAAACTACGAAGGTAGTTGAGGGATGAATAGCCCGTGCCAAAATCATCAATAGCGAGCTTGAAGCCAAGATTTTTAAGTTGCTTCAGCTTGTTTATGCTTTCGCTTCCACTTTGCATAATCGCGCCCTCAGTCAGTTCAAGCTCAATTTTGTATTGGATCTCCAGCTGTTTAAGCGTTGATGTCAGTCGCTCGACAAAATTACTTTGATTGAATTGAAGTGGTGACAGGTTGACGGCGAGAGTCAGTTTCTTTGGGAGCCTACCGGCATAGCGTTTCGCGTCTGTATTGACCTGATTGAGGATCCAGTCACCTAAATCGTTAATGACACCCGTGCGCTCTGCCACTGGGATGAAACGGTCGGGAGACACCATGTTGCCGTCACGGTCTTGCCAGCGAACCAGCGCCTCAGCCGCCACGATCGCACCGGTAAATAAATCAACTTGTGGTTGGTAGACGAGCGATAAACCAGTTCCCTCGAGGGACTGCCGTAGCCCCTCTTCAGTAGCCAGATCCATCGCGGAGTCATCTGCGATGGTCGCATCATAAAGTCTCGCGCGCTGCCGCCCCTCGGCTTTTGCCGCATAGTTGGCGGCATCAGCTCGAGCTAACAGCTGTTCGGGTACGCGACCGTGCTCCGGCGCCATGGCGATGCCAATGCTGGGTGTTATAACCAGCGTGTGTCCTGGAATCTGAATGGGTTCTGACAGACTGCCTATGATGTGTTCTGCAATAGAGATGACATGGTCCGCGTCTGATGGATTGCGCACAATGACAGAGAACTCGTCACCACCGGGGCGAGCGAGTTCAAGTGCAAAGGCGTCGGCAGGATACTTGCGGCTGGCGCCCGGAAACTCAGTGGCGATAGGCCCGACTTCTGCAATGCAAGTATGCAACCGAGATGCGATATTTTTAAGAACGATGTCACCGCGCTCATGGCCAATTGAGTCGTTAATGCGCTTGAAGTGGTCGATATCGATCATGATCAAACCGATCTGGCTGTTCGTTTTCTCGCAGTTCACAAGATTTCGTCGTAATTGCTCGGTAAAACTCCGCCGGTTGGGTAGATCGGTCAAATGGTCGAAGTAAGCGATATATCTGAGATGGTCCTCTTTCGATTTCAGCTCTTTTACAGTGTCCGCCGA
Organism: uncultured Alteromonadaceae bacterium; assembly: GCA_913064725.1. Lineage (GTDB taxonomy): Bacteria > Pseudomonadota > Gammaproteobacteria > Pseudomonadales > Halieaceae > Luminiphilus. The sequence goes on along the minus strand of CAJYAI010000053.1, from coordinate 14,850 downwards.
ACGCAGCATATACTTCACCAATCTGCCAAGCAGCGGCCAGTTAAGTGGTTTGGTGATGTACTGCGTCGCGCCAGCCTCAAAGCCGAGGTCGATGGTTTCTTGGTCGTCCGAACCTGTAACAATTAATACGGGCACATCGGACGCCTCATTTCTTGCCCTCAAGCGACGGCAGGTTTCTATCCCGCTGATGCCCGGCATGTCGACGTCCATAAAAATAAAGTCTGGTGCGTTGTTGGCGACTAGCTCGAGCGCCTCGTAGCCGTCTTTGGCTTCAAGGGTGCGCATTCCCTCCGACTCAAGACACTGACGTATGAGCATGCGTTGCATGCTGTCATCGTCACACACCAGTACAAGTGGACTGTCATCTGGAATTAACGCCAACGGTTTTGCCCCTTTACCATCTCTTATGGGTTGGTGGTGCCGTTATTTTTGTAGCTGAGATATTCGATCGCGTCAAACCCTGAACTTCGGGCTGTCACGATACGCTTATGAAGGTAAACTGCGGACAATTGATTGGGAAGGCTTTTTTAAGTGTCCATTGCCGAGCAAAAACTTCAGGAAATTCGAGCCCAAGTGCAGACGCACATTGCCAGCACCCCGACGCGACTTAGCGCCGAGCGTCAGCAGGTACTGACGGAGACAATTCGTGCTCAGCTGCTTGCTCACAATGCGGTTATTGTTGCGCACTACTACACAGCTCCAGAAATTCAAGCGCTTGCTGAGGAAACGGGAGGCTGTGTTTCTGACTCTTTGGAAATGGCGCGTTTCGGTCGAGATCATCCTGCGGACACCTTGATCGTAGCTGGCGTTCGATTTATGGGGGAAACGGCAAAGATTCTCACGCCGAACAAGCGAGTGCTCATGCCCACCCTCGACGCCACCTGCTCGCTAGATGAAGGCTGTCCCATTGACGAGTTTTCCGCATTTTGCGACGCAAATCCCGATAGGGAAGTGGTGGTGTATGCCAACACATCGGCCGCCGTCAAGGCGCGCGCGGATTGGGTAGTGACATCGAGTATTGCGCTAGATGTTGCGGAGCATCTCGCCGAGCACGGTAAAAAGGTGCTTTGGGCGCCCGACCGACACCTTGGTGATTACGTTAGAAGAGAGAGCGGTGCAGACATTCTGGTCTGGGACGGTGCCTGCATTGTTCATGAAGAGTTTAAAGCCAAGGGGATTTTAGATCTCAAGCAGGTCCATCCTGAGGCGGCGGTACTTGCACATCCCGAGTCACCCGCATCCGTATTGGAAATTGCAGATCACATCGGATCAACGACACAGATTATAAAGGCAGCGGAAACGCTCCCTCATGAAACGTTTATCGTTGCGACCGATCACGGTATTTTTTACAAGCTGCAAAAGGCCGCGCCGAACAAGACTTTTTTAATTGCACCCACCGCCGGTGAAGGTGCCACCTGCCGCAGCTGCGCTAATTGCCCCTGGATGGCTATGAACGAACTCGAGCTGTTAGCCGATGTGCTAGAGCATCCGCAGGGACGTGAGATTGTCGTTGATACAGGACTGGCTAAGCGGGCAATGCAACCCTTGGAGCGCATGCTTGCGTTTGCTCAGGACTTGCAGAAAGGCATCGCGGGCCGGGCCTAGAGAGCCGTTTTTAGGAGTTTTCGAGTGCATCTCTGATGTCCATCACGTCGCGGAGGCGCTCGTTGATGGTGGCAGATTGCGTGAAGTTGTTGTTGACCAGTTTCAGCGCATAGTTCAGCTGGCTTTGGGCTGAGTCAAGCGCGCCTACTAATATAAAGTACTCTGCGCGCGACTGATGAAGTCCGATAATGTCGCCTGCTAATCCCTGAACTTCGGCCAGTCGGTACCAGACACCTGGATCATCGGGCTTTTTCTTGCTGTGCTCTCTGAGTACTTGAGCAGCGATATGAGGAAGCCCGGCTTTCCAAAGCGCATCGGCATAGGCAATAGTTAGCGGATGATTGCCGGGTGACAAACTCAGGCGCTCTTTGAGACGCTTCAGGGCGGTTCGGTGCCGGCCCATTGCGCTGTCAATTTTGCTATCCACTAAGATAAAGGCGAGATGCTTGGGGTCGGGTCGCATGGCCTGTTCCAAGGCGCCTCTGGCTTTGATCGGTTCGCCAGCGTCGATATAGGCTAAGGCTAGACCGTACCAACCTGCGGCCGCTTCAGTGCCGCCTTTCGTGGTTTGTTCTCTAAATAGATTTACAGCGTCCAATGTGCTCTGCGCAAGTTGGTGTCGAACCCGGGCTTGCATCAGTTCAAAGTCAAAGCTTTTTGGTCTAATCACGCGGCGCTCCGATCGCGCCCGATTGCGCATGTCAGCAACGCGCTTTTCAGACAAGGGGTGCGTGCGTAAGAACTCGGGCAGTCGGTTGGTGCTGTAAAGTCGATGGGCGGCGAGCATTCGCTCATGCATATCAGCGGCCGCATGAGGGTCACGCTTCGCCGCGACTAATGTTTTTAGACCTATACGATCGGCTTCTGATTCGTTGGCTCTGCTATAGCGCAATCGCGAGTCTTGTGCTGCTGCTTGTGTCGCCGTCATAGCCGCAAGACCCGCGTCACTGCCGGCCACTGCCGCGAGTGCGATACCTGCCATCAAGCCAGCGATAGTCAGTTTGCTTTGACTCGCCGCCTGTTCTCTTTGACGAGAAAAATGCCGTTGACTCAAGTGTGCAATTTCGTGTGCCATCACTGCCGCCAGCTCATCTTCAGTCTTGGCGTGGTGTATCAGTCCATTGTGAACGCCTATAATGCCGCCGGGTACCGCGAATGCGTTAATCGTCGGGTTGTCTACAATGACCAGCTGTAACTGGCGGTCGGCTAAGTCACTGTGTAGTACCAAATCGAAGACTAAATTTTCGATGTAATCGGCAAGTAGTGGGTCGTCGAGAACCGGCGCTTGGGCTCTGAATACCTTAAGCCAAAGATTGCCTAGTCGTCGCTCGTACTGCTCGGAGTATAAACTCGTACTCGAGGACCCAAGATTAGGTATCTTCAGGCCCTCGGTGTCCGCACGCACCTGTGTCACACCGGCCAAAAAGAGGACGGTCGCGAATGCGGCAAGGAACTGATGGCGGAGATTGCGGGTCATAGAGGAATGGTAACTGACTTTATGCGAAGGCATGTACGTCAATGAGACAAAATTGAGGATGCTTGGTTCCCTATACAGCTATACTGCGACGCGGATGTGGAGGACAGGCAGTGTCAGTTGCAATTACGGTAGACGCGCGCGGTAAGCGTTGCCCAATGCCGGTACTCATGGCCAAGCGTGCGATCGCATCTTGTGACGCTGGTGATGCAATTGAAATTTGGGCAACAGACCCAAAGGCCGCAAACGATTTTGAGACCTTTGCGCGCTTGCAAGGTCACGATGTGAGTTGGCAACGACGTGGCGAGGTGCTGGTCATTCAATTAACCCTGCACGTCACCCGAGGAACCTGAGGCGTATGAAAGAGACGTTGAAAAAGTGGTACTACCGGCACCTGACAGGTGACGAGTCTGCCATCTTGGCGGTAATCATTATTGGCGCTGTTGCACTTTTTGGTCTTATGGGCCAGGTGCTGACACCTGTCTTCATCGCGTTGATTTTGGCCTATCTGATGCAGGGTATTGCCGATCAATTTGAAAAATTTGGCTTGTCCAAGAACCTAGCATTGACGGCGTCATCACTCGTTTTTACGGGTATATTGTTTGGATTTACACTGGGCGTCGCGCCCCTGGTTTGGCGGCAGCTCGAGGGACTGATCCGAGAGGCGCCTGCAATGACGGCGGCTGTGCAGCTTCAGATAGAGATGTTAATTGCCCGCTACCCTATTGTCGTAGAGCAGGCACCGATTACAGAAATGTTGTCGTCGCTTCAGGTGCAGGCGGCATCGCTGGGACAAGCGATCGTTGGTTTCGGTTTGTCATCAATCCCTGGCGTACTAACCTTTGCTATTTATCTGGTATTGATTCCGCTCATGGTTTTTTTCTTTTTGAAAGATAAAGACGAGCTCATCACGTGGGTTCTCAGCTTTTTGCCGGCGGAGCGACCCAGTCTGGATCGCATCGGGCGGGATGTGAATGTGCAAATCGCCAATTACGTTCGGGGTAAGGGCATCGAGATCATTATCATTGGTGTTGCAAGTTATCTCGCGTTCATCAGTTTTGGTTTGAATTACACAGCGCTGTTAGCTGTGCTGGTAGGTCTGAGTGTGATCGTGCCGTACATAGGTGCGTTTCTAGTCACTATTCCTGTGGTGCTGGTGGCCTTCTTTCAATTCGGCTTGACCGGTGACTTTTATTGGATAGTGGGACTTTATCTCGTTATTCAAGTATTGGATGGCAATGTCTTGGTCCCCGTGCTGTTTTCAGAAGCCGTGAATCTGCACCCAGTTGCTATCATTATCGCGATTTTGGTTTTTGGCGGATTGTGGGGTGTTTGGGGCGTCTTTTTTGCCATCCCACTCGCTACCCTCTGTAATGTACTTTTGGTCTCGTGGCCGCGAACAAATGTGTAGCTCGCGTGCTACGCAAATAGGAGTAATGATGCTTTTTCTTCGGCGTGCAACCCATCTTTTCACAATGGCGATAGTCCTCGGCACCTTGATGGCGTGCGGCGGTGAGACAGTGCAGTCTGAGTCACCGATCGTTGTTAACAAGAGTCCAAACGACGAACGTGATTATGCTGCGGTGACCTTGGATAATGGTCTGAAAGTTCTTATGGTCTCTGATCCTGCGACGGAAAAATCGGCAGCTGCTCTCAGTGTCGGTGTTGGCGCCTTCTCCGATCCGATGGACTTTCAAGGAATGGCGCACTATCTAGAGCACATGTTGTTCATGGGTTCAGAGTCGTTCCCGGAACCGGATGGCTATATGAATTTTGCTGCCGAGAATGGCGGGAGCTCGAACGCCTACACGTCCAGTGAAATCACTAATTACATGATTACCATCGAGAACACCGCGTTTCCTGAGGCGCTACATCGCTTATCCGAGTTTTTCTCCGCGCCGATTCTCGACCCGGGTTATATCCAGAAGGAAAAAAATGCAGTCAACGCTGAGTGGTCGATGCGCCGTGAGTCTGAGGGGCGCTCTATCTATCGATTGCAGCGCGCCTTGCTCGGCGAGCATCCAGCAAATCGATTTACGATAGGTAATCTCGAGACGCTTGCGGATAAATCGGATCGCGAGCTCCACCCTGCAACCATCGCCTTCTTCGAAAAGTACTACTCGGCGAACCTGATGTCGCTGGTGCTCATCAGTCCACTACCGGCGGCAGAGATGGCGGTTCTTGCAGAGCAACACTTTTCACTCATACCCAACAAAAATGTTGAGAAGCCTGTCGTCACCACAGAGGTGAATTTTGACGATGTGGCGGGCAAGTTAATTCGATTTAAGCCACAGCGTGACCTCCGGGAACTCCGTCTTAGCTACCTGATTGACAACAATCAGTCGGAGTGGAGGAGTAAGCCCGGTGACTACTTGGGCTATGTGATTGGCTCTGAAATGCCGGGTACGCCAGCGGATAAACTCAAATCACTCGGACTGATAAGTCAGTTGATAACGTCCAGCTATGAGTCGTTGTACGGCAACTACGGGACATTTGAAATCAGCGTCCAGCTGACCCCCGACGGGATGAAGCGTCGTGAAGACATCGTTGAAGTATTGACGGGGTACATCGAACTGTTGCGGCAGGAGGGGGTGGATGATCGGTACGCTGATGAGTACAAGCAGTCTCTGGAGAACCGTTTTACATTCCTAGAGAAGACGGATGATTTCAGCTATGCCTCCAGTTTGGCTGCTGCTATGCAGGACTATCCGATTGAAAACGTTATCGATGCGCGTTACCGCTTTGATGGCTTTAATCAAGCGGCGGTTGACTCGCTCTTGGGTCAGCTCGTGCCAACGCGTTTGAATGTCTGGTACATCTCACAAGAGGAGCCGACGGATAGCGAGCTTGAGTTTTATGTTGGGCCACACTCGGTTGAGGATTTGGTGCCAATCGAGGCGGCGAACGCACTTGCTGCAGCTAACCGTCTGGGGCTTACCTTGCCCAGTAAGAATGGGCTGCTACCCGCTAACTTTGACCTACGAGAGCCATCAACCGAGGCCACGCCCATTAGTGTGGCGGACAATGTCACGTTTTGGCTCAAGGGCAGTGACTATTTTGCCGGTCTACCAAAAGGATTTGCTCGCATACAGCTGAGTTCAGATCTGGCGCTCAATAGTGTTGATAATCAGGTGTACCTATCACTGTGGCAGTCCCTTTACGACTTGAAGCAAGCTCGTCTTGCAACGGAGGCGTCGATTGCCGGTATGAGTCTCAATCTCGGCGCATCCAATGGCATAACGCTGACAGTATCGGGTTTCACTGATAAGCAGCCCGAGTTGCTGGAAAGAGCATTAGCTGGGCTGCGTGTTGCGCCCACTGAATTAGAGTTTGGTCAGGCGGTGGAGCGTTATTTACGCCGTATTGAAAATTCGAAACGCGCCTTTCCTTACACACGGTTTACCCCGTTGCTTGGACTCTTGACACGAGAGGGGCGCTTTTCGGACACCTCTCTTGTTCTGGCCGCCTCGAAGGCTAATCTGGCTGACTTCACTGCATTTACCGAGACCGTATTGGCCGACAGCCATGTTCGAGGCTTCTTTTTTGGTAACTACAGTGAGGCCGATGTTCAGACCGCTTATCAGCAGATATCTAAGACCCTTACGCCAAGTGCTTCCTCAGGTTACGCCCGGGCTGGCATTTACGATCCGGAACCTAGTGCGACGCTGATGTTAAACCTAGAGGTCCCTGTCGATGATCTGGGTATGATGTACGCGTTCGCGGCGCCAGAGGCGAGCGTGAAGAATCAGGCATTGAGTAGGATTTTAGCCCGCCATTTACGGGTCAGGGCATTTGAGACGCTCCGAACTGAGGAGCAGCTGGGATATGCCGCAGGCGGTGGTGCGCTCGATCTTTACCAACACCCAATGGTGATCTTTTATATTCAAACGCCGGTGAAAGGTCCTCAGGATATGCTCGATCGGTTTAATGCATACACACTGGAGTATCGAGATGAGCTCATGGGCTTGTCTGAAGAATCCTTTGATAAGTTCAAGGCAGGAGTTCTGACTGCGTTGACGGAGCCGCCCAAAAACTTATCGAGCGAGGCGGGCCCCTTTGCGTCGGATTGGGCGATTGAAAGATACGATTTCGATACTCGAGCGAACCTCATCTCTGCGGTAGAGAGCGCCACGTTGGATGATGTACAGACGTTTTATGACAGTACCGTATTCGGTGAGTCCCGTTCGCGTATCGTTATTCAGCTAAAAGGGCAGCGCTACGGTAGCGAGCCATTCGGTACGATCGATGGGTCAACCGTTGTTGATGATGTAGATCAGTTCCATCGCGATATGCCTAGGCAATCATTGTAATCCTGACGAGCCGACCTCTGGCATCGTAATTATTTCTATAAAGTTCTATAAAGGAACTTTGTAGAAATAAGTTTGTTCTTGTCATACTCTCTCGAAATCATAAATTCCATAATTAAAGTTCTATTTTAGAACTAATGTATGAGAGAGGCGATTATGAGCTCGAGCTTAGACCCTGTCGAGGCAAACTTAGACCCTGTCGAGGCAAACTTAGACCCTGTCGAGGCAAACTTAGACCCTGTCGAGGCAAAAGAGTGGCTTGATTCGCTCGATGCAGTGACACGTAACAACGGTGACCGGGTATCTAGTGATCTGATTCGGAAGCTGACAGATCACGCACGCGATCAGGGTATAGGGCTGCCAGCAGCCATTACGACACCGTTTAAAAATACGATCAATCCTGAAGATGAACGTGTCATGCCAGGTGATCTTTTCATGGAAAGACGAATTCGTTCTCTGGTGCGCTGGAATGCAATGGCCATGGTCATGCGGGCTAACGACAATGAGGACGGGCTTGGTGGTCACATTTCAAGCTTCAGCTCGAGCGCAACGCTCTACGATATTGGTATGAATTATTTTTTCCGGGGAACAGCGAATGGACACCCCGGTGATCTCGTCTTCTATCAGGGGCACAGTGCCCCGGGCATGTACGCTCGGTCCTATCTTGAGGGGGTTTTTGATGAATCCCATTTAGAAAACTTTCGTCGCGAGGTAGGTGGTAAGGGTTTGTCTTCTTACCCGCACCCCTGGCTGATGCCCAATTATTGGCAGTTCCCCACGGTATCGATGGGCCTGGGTCCTATACAGGCGATTTACCAGGCGCACGTCATGAAGTACCAACAGAAGCGTGGGCTTGTCGATCATAGAGATCGGAAGATTTGGTGCTTTCTTGGCGATGGAGAGTGTGATGAGCCCGAATCCTTGGGGGCAATCGGCCTAGCGGGCCGAGAGGGCTTGGGAAATCTTCACTTTGTGGTCAACTGCAACTTGCAGCGCCTAGATGGTCCGGTACGTGGAAACGGCAAAATCATTCAGGAGCTAGAAGGTGTCTTTCGTGGTGCGGGCTGGAACGTTATCAAAGTGGTCTGGGGCCGGCGTTGGGATCCGTTACTTGAGCGCGATAAGTCAGGCTTGCTGTTAAAGCGCATGGATGAGGTCTGTGACGGTGAGCTACAGAACTGTAAGTTCAATGGCGGCGCCTACACCCGAGAGCACTTCTTCGGAAAATACCCCGAGACATTGGATTTAGTGAAAGACCTTTCGGATGACGACATCATGTATCTGAACCGAGGCGGTCATGATCCCTACAAAGTTTACGCGGCTTATGCGGCAGCCTGTGAAGAAACCGAGCGCCCCACGGTCATCTTGGCAATGACGGTAAAAGGCTACGGTACGAGTGAGGCGGGCGAAGCCAGCAATGAGACGCATTCGCTGAAAAAGCTGGATGTTAAGAGTCTGAAGGCATTTCGGGATCGATTTGGAGTGCCTATCAGTGACAAAGAGCTGAAGGACGTACCATTTTACAGGCCGCCCGAGGATAGTCCGGAGATTCGTTATCTTCGGGAGCGGCGTGCCGAGTTGGGGGGCAGTATTCCTGCTCGTCGCGCTGTTTCTCACAGTCTGCCTGCGCCCGCACAATCGGCGTATGCCAGTCAGCTAAAAGGTAGCGGTAAGCGCGAAATATCGACCACCATGGCCTTTGTTCGTGTGTTGTCGTCGTTAGTCAAAGATAAGCAGATTGGGGGGCGGGTGGTGCCGATAGTGCCCGATGAAGCTCGCACCTTTGGTATGGAAGGCATGTTCCGCCAGTTGGGGATTTACTCCTCAGTGGGCCAGCAGTACACGCCGCATGATGCAGGACAGATCCTCTATTACAAGGAAGAGGAAACCGGTCAGATCTTGGAGGAAGGCATCAATGAAGCGGGTGCTATGTCTGCCTGGCTCGCCGCTGCCACCTCTTATTCGGTATCGGACTACCCGATGGTGCCGTTTTATATCTTTTACTCAATGTTTGGTTTTCAGCGCGTTCACGACTTGGCTTGGGCCGCAGGCGATAGTCAGGCACGAGGTTTTCTCATCGGCGCCACGGCGGGCCGCACGACGCTCAATGGCGAGGGTTTGCAGCACCAAGATGGTCATAGCCATCTGATGGCGACGACCATTCCAAATTGTATTTCATACGATCCAACTTACAGCTACGAGCTAGCAACTATTATTAGCGCTGGCATGAAGCGTATGTTTGAAGATCGCGAGAGTGTTTTTTATTACATCACCACGATGAATGAAAACTACGTACACCCAGACATGCCCGAGGGGATCGAAGAGGGCATTATCCGGGGGCTTTACCCGCTTAAGGTATCAACTAAAAAAGCACGCGCGCGCGTTCAGTTGATGAGCGCTGGTACGATCATGCGAGAGGTTGAAGCCGCAGCAGTGATACTTGAGCGCGACTACAGTATTGCGGCCGATATATGGAGTATGACCAGCGTCAATGAGCTGGCCCGAGATGGTCATAGAGTCTTGCGTCACAACATGATGAACCCGCAAACAGAGCCGGAGGTGCCTTACGTAACACAATGCTTGGCACCAACCGAGGGCCCCGTCATTGCAGCAACTGACTATATTCGTGCGCATACAAACCAGATCAGAGAATTTATCCCTCGATCATTTACTGTGTTGGGAACTGATGGCTTTGGCCGCAGCGACACGAGAGCACAGCTGCGTGAGTTCTTTGAGGTAGATCGTCGATATGTCGTATTAGCGGCAATGACCGCCTTAGCTAATGAGGGATCTGTTTCTAGGGATGAAGTGGCAAAGGTGATGAAAGACCTCGGCATTGACCCCACGAAACCAGATCCTACGTCGGTATAAGGGAGGTCGTGCGTTATGACTAATCAAACGATTTATGTGCCAGATATTGGTGGAGCAGAGGGTGCTGAGGTTGTTGAGCTTTTGGTGTCGGTGGGCGATAGCGTCGATGTAGAGCAGAGCCTCATTGTGCTGGAGTCCGACAAAGCTTCCATGGAAATACCAGCCTCTCACGCGGGCGTGGTAGTTGAGCTTAAAATGGCGGTTGGCGATCAGCTCGCCGAGGGAGATGCCATATTGGTCGTTGAGGTGCTCGGTGAGACCGAAGTCGAGAATAAGAGTGTTGTAGCGTCCAGTGACGCGCCTGCGCCAGATGAGACATTGGTGCCGACCGAGCCAGTAGTAGCGGTGTCGAGTGAGACTAAGATGACCTCCGACTCTGAACAAGCGGTCTCTGATGTTGTTATTGATGTGCCCGATATTGGCACCGATGGCGATGTTGAGGTCGTTGAGATCTGCGTGGCAGTTGGCGATGTATTGCAAGAGGGCGATTCTATTGTCGTGCTCGAATCGGATAAGGCCTCTATGGAAGTCCCGGCACCAACAGCAGGAGAAGTCACCGAGCTGTTGGTGGCTGAGGGTGCAAATGTATCTAAAGGCTCGCAGCTGATAAAGCTAAGAGCAGCTGTCGCATCGTCGCCTGTTGCTCCGGTGGCGATTTCTGAGTCAACCGAGACAAGCGCGGCGCCGACCGACCCGTCTAAATCAAATGCCGTATCCAATGCGACGCCTGGCAAAGCGGACGGACATACAGCGTCTGTACGACCAGCGGGTCCGGCTCTTGCGGAGACTGCCTCTACCGCTGATCTCTATGTTGGCCCGGCAGTTCGCAAGTTGGCAAGAGAGTTCGGTGCTGATCTCACATTGGTTACGGGCACAGGACCAAAGGGACGCATCCTCAAGGAAGATCTTCAGGCGTTCGTTGCCAAACAGCTGGCGGCGCCGTCACCAGTGCATCGTGAGGTGGGTGGCGCTATTCCAGTTGTTGCTGACATTGACTTCGCAAAATTTGGTCCTGTCCGGCGAGAGGAGCGATCACGAATCGACAAAGTGACCGCTGCTAATATGTCCAAATCGTGGTTAAACGTGCCTCACGTCACCCAATTTGACGATGCCGACATTACAGATCTGGAGACCTTCCGGGCTTCTTTGAAGGCCGAAAGTGAACGACGCGGCAGTAAGCTGTCTCCCGTGCCTTTCGTCATAAAGGCCGTCGCCATCGCCTTAAATGCCAACCCTAAAATGAAATCCTCGCTGGCAGAGCAGGGGGAGGCACTGGTTTACAAGGACTACTGTCATATCGGTATGGCTGTGGATACACCCAATGGACTTGTGGTTCCGGTCATCCGTGACGCTGATAAGCGATCTATTTGGGATTTGAGCGATGAGATTCGTACTCTTGCGGCCAAGGCCAAAGATAAAAAACTTAAGCCCGATGAGATGCAAGGTGCTGTTTTTACCGTGAGCAGTCTCGGTAATATCGGTGGCAAAGGGTTCACACCCATCGTCAATACGCCGGAGGTGGGTATTTTGGGTATCAGCAAAGCATCGACACAGCCGGTATGGGACGGCTCGGAGTTTCAACCGAGGGTCATGCTGCCAGTGTCACTGTCTTATGATCACCGAGTGGTTAACGGAGGCGATGCTGGCCGGTTTCTCACGTATTTAGTGACGCTTCTTGGCGACATCCGACAACTTGCTATGAACTGATGAAGGGTCAACTTAGCCTGTGTTGCGCATACCCGCAGCGACACCGGCAATAGAGACCATGAGTGCGCGTTGTACAGACTCATCACCGCCTTCTCTGATCCGGCGGAGCAGTTCAATTTGTACCAAGTTCAGCGGAGCCGTGTACACATTTCTGAGGCCTATTGACTCTAGACCCCAGGGATCGTTCGCCATCAGCGTGTCGACTTGCAGTATCCTCTGTACCGATGCGATATCGCTCGAAAGCTGGTGGCGTAATCTTGCGCCTAACTCTCGTAGCTCTGGCTCGACCAGTGTGTCGTCGTATAAGGCATTAATAACGCTGTTTGATTTGGCATACACCATATCAAGCATGGATAGTCGAGACGCGAAAAATGGCCATTGATCGCGCATGTCTCGCAACACCCTCATCGAGCCCGAAGAAGCCTCCGCTTCCAAAGCCGACCCTGCCCCCAGCCATGCGGGCAGTACGAGCCGGTTTTGGGACCAAGCAAATATCCACGGGATGGCGCGAAGCGTTTCTATGCCTCCACCTGTTCGGCGTCGCGCGGGGCGTGATCCCAGCGGCAGACTGGCTAGCTCCGGCTCTGGCGTGGCCTGCCTGAAATACTCGACAAAGTGACCATTGCCTCGCACCCAGCTGCGGTAGTCGTCGCAGGCCCTTTCCGCGAGTGAATTCATAAGTTCGCGCCACTCTGGTTTGGGAATCGGTGGCGGCGTGAGATTGCCTCGGAGAATAGCACTGGCGTATTGCCCTAGCGTGTTTATTGCTAGTGGCTTGAGGCCTAATTTGACCCGGATCATTTCACCCTGTTCTGTCACCCGTAAGCCCTGCTCTAGTGAGCCCGGAGGTTGGGAAAGCAGTGCTTGATGAGCTGGAGCACCGCCGCGACCGATTGTACCGCCCCTGCCATGAAACAGCTGCAGGTTGATACCATGAGCGTGGCAGACGTTGAGTAACGCCTCCTGAGCGCGGTACTGGGCCCATCCAGCGGTCAGCATCCCGGCATCTTTGGCGCTATCTGAGTAGCCGATCATTACGACCATGGTGTCGGCAATACGCGCTTTAAATGCCGAATCACGTAACAGCGTGTCAATGGTTGCAGGCGCACCATCCAGATCGTCGAGTGTTTCAAAAAGAGGGGAGACGGGCAGATCCAGCGGACCGCCTGTCGCCTTTAATAGCAATTGAACTGCCAGCACATCGGAGGGCTCGGACGCCATCGAGATCACATAGCATCCGAGCGCTTCCCTCGGTGTCTCAGCAACAACGCGAAAGGTGTCTAGGACCTCTTGGCAGGGTTCTGATGCTTCAAATCGCAGAGGTAGTAGAGGGCGTGGATTTGCGATTTCAGCGCTCAAGAATCGTTGCTTTTCCGTCTCCTCCCAAGTTAGGTAGTCGCCCAGCCCCAAGGCCTGCGTTATTTCACTGATTAGGTCGCTGTGGCGAGTACTTTCTTGGCGAATATCGAGCGTAACGAGGTGGGTGCCAAACGACGCCAGTCGTCGTATCAAATCGAGAAGCTTTCCGTCAGCGATAGCGCGAAGTCCTACTTCGGTCAGTGCGCTTCGGCACAGTTCTAGGGGCTCTATAATCTCTGAGGCGGATAAAACAGCAGGGGGTATGTTTGCCGCATCTTTAATGTGGGCGCCGAGTCCGTCGCGTTGACGCTTTACTGTGTCACGGATAGGTCTGAGAATGGCGCGATACGGCTCTCTGGCTTCATTGGTAAGCGCTCGTAATTCGGGTGTCGCACGTGTTACCGAGAGTTCCTCGTAAATGGCGTCGAGGTCTTTGGCGATCAAATCGGCTGCCTGCCAGCGACTTATGATCATAACGCGGCGAGTCACCTTGGCGGTGACATTGGGATTGCCATCGCGATCACCACCGATCCAGCTAGAAATTCTCACGGCGGGTTTTTCTCGCGCTGGCATTTCTAACTCGAATCGTTCTGCAATTGCGTCAAGGTCTCGCATAAATTCAGGAACGGCATCCCAAAGAGCGTTTTCTATGACTGCGAAACTCCACCGCGCTTCATCTACTGGCGTTGGGCGTTGCTCTAGGAACTCTTCGGTGTGCCAAATTTGCGCAATCAAGTCGACGAGTCGTCGCCGCACTTTATGCTCGTCTGCAAGGCCCGAGTCGAGCGTTGTTAGGCAGTCGTGGATTTCCCCGTGCTTATGAATGAGGGTTCTGCGTGTGATTTCGGTGGGGTGGGCCGTCAAAACAAGATCGATATGCAGATTAGCCATGGCTTGCGCCAGTTCTGACTTTGTCGCTGTCGCGCTCAACTCAGTCACGGCCGCAGCAATCTTCTCATATGCGCCGAAGCGAGTACTTACAGACTTACTTGTTGTGAAGTGCTGATCCGCAATGTTGGCCAGATTTAAAAACTGCGCAAAACCCCGTGATATTAACAGTAGTTGATCTGCGTCGAGCTGTTTCAACTCATCAAAGAGCGCCGCGGTTTGCTCCGCGTCAGTGGCTGATTTAGATGCCTGACGTATTGACTCAATGCTGTGAAATAGACTGTCGCCAACCGTACTGCGAATGACCTCGCCTAGCGCATCACCCAAAAGGCGGACATTTTGTCTAAGTGCTGCTGTATCGAGTACAAGGTTATTCTTCATTGGTTAACTCGCTTGGAATCGGGTGTCTTTGAGACTGTCTTTAATTCGCGCGAGGTGTGGCGTGAAGCCTTCACCTCGTCTGAGTGTCACGCCTGCAGCTAGGACATCGAGAATGACCAGCTGGACCAACCGTGATGTCATGGGCAAGTACTGCTCGGTATCTTCCTCCACGTTGACGTGAATGCAGCAGTGGCTTTGGTCTGCCAGTGGCGATCCGGGGGAGGTCAAGGAGACGATTGTCGCCTCTGTTTGGCGCGC
>CAJYAI010000052.1 GCA_913064725.1 uncultured Alteromonadaceae bacterium | reverse complement strand
GAGGCGGTAGCTAAGAAGTCCTCTGTTGAGCCCGAGGATGCCAGTTCTCTGGTGGCACCCACTAGCTCGGTTTGACCAATTGACATGATCTCGCCCATCAGTGGCTCAGAAACCATGATCTGTTTGTTCGAAATGACTTCGTTCAGACTACTTATTGTGGTCGAGAGGGCCCTGACGGACTCTGAGTTAAGTTCCGCTGATACACCTTTGACTTTGGTTTTTTCGAGAACCTGGCGGACTGCAACTTCGCTGCTCAGCAGCTCGGTCAAAGTCTCTTCTTCACTTGTTATCAGTGACTTCGATAGGGAGGAGGCGATGACACCCTTATTAACGCTCTCATCGAAAAGTGCGTCGATGATGAGAAGCATCAGGCCTAATGCCAGATTAATGCGAGAAGATCGCTCTCCTAACTCGCTCCCTGCGAGCGCGGCCTCCCAAATATTTTGTCGAGTAAGCTCATCTAATGGCAATAGGTCACCCAGTAACGCGTCCAGTTGCTCTCGCTCTGCTTCATTTAGGCCTGAAGCAAGAGTCGAAAAGGTATTTATTGCCGCGTGCTCTGGGGCATCGCCCTTGGTGACTGCCTGTAAATGAAGACTGGGTAGTTCGTTACCCGTAAACGTGTCGATGCCGCCCACCGCAACTAAAGCGGCATTTTCTGGCTCGTCGGGCAAAGGTAAGAAAAAGGCTCCCTTGTCATTACTTTTTACGCTCTCTTCGTTTTCATCCAATACAGAGTTTTGGTTAGCATCCACGAAGACCACGGAGTCGTGCATGACGCCAATAATCACGCTGCCCTCTAGCGCATCTATGAGGGTGACTTCAAGATTTGCAGAGGCAGACTGCTGACCGTCTGAAACGGTTACCACTGCCTCAAAGACGTTGTTCGAATCGCTGTCTTCGGCTGCCTCCCAATCTGGTAGTGTTGAAAAGTGGATTGCGCCATCGGATCCAAAGTTGAAAAACGAGGCATCTGCACCGTCGATTGATTTTGAGAGCGGGTCGCCATCGGGATCATTACTCACTACAGATACAGATATCTGCGAGCCCTCGAGAACTGAAACAGGCTCAATCGCTTGAATAGAGGGTGCTCTGTTAGAAACGCTCGTTGCTGGACCGGTCTGGTTATCGTCCGAGCCACCGCCCCCACCTCCGCAAGCCGTTACCGAGGCGGCAATGAAAGTCAGCGAAAGAAGTTGTTTTCTGGGCCTCTTGAAGCAAGACGCAAGGGGGAGCACCAAATCTACCTCTATGTGAAAAGTGTCCTACAAAATTAGCGGCAAGGTCCTGAAATAAATTAGATACTTTTGTGAGCGTTTGCCACTGCTGGAGGCGTTTGGGTGTTGAGATCCTGCCAAAAGTGACATTTAAAATGTCACGGTTGAGATTTTCGCTTGATTGGGTTTTGTTTCTCTCTTTTCTGAGTGTTGGCTCTAGCCTTGTTTTAGCGGTCTGTAGACCATCGAGAGGTGAGTAATTTGCGTTAACGGAAAGCAGGTGCTGAGAATTAAAAATGTGAGCCATCACACATTTGCGTCAAAAAACTGGCGCACTCTTCCCTCCCCCTTGTTACCTTGATAATGTAAGTCATCCGGAAACACTGGATGTGGATTCTTCAGGGAAGGCGATACGCAACCGTGACGACTAAGAACACCACAGCTCAGCGCCATCTAAAACGCCTCGATCAACGCTTGGTGGGCGTCAGCGACGCCATTCAAGATGTTCGGTCACTCGTTACTAAAGTGGCGCCTACCGATGCCACCGTTTTATTGCAGGGTGAGTCCGGTACGGGAAAGGAAGTCATTGCCCGTCTCGTTCACGATTGCTCTGAGCGCGCCGATGGCCCGTTTATTCCCGTCAATTGCGGTGCTATTCCCGCTGAATTGTTGGAGAGCGAACTTTTTGGCCACGAAAAGGGCGCCTTCACCGGAGCGATTGCCGCACGCAAGGGCCGCTTCGAACTCGCTGAGGGTGGCACGCTGTTTCTCGATGAAATCGGTGACATGCCCTATGACATGCAGGTCAAGTTGCTGCGCGTGTTGCAAGAGCGGACCTTTGAGCGTGTCGGCGGTGGCAAGGCCATTAAGTCAAACGTTCGGGTCATTGCGGCCACCCATCAACACCTTGAGCAGCACGTGGAAGACGGTAAATTCCGCATGGATTTGTACTACCGACTCAATGTATTTCCGCTCGATGTACCGGCGTTGCGAGACCGCACAGCGGATATCGCCGGCCTGGCGCAGCGTTTCATCGACAGCTTCGCTGAACAGGGTCGCGGACTCATTCGTCTAGAAGCCGATGCCATGGCGCACTTGCGACTATACCCGTGGCCCGGCAACGTCCGAGAGCTGGGCAATCTGATCGAGCGCCTCATCATTCTTCACACCGATCGTGCCGTGTTTGCTGCCGATTTGCCCGCGAAATACCAGAGCGCTGAGCTTGTGGTGGCGGCTCGGCCCGTAGATATCGAGCCACTGGTCGATCAGTTGCCGACAGAAGAGCCGGAGGACCTGACAGCACTGTTTGCCGCAGCGCCGACTTCACCGGTTGCGCCACCTACGCCGTCGTTTATTGATGAGCCCATCGACTTAAAGCAGCACATGGCCGATACCGAGCGCGCGCTGATCATAGCGGCCTTAGAACAAACTGATTGGGTGAACGCGCACGCAGCCAAGCTCCTGACTCTGCAGCGTACGACGCTGGTCGAGAAAATGCGCAAGTACGACATCAAGCAAGAAACCGACTCGTCAGAATTCCGACACGTCGCTGGCGACTAAAGTTTAACTCGTTGACTTACAACAAAAAATACCTATTGGCACATCGTTAGCATTACTCTCGGTGGATTCATTGCGCGCCGCATTTGGCACGCGCGATATGAGCACGATATGAGGTAGGTAGTTGCGATGAGCGATATAGCAATCAATCAGGTATTGGCCCAGATGCGCAGCGTGCAAGCACTGGCTCAGGGTCAAGCCGTGAGCACTCCCTCAGGGACTGAGTCGGTTTCTGGCGGTCAATTCTCTAATCTTCTGTCGCAGTCGGTAGCTGATGTAAATAGCTCCATGCAAGCATCTAAGGCGATGACAGTGGCCTTTGAGCGGGGCGATCCTTCGGTGTCACTGGCGGAAGTCATGATCACAGCACAAAAAGCGAGCCTTCAATTCACAGGAATGACGGAGGTGCGTAATAAACTACTGAACGCGTACCAAGAAGTCATGAACATGCCGGTCTGAGGAATAACGTAGTATGGCTGATAATCCAGTTTTAGATCGAATGAGCGGCTTTGCCGCTCAGCCTGTAGCACGCCAGCTTTCGCTGCTTGCTGGTTTTGCGGCGAGCATTGCGCTCGCAATCGCTGTTGTTAACTGGGCAAGTACGCCCTCTTACGAACCTGTTTATGGTGCCATGTCACCCGCCGACAACGCGACGGCAATTAACGTGTTACAGACGAGCGGCATTCCCTACCGAATGGAGCAGGGCACAGGCCTGTTAGAAGTCCCTTACGACGATGTCCTTCGAGCACGAATGGCACTCGCTAGTGAGGGATTTCCGCGCAACGGCGGCGGCGTTGGCTTTGAGTCTTTGTACGAAGAGCAGCAGATGGGTTTATCAAGCTTTATGGAGCAAGCCCGCTACCACCGTGCGGTAGAGGCCGAGTTGTCACGCACCATATCAGCGATGAGCTCCGTCTCTGGCGCCCGGGTACACCTAGCCGTTGCGAAGCAGTCGGCATTTATGCGTCGAGGCAATGAGCCATCGGCCTCGGTCATGGTGAGCTTGCTCCCTGGTGTGCGTCTGAGCGAGCGTCAGCTCTCAGGCATTATTCATTTAGTCGCGTCCAGTACGCCCAATCTTGATTCGGAGCGCGTGTCAGTGGTCGATCAGGCGGGGAAGTTGCTCTCGAGTCAGGGCGAGGACTCTGATTTTGGCTACTCAGCGGAGCAATTCCGGCTCGCACAGCAATTTGAAAACTCACTCAGTGACCGCATCATGGGCATTTTGGAGCCCATATTGGGTGTGGGCGCTGTGCGCGCTCAGGTAACAGCTGATATGGATTTTACGCGGATTGAGAGTACCAATGAGATTTATGATCCGACCACCGTACTGCGCTCTGAGCAGACCACGCAGGATATTACCAACCGAGGTACTGGCGGTGGGCAGGCGGCCGGGGCGCTGGTTGCGCAGCCACCCCAGCAGGGCGCACTGGCTGCGAATGAAGACCCTGCGGCACCTGCTGATAATATTCCAGATCGCGAGAGCACAAAGGAAACGCGGAATTACGAGGTCAATAAAACGATTTCACATACTCGTCGTGTGCCCGGCACCATTCAAAAACTCTCGGTGGCCGTCGTTGTTGACTATGTGCTCGATGAAAATGGTGAGCGCATCGCACTAGATCAAGGCCGCATTGACCAAATAAACGCACTGGTGCGAGAGGCCATTGGCTTCTCAGCCGAGCGAGGTGACTCGGTGCAGATTATAAACTCACCGTTCATCGCGCCCGATCCGATCGAGCCTATTCCTGAACCGGGTTTGTTTGAGCAAGCCTGGGTGTGGGAGCTGGGCAGAGGCTTACTCGCTGCGCTAGCTGTCATCGCCCTCATCTTCGTTGTACTGCGGCCAATGATTCGCTATTCGACGAGTTATACGCCACCGCTACCTGCGACGCCTTCTCGCTTGGAGAACGCCATGGCAGACGCGGATGGTGCCGAGGGCACGCTGGCCTTGTCAGGTCCGACGACGACGCCCGCACCGTCTAAACCGAACTATCATCAAAGTGTCGCGATGGCGCGTAACACGGCGGTTGAACAACCCGTTCGTGCCGCGTACGTCGTGAAAAATTGGATTGCAGCCGATGGCTAATGAAGCGAATCTCAGCGGTGCTCAACGTGCCGCCATATTCCTATTGGGCGTCGGTGAGGAAGCCGCAACCGAGGTGATGCGTCATATGAGCGCAAAAGAGGTGCAGCAGGTTGGCGAGGCCATGGCGACCATCTCAAAGCTCACCAACAATCAAGTGGAGTCTGTCCTCGCTGATTTTCATTTGGAGTCGGCAGAAATTAATCCGCTCGGTCTTGATGCGCCTGACTTTACACGGCGCGTTATGACGTCGGCGCTTGGACAGGACAAGGCACAAAATATCTTGTCTCAGGTGCTCGAAAAGCCCGAAGAGCACAACGGGGTTGAGGCGCTGCAGTGGATGGCGCCAAAAGCCATCGCTGAAGTTCTGGAGGAAGAACATCCTCAAATTGCCGCAACCGTGATGACACAACTGTACGACGAGCAAGCCGCAAAAGTTCTCGAGCTACTGCCGGAAGAAATGCGCAAGGACGTCATCTTGCGGATTGCGCGTATGGAAGAGCTCGATCCGCGTGCCATGGAAGAGCTGGACCGCGTACTCGAGAGCCAGTTAGGAAAGCTTCAGCGAACCCCGCCCCGAAAAGTCATGGGCCCAGACAACTTAGCTGCCATTCTCAATGCGACTGGTAGCGATCTAGAGCAAGAAATGCTCGAAGCGCTGACATCGGTTGACCAAGAGCTCAGTGACGACGTAAAGGAGAAGATGTTTATCTTCGATAACCTCATGCAGCTCGATGACAAGGGCTTCCAGCGCCTCGTTCGGGAAGTGCCTAACGAGAATATGCTGACGGCGTTGAAGGGTGTTGACGACGTCCTCGCAGAACGCTTTTTCAACAATATGTCAGAGCGTGCAGCTGAAATTCTGCGAGAGGACATGGAAGCCTCCGGGCCCGTAAAGCTCTCCGATGTTGAGACGGCACAAAAAGAGATTGTTCGAACTGCGAAACGACTTGCTGACGAAGGTGAGCTAATGATTGGTAAGGCGTCAAAAGATTATGTCTGAGACCGCGCAAGAACGCTGGCAACCCCGGACGCTCACGTCTGTTCCAACCAGCCGGAAAAGCCTGGAAGAGGTCGCTGATTCTGCGCGCCAGACAGGTTATGCGGAGGGATTTGCCAAAGGAGAGCAAGAGGCCAATCGGCAGGGAAATCAAAAAGTCCAAGAGTTGATGGCGCTGTGGGCGTCCATGGAAAAACCCCTTGCCAATCAGGATGCTGATGTAAGTGAGCATTTACTATCACTCGTCATGGCGATGGTGATGGCAGTGTTGCGGCGCGAACTCTCCACCGACGAAACCTTCATCAGGTCGACATTAGAGGAGGCGCTGCAGGCGCTGGCCGAGAGTCGCGCGCCACTTGAGATCAGGCTAAATCCAGCAGATAAAGCCGCGGTTGAGACCCACCTAGGCGAGCAAAGACTGACCGCCGAGCTTGTTGCCGACAACTTGGTATTGCGCGGTGGTTGTCATGTCTCACGCGGACATGCCCTTGTCGACGCGACGATTGAACAGCAGTGCCGGGCGTTGTTAGAGCAACTGGTCTCGGTCGATCAGACATCAGAGACAGCGGCGGACTCTACGACACCGCTTGATCCCGATCGCATTAGTGAAATAGCGAGTCGATTTGCGCCTGGTGGCAACGATGACGACTGAGGCGATCTTTCAGGCCGAGCAAGGCTCCCGAGTCAAATCACGGGTCAGTTTTTTAGCCGACCACCTCAAGCGCCCACAGCCGGAAGCTTCCGGGCAGCTCATCAGGTTGGCCGGAATGCGACTCGAAGTTGCAGGTTTGCGCGCAAGCATTGGCTCGCGATGTTGGATAGAGACAGGTCACCGTCAAGGCATCGTTGCCGAAGTTGTTGGCTTTGAGGGTGAGTTACTAATTTTGATGTGTGAAGGTGCATCCACAGGCCTGACGCCCGGCGCCAAAGTAACCCTACTCGGTGACGGCGAAACAGTTACCGTGGGTGAGCATCTGCTGGGACGAATTATCGATGGTGCGGGCAGGCCGCTTGATGGCTTTGCGCCATTAACGGGCTCCACGGTTCCGCTGCGCGGCGTTAGCATCAGCCCCATGGCGCGGCAAAGCATTGCACAGCCGCTCGATGTCGGCATTCGGGCAATTAACAGCCTCATGACCATTGGCAAAGGACAGAGAATGGGTCTGTTCGCCGGGTCGGGCGTCGGAAAAAGCACACTCCTTGGCATGATGACGCGCTTCACCGAAGCTGATGTCGTCGTGGTCGGACTGGTCGGAGAGCGGGGACGTGAGGTCAGAGAATTCGTTGAAGACAGTCTAGGTCCAGACGGTTTAAAACGATCTGTCGTGGTGGCCACTCCAGCTGATACATCACCGCTAATGCGGGTCGCGGGTTGTTGGCGTGCGACAGCCATTGCTGAGCATTTTCGCGATCAGGGAAAAAATGTCCTACTGCTCATGGATTCGCTAACCCGTTTTGCACAAGCACAGCGTGAAATTGGACTGGCGGCAGGTGAGCCACCCGTATCACGAGGCTACACACCGTCCGTTTTCTCGACCCTGCCCAATCTCATTGAACGCGCTGGAAATTTGGGCAGTGGGTCGATTACTGCCATCTACACCGTTTTAGTCGAGGGTGATGACCTGCAAGATCCTATAGCGGATGCTGCCCGTGCCATTCTCGATGGTCACATTGTCTTGTCGCGGACGATGGCGGAGTCGGGTGTCTACCCGGCTATTGATATCGAAGCGTCGATAAGCCGGTCAATGCTGCAGATAACCGAAGTTGATCAGCAAGAACACGCGCGTTTATTGAAGGAATCATTCGCGACCTATCGCGCAAATCAAGACCTGATTTCTGTGGGTGCTTATCGCTCGGGTACTGACGCAAAGATTGATCGCGCTATTCAAAGCCAAGACACCATTAAGGGGTTTATTCAACAACCGCTGTCAGAGCGTGTTGGCATGTCGGAAGGCCTTGATGCCTTGTCCAGATTGGCGAACGACATGCAGGTTACGCAAACCATCGAGCCCGCGGGTTTACGAGGTGCGCAAGCGCAAACTGGCGGCATGCAGTTGCCCCAGACAACGTGAGCCTAAGGTATGTCGAGAGATCAGCTGGAGGTAGTACAACGACTCGCCGAGCGTCATGAAAAGGAAGCCGGCATGCGTTTATCAAACGCCCAAGGATCCCTTGCATCGGCGGAAGGTCAGTTGAAGCAAATTAGTGATTATCGACAAGACTACCACCGCTTGGCGACGGGTGATCAAGGTAGCTCTATTGATACGCACCAGCTCCAGGCCGCCCGCCATTTCTTGTCTGAGCTTGACAAAATTGCAGGGCGACAGCGCACTGCGATACGGCAAGCTGAGCAGGCACTTGAGCAGCAGCGAGTGTCGTGGGTCGAGGCGAAGCGTCGACTCGTCGCGATTGAGCAACTCCGAGCTAAACGCAAAAAGGCCCGTCTCTTTATCGAAGAAAAGCGCGAGCAACGCCTGCTGGACGAACTTTACGTCGTTCAAACGCGATTTAGTGCGCGCAGCGGCTTCCAAGAGTGAAATCACAGCAACGATGAAACGAAGGATGACAAGAGAAGGGTGAAATCATGATCACGACATTGACAGACGGACTTAATCCGCTGCCTGCACTCGGCAACTCAAAGGTGTCGAGATCAGTGAAAGATGCATCCGCACCAAACTTCGCCGATGCCATGCAGAATCTCTCGACAGAACGCGAACCTGTGTCTTCGAGCGTTGTCGATGAGGATTCAGTATCGCCGGCGGTGTCGCAAGAGCATGCACTGTCATCAGAGCTGCGTGACGAGCCGGATCCAAATAAATTACAACATGCGATGGATGAGTCGACCATGGATATGATCAAGTCTGGGCAAGGTGTTGCTCCCAACCCGGTAAAGCCAGCAACAAACGTATCGGCGGATGCCGCGGCGGTCTTGTCAGTTGGTGGGGCGGCAAGTACCGCTTCGCTTGTACCCGGAGGTTTTGACGAGGCCATGAATGGCTTAGTCGCCTCGCCGATGGTGCCTGTGCCTTCAACTGCAGCGCACGGTGGTCAAACTAAATCAGCAACAAACGTATCGGCGGATGCCGCGGCGGTTTTGTCAGTTGGTGGGGTGGCAAGTACCGCTTCGCTTGCGTCTGGAGGTTTTGACGAAGCCATGGATGGCTTAGTCGCCTCGCCGATGGTGCCTGTGCCGCCAACTGCAGCGGACGGTGGTCAAACTAAATCAGCAACAAACGTATCGGCGGATGCCGCGGCGGTTTTGTCAGTTGGTGGGACGGCAAGTACCGCTTCGCTTGTACCCGGAGGTTTTGACGACGCCATGAATGGCTTGGTCGCCTCGCCAATGGTGCCTTTGTCCCCAACTGCAGCGGGCGGCGGTCAAACTAGACTCTCCATGCCCGCTTTGCAAGGTGCTCAGATAAGTGCTGAGGGGCTAGAAAGCGCCTCAATTAAGGCTAGCGTAGCCAGCCCGTTAGATTCTGTCATGGTTGCGGGTGAGGCAAAAAATACAGTGAATGCCTTGCAAGAAGTTAGCGCTCTTGTGGGTGAATCCCTTCGTACATCGCGCTCTGGTAATGCTGTTCAGAGCGATGCGAGGGTGGAGTCCTTCGTCGATAAAACACCGTTGAGTGTCGCTGCGAGCGCACTATCAAAAGCTGATACCAATTTATCGTCTAGCCGAATATTAGATCTGCCGAGCAAAGTGCCTGTCAACGAGTCCCAGCAGTTTGGTAACGCGATGGCGACCCATGTACGGGTTCTGAAAAACCAGGGTGGGGGCGAAGCGAAAGTAAATCTGCACCCCGCCGAGTTGGGGCGGATGAGCATATCGGTAACAACCGACGGCAATGAAACACGCGTCGCATTCGTGGTGGAGACATCGCAAGCGCGGCAAGCAGTTGAATCTGCCATGCCGCGTCTCAGAGACATGCTGGAAAGTGCCGGTCTCTCCTTATCAGACAGCGATGTATCGGAGCGACGCGATCAGCAAGCCGATAATAACGAGGGTCGTTCTGGTACGAGTAAGGCAGAAATGACCTCGCAAGATGATGACAGTGGCATTGAGGCCACGGTTATCTCCGTATCTGTAGATCCGGATCGGCTGATTGATATCTACACCTAGAGGTTCTGATCTATCTATCTGTTGGAGGTGCAGCGATTATCCTGAGCCACCGCGCCACGTTTTATTCTAAATCGGTTACATCTGAGAACTGGCTCTCAACCCGACACCCCTAGTGAAACTGGGTTACGCAATCGCCGCTGAGTCCGCTATGGTTACTACGGGCATTCGCTAGGCGTCAAGCTTTTGACTTCTGCACTTTTGCCTTTTAAATAACTAATATATATACATTTTTCGGCATTGGTCTGTGCTTTGCTCTTCCATTTGCGAAGAAAAGCCAACTGCGCCACCGACAAAGGAAGCGTGTTTTGAGTAACGATGTAAAAAATGCAGTGGAAGCTGCGGAAGAGACGACGTCCAAGAAGGGTATAGGTTTGCTTCTTACAATTATTATAGCCGTATTAAGCGTGCTCGGTGGTTACACCGCGGGTGCGTTTACCGGCGGCCCTGTACTAGTCATGTTGGGATTGGGTGGTGACGCACTGGAAGAGGGCGCGCCGGCTGAGGGTAATGAAGAGGCGGATACCGAGTTGGTTGAAAAAGCTGAGCCCACCCCCGCCGATTTATTTCAGCCAATGGAAGGCGTATTCGATCCCGAAAAAAAGCGTTTTTATGCGGAAGTGGGAGAGTTACTCATTGCAATGCCTCATCGCGGCGCAACTCGCCACCTGCAGCTCACGGTTCAACTGGTTGGACATGATCAAAAATACATGAAGTCGGTCGATAACGATGTGCCGGCTATTCGAAACGGCTTACTGATCTTTTTCAACCAACAGGAGTTTGAACGCATTAATACGTATGAAGGCCGAGAATCGCTGCGTCGTGAAACGCTTGTTCGAATTAACCAAATTATTGGTGCTACAGCAGAAGATCGCGTAGCTGACGTTTATTTCACCGATTACATTACCCAGTAGGAAGCCACGTGTCTGACGAATCCGACAATGACCCAATTCTGACTGATGAGGAAATCGAAGCACTCGTCGAGCATGCTGAGGACGGGGGTTTCGATGACGGTGAGTTTCGGATTCATGATTTTGGTGCGGGCGAGTCGCTGACACTCTCCAAGTGGGTTGAGCTCGAAGGTCTGCACAGAAATCATGCGGAAGCACTACAAAAAGCGGTTGCTACAGCGTTTGATATTGAACTCAGCGTTGAAGCGCAGCCGTCGACCTATGCCGTCGCAGGGGATCTCTTAACCGGCTTTCCAAATCGCCTCTGTCTTGTGAGCACTCGGATTGGCCCGTTTGAGGACGAGTGTCATTTACTGATATCGGGCGAAAGCCTAACGTTTTTGGTCAATCAGTATTTTGGCGGGGCGTCGGTCACGCCCCCAAAACTAACAACCAAAGTCACACCGTCTGAACAACGCTTAGGAGAGCGTGTCGCTCGAGAGTTTCTGCGCACAATGGCCGAGATCTGGGTAGATCGACTGCCGCTGCAGATGGGTGATCTGTATGTCGATGTCACTCCAGACAGGTTTTCGCTGATTCCGAGTGATACAGGATTTGCAGTTTTTAACTTCGATCTGGTTTTGGGTGATGAGCACAACAGCACAATCAAATTGTTGGTTCCATTTGATGAGCTAGAGCGACAAAGCGAGGCGCTGATTCCGCGCAAGAAAGTGGTACCACTGAGCTCCGAATCAGCGACATGGGAGCCACAATTGCGAGCGACCCTGCCAGATGTGTCGGTCGAGGTCTGCGGTTCTATTGACGCGATCGAGACAACGATTAAGAGCCTTTTAGCGATGAAAGTGGGAATGACCATTCCGATTGAAGAGCCGGACGCCATGTCCTTACGGCTGAATGATCGTGTGGTCGCACGTGGCCGATACGGTGCCTATGAGGGTTTGAAGGCAATGCAATTTACAGGTTTTAAGGAGCGCGAAGCATGAGTGAAGACGAAGCAACAGCAGTACCCCCAGAGCTCGAGGATGCGCCATCAGGTGCGGCGGGCGATATAGACCTCGATATGTTGATGGACGTACCCGTCACCATGACGGTCGAAGTTGGCCGGAAAAGTCTCACCATCAAAGAGCTGCTGTCACTGACACCAGGGAGTGTGGTGTCGTTCGATCGTAGCGTCACTGAGCCAATGGACATCATGATCAACGGCACCTTAGTGGCGCGCGGAGAAGTGGTGTCAGCCGATGGAAAGTTTGGTCTACGTCTGGTTGATGTCGTCAGCCCGAAAGCGCGGCTGGAGCAGTTGAGCTAGACATGCGTGCCCTCAGTTTACTACTGCTTTTACTCGCCTTGCCTGCGATAGCGCAGGACACGACTCCCGTTGTGGCGCCGAGCAGCCTTTTTACCGGCGATTATCTGCTACAGGTCATTGGTTCCTTTGTAGTGGTTATCTTGCTACTCGTCGGTGTGTTGATCTTGCTCCGTCGTTTCAACGGCGTCAGCGGGCAAATGAGTGGCAACATGCGGGTTATTTCAAGCGTCGGCGTCGGTCAGCGCGAGCGGGTTGTACTCTTGCAAGTGGGAGACCAGCAGATGTTGGTCGGTGTGGGCCCGGGTAATGTCCGAAAGATCCATGCATTTGATGAGCCTGTGGTTGAGCAAACAGCATCCAGTACCCCGACCTTCTCTGAGGTTTGGAAAGCCGCTTTGGGTAAAACCGAGGCGTCCTCATGAGACCGCTATTTTGGCTGCTTGCTGCAGGCCTTGTATTCCTGCCCAGCGTGGCGTCTGCACAGATGATCCCACTGGTTACGTCAACGCCGATGGCCAATGGCGATACCGAGTATGCGCTGGGTATACAGATATTAATGGTCATGACCGTGCTCACATTGCTGCCGGCAATGCTGATTACAATGACCGCGTTTACGCGAATTCTTATCGTACTGGCGATCTTGCGTCAGGCGCTCGGTACTGCTCAAACACCATCAAACCAAATTATTCTCGGTTTATCGCTTTTTTTGACGCTCTTCATTATGTCGCCGGTCATCGACCTGGTGTGGGCGCAAGCACTGAGTCCGTTTCTCGATGGTGATATGGAGTTTCAGGAAGCGCTCAATGTCGCGCAGGTGCCACTGCGAGAGTTTATGTTCGCGCAAACCCGTGAGTCTGATCTGGCCATGTTTGCAGAGTTGGGCGGCTACGGGGCCTTTGGCTCCAGAGAAGACGTACCGCTTTTTGTCTTACTGCCGTCGTTCTTAACGAGCGAGCTGAAGACCGCATTTCAAATTGGCTTTTTACTGTTTGTTCCCTTCTTGGTCATCGATTTGGTGGTGGCGGCGGTTCTCATGTCGATGGGTATGATGATGCTCTCTCCGATTATCATCTCGCTCCCGTTCAAGCTCATGTTATTCGTCCTCATTGATGGCTGGTCGCTGATAAGTGCGACACTCGTCAGCAGTTTCGCGGTGTAACGGCTATGGGACCTGAAACGGTATTGGATATTGGTCGTCAGGCACTTTGGCTTGCGGTCCTGTTGGCAGGGCCCATGCTGGGCGCCGCATTAGCCGTAGGCCTTTTTATTGGTGTCATTCAGGCGGCAACCCAAATTCAAGAAATGACGCTGAGCTTTATTCCTAAACTCTTGGCGCTGGTCATCGTGTTGCTCGTTGTGGGGCCCTGGATGTTGCGGATTATCGTGACGTTTTCCGAGCGACTGTTTATGGATATTCCAGGGCTGGTTGGGTGAGTTATGCCACTCAGTTTTGACACGGTTCTCAGTGCTATGACCTTATTTGCGGCGCCCTTTTTGAGGATGTCAGCCATGATGGCGGTTGCGCCTGTTTTCAGTGCCGCCGGTTTTAACGTGCGGACGCGAGCACTTTATGCCGTACTCATAGCCGCCCTCGTCGCGCCTTCTCTTCCAGCACCACCCGTCGAGAGCTTGCTATCCGGCGCCGGTGTGCTCATGGGTATTCGCGAGATTGGCGTTGGTCTGATTTTGGGGTTTGTCGTGCAGATGGCGTTTGGTGCGGCTGTTTTTGCTGGGCAGGCGATCTCGATGACCATGGGCTTGGGATTTGCAATGGCGGTAGATCCCCAAAACGGGGTTCAAGTCCCGGTTATTTCGCAACTATATGTCATCGTCGCAACACTGTTATTTTTGGCGCTCGACGGCCATCTACTGCTGATTGCGGCCGTTGTGGAGTCCTATCAGCTCATCCCTATCGGCGTGGCTGGGCTACCAGCGGCGAGTTTGTCGGCGGTAGTGGCGTTGGGAACGACGGTGTTTGCAGGCGGCATTTTGCTGGCACTGCCCGCGCTGACCGCATTGTTATTGATTAACGTGGCCTTCGGCATCGTCACTCGAACAGCACCTCAACTTAATATTTTTGCCGTCGGCTTCCCGGTCACTATCCTTGCTGGCCTCTTCATAATGTTCCTTGTTATGCCCGGTTTCATCGAGGCATTAACGCAGCTGATCGGATCTTCCCTTCAGCGCGGCCTCGGCGTTTTCGGTTAAGGAGGGCGCATGGCAGAAGAGCAGACAGGGCAAGAACGCAGTGAACAGCCGACGGCCAAGCGTCTTACCGAGGCGCGAAAGAAAGGTCAGGTTGCGCGGTCGCGCGAGCTCAACACCCTGCTGGTCATGTTGGCCAGTGCGTTAGCGCTATGGCTGTTGAGTGGTCCCGCAATGTCGGGAATGACGTCCTTGTTCTCCGAGGCCCTGAGCCCCAGCGGCGATGTTCTGAAACAGGCCGAATTGGTGCCGACGCATTTGATGCACGTTTTATTGTCAGCACTCACGCTGATTACGCCCTTCCTCGCCATTACGGTAGTGGCTGCCCTAGCAGGGCCTGCTCTTATGGGTGGTCTGCTGTTTAGCGCAGATGCTATTGCCTTCAAGGCTGACAAGCTCGATCCAATTAAAGGCCTAGGCCGTGTGTTCTCAACGAAGGGACTGGTAGAGCTCGTCAAAGCGTTACTGAAGTTCTTTTTGGTGCTGGGCGTTGCCGTCCTTATTTATAAATACCTAGAGCGTGACGTCATGGCGTTAATCACGCTCGATGTGATGGAAGGCATTGTTCGGTCTGGCAATATGATCATGATTGCCTTAGTTCTGTTGTCTGCAACGCTGGTGCTCATTGCTGCCATTGACGTGCCCTATCAGCTTTGGAGCCATAACAAGCAGATGCGCATGACCAAGCAGGAGATCAAGGACGAAGGTAAAGAAACCGACGGCCGTCCCGAGGTTAAAGCGCGGGTTAGACAGTTGCAGCGTGAAGTATCACAGCGTCGCATGTTGCAGGACGTACCCGATGCTGACGTTGTGATCACCAACCCGACGCATTACTCGGTTGCATTAAAGTACGACAAGGATGGATCGGGTGCGCCTCGTGTCGTCGCCAAGGGACAAGATCTCATCGCTCTAAAGATACGCTCTATCGCGATCGAGCATGACGTCGCCATCTACGAAGAGCCGCCGCTCGCACGTGCCTTGCACGGCACCACCGAGATTGGCGATGAAATTCCGGGCCCGCTGTTCTTGGCCGTGGCGAGAGTGCTCGCGTACGTCTATCACCTGCGTAAGTCCACACCCACAGATTATATTCCTCGCCCAGCTCCCGTTGAGCTGCCGAGTGAGTTTGCAGAGTATCACTAGGAGATAACTGATCATGGCTACCAGTACACTCGCTCTCGATCCTTCCGCAGGTAGAGGCAGCTTCTTAACAGGCTTTGGAACGCCCGCGATCATGCTGATGATGCTGGCGATGATTGTGTTGCCACTGCCTGCTATGGCGCTGGATTTTTTGTTCACTATGAGCATCGCGCTGTCCATTATGGTCCTTATGGCATCGGTCTATGCCACGCGTCCTTTGGACTTTGGCGTGTTTCCCACCGTTTTGCTGTTGGCGACGTTAATGCGTCTGGCGCTTAATGTCGCATCCACGCGCGTTGTGTTGCTCAACGGTCACACAGGAACGGACTCGGCTGGACGCGTCATTGAGGCTTTTGGCGAATTCGTGGTCGGCGGCAGCTACGCGGTGGGCTTGGTGCTATTTACCATTTTGGTTGTCATTAACTTTGTGGTGGTGACGAAAGGCGCTACTCGCGTATCAGAGGTTACGGCACGATTTACATTGGATGCCATGCCAGGAAAGCAGATGGCGATTGACGCCGATCTGAACGCCGGACTCATAAGTTCTGACGAGGCGCTTGAGCGGCGTGAGCGCGTGACACGTGAGTCTGACTTTTACGGAGCTATGGACGGCGCCTCTAAATTTGTCCGAGGCGATGCCGTTGCCGGTATTCTCATCCTGTTTATTAACATCATCGGTGGCTTTGCAATCGGTACCCTGCAACACGGGCTCGATGCCTCTCAGGCGGCGCAGAACTATGTGCTGCTTACCATCGGCGATGGTCTGGTGGCGCAAATTCCCGCGATGCTGCTGTCTACGGCGACCGCCATTATCGTCACCCGTGTATCGGGCGAGCAAGACATGAGTGCCGAGGTGTCCAGTCAGCTGACCAGCAATCCGAAAGTCTTGTTTGTGGCGGCCGGCATTATTGGCGCCATGGGTATCGTCCCAGGCATGCCCAACGTCGTCTTTATCTCGATAGCGACACTACTGGCCGTTGGCGGTTATCTCCGTTCGCAGGCGGGGTTGACCCCCGAGCTGGTTGAGACGAAGCCCGAGCCCGCCGATGTGCAGCCGAAAAGTAATGAGCTGAGCTGGGATGATGTATCAAGCCTCGATCAAATTGGACTGGAAGTGGGCTACCGACTGATTCCTCTGGTCGATGCCGCGCAGGGCGGCGATCTTCTCAGTCGCATAAAAGGTGTGCGTAAAAAGCTCTCCCAGGAGCTGGGCTTCTTGGTCGATTCTGTTCATATCCGAGACAACCTAGATCTTGGCCCAAATAAGTATCGCATTAGTGTTCACGGCGTTTCGATGGGTGAGGGTGAGGTCATTCCAGATCGTGAGCTTGCGATCAATCCAGGGCAGGTATTTGGTCAGGTTGAGGGTATTGCAACCAAAGATCCGACATTTGGTTTGGATGCTTTATGGATCGATCCATCGCAGCGCGATGCAGCTCAAACGGCAGGCTACACCGTCGTTGACAGCTCGACTGTTATCGCCACACATTTAAGCCAGTTGTTGAAAAACAACGCGGCAAAACTCATTGGTCAGGACGACGTGCAACAACTGCTCGAGCGTTTAAAGCAAAGTGCGCCGAAGCTGGTCGAAAACCTAGTGCCTAACACCATGTCGCTTGCTGACGTGACCCGCGTTGTTCACAGCTTGCTTGACGAGGGCGTGCCCATTCGCGATATGCGAACTATTGCTGAAACATTGTCGATACATCGTGGCCTTGAGAACAATCCTGAGGAGTTGGTCGCGCAGGTCAGAGTGGCACTCGGTCCCTCGATTTTCCAATCGGTGGCCGGTGCCGCGCAAGAGCTGCCCGTCATGGTGCTCGATCCACAGCTTGAGCAAATGATGAGCAGTGCCGTTCAAAACAACCAAGGTGTCATTGAGCCCAACCTTTTGGACACGATGGTCAGAGGTATTGGTGATGCCGCAGGCAAGATGGAGTCGGAGGGCGCGAGCCCTGTGCTGCTAGTGTCGGGGATTATCCGCGGCTTCTTATCAAAACTGCTGCGTGGGCGTATGAGTAATTTCTACATTCTGGCGTACGAAGAGATTCCAGGTGATAAAAATATCCGTGTCGTGACGACGGTGGGTGGTCAAGGTTAGAAGTTGGCCCGCTAATTGCATTGCCTAGTTGTATCGCTGGTTTTAGCCCTTTTTTAGGGTTCAAGCGATGGATTAGGCAGTATCGACGTCAAAGAATTGGCGTTTTGGGAGAATGAGTATGAACGTACAACGCTTTACTGGACGCACCAACAAACTTGCGCTTGAGCAAGTGCGTAATGTGATGGGCCCTGAGGCCCTTATCTTGTCAAACAAGCGCACAACTGATGGTATTGAGATTTGTGCCATGCTGGAGACAGGGTCGGTCATATCCGCCATCGAGCAGGCAAGGCCTGCAGCCGAATCGCCAGCCGGTGCTACTAATGAAATAGCACTCGCGCACTTGAAGCGTGAGCTGACAGATTTGCGAGAGACGTTGCATGCAGCTTTGGGTCAGCGCCAATGGCAAGACACAGCAGGTAAGCGTCCCACTGTCGCAACCATAGAGCAGCGGCTGGCAACCCTCGGTTTAGGGCGCGTTCTCATCGGTGAGCTGATGGACGGTGTCAATGCCGGCGCTTCATTGAATGAGGGATGGCGACAAGCCATTACCAACTTAGCCGCGCGGATCGAGGTGCTGACAGAAGCGGAACAGGCCGGTCTGAGGATTAAGGCAATAGTGGGTGGCGCGGGTGCAGATCGATCACTCGCAATACAGCAGCTTGTCGTCGCGGCGAGCCAGCAGTTTGCGCCCAGTGACATCGCGGTGATTAGTATGCTGGAAGACCCATCATCAGCACTGGGTCGATTCTGTCACGAGCACGACATTGCAAATTATATGGCGCCCGATGCAGCGGCGCTCAAAAAGGCGCTGTCGACGGTTAAATCTTGCCGACAAGTCTTTGTTGAGACACCCGATCTGACGCCTTCGCTAGGGGGCCAAGACCCCGCCATTAATACGTTACTGAAGCAACGTGCCGGACTGACCGCGCTTTTGGTGTTGCCGTGCACTGTTCAGGAGGAATACCTTCAGTTGCTAACCACACATGCTGAACAGTTACCGCTCGCTGGCAGTGTGCTGACGCACTTGGGTGAGGCAACTTCTATTGGTCCTGTGCTGGGTATTTTGGCCGGGCGGGATATCCCTATTGCCGGTGTTGCTGACAGTGCAAACTCGGAGTTGCTAAGAATTACCTCTGAAGGTCTGATAAACGAGTCAAAACGCTTAGCGCGTCGCAATTTAGAGCGCAAAAATCAGCAACTCAAGGTCGCGGTCTAACCATGTTGCAGCACATGAGCTACGATAGGACGATATCGGCACCTGGGGTGATTGCCTTGGGTGCAGATAGATCGCTACTTGGCAGAGGAAACGGGATGCAGGTTATTGCAATCACAGGCGGAAAAGGTGGTGTTGGTAAGACCAACATTGCCGTAAATTTGGCGGTTTCTATGTCAATGGAAGGGCTAGACGTTATGCTCTTTGACGCGGATCTGGGCCTCGCCAATGTCGATGTGGTGCTGGGCATGAAGCCAAAGTACACACTTGCTGATGTCGTCTCTGGCGATAAGACGCTAGCTGATGTGGTGGTTGATGGTCCCGAGGGGGTGCGCGTCATTCCGGCCGCGTCCGGTGTCGCTCAGATGGTTGAGATGCAAAGTGGGGAACAAGAAACGCTTATTCGTCAGTTATCGGACCAGCTGATTCCGCCCGATGTACTCATTGTTGATACGGGTGCTGGTATTGACCAAACGGTACA
>CAJYAI010000051.1 GCA_913064725.1 uncultured Alteromonadaceae bacterium | reverse complement strand
GGGGGCTCTCAGTCTTGACCCTGCTACAAAGGCAACGTAGCGTTAGACGGCACAGGTAATCAGTACCGTCATAACAATAGCTAAAGCCCATAAGGGCATAAACACTCACTCTCAGGAGACACATTATGGGTAACGCATACATTGTCGATGCATGCCGAACACCGCGAGGCATTGGAAAAGTAGGCAAGGGTGCACTAGCACACCTTCACCCCTCGTACCTCGGCTCAACAGTCTTAAGTGCCTTGGCAGAGCGCAACAAGTTAAATACGGCAGATGTCGACGACATCATCTGGGGAACATCGGCACAAAGCGGTAAGCAAAGTGGTGACCTGGGTCGAATGGCCGCATTGAATGCCGGCTATGACGTGCGCTCGTCTGGCGTCACGCTCGATCGTTTCTGTGGGTCAGGTATCACAACCGTCAGTCTCGCCGCGGCACAAGTGATGTCAGGCATGGAAGATCTAGTCATTGCGGGTGGTACCGAGATGATGAGTTATCACTCGCAAGTGGGCGATCCGAGCAAGCCACCCATGATTGATTCGGGCAACCTTCATCTGCGTGAGATGCATCCGCAGTCACAGCAGGGCGTCTGTGCGGATGCGATTGCCACCCTCGAGGGGATTGATCGCGAAGCGGTGGACAATCTCGCGCTGGTCAGTCAGGCGCGTGCAGCGCGCGCCATCGCCGAAGGGCGCTTCGACAAGTCGTTGATTACCGTCACGAACCCAGATGGATCTGTGGCGCTCGATCACGAGGAGTTCCCACGTCCCGAAACGACCAAAGAGGGACTGGCTGAGCTCAAGACTGTATTCAGCGTCGTTCGTGATGTGCCCGTTGATGAAGACGGTACGACTTATGGCGCACTGATTCAGCGTAAATATCCCGAAATAAGCGAGTTTAATCACATCCATCATGCGGGTAATTCATCGGGTGTGGTCGATGGAGCAGCAGCCCTGTTGCTCGCTTCGGAGTCTTACATCGAGCGCACAGGCATGACACCGCGCGCGCGCATTGTAGCGACGGCTAACATGGGTGATTGCCCAACCTTGATGCTAAATGCGCCAGTACCTGCGGCAGAGAAGGTTCTTGCCAAAGCAGGTCTCACGAAAGACGACATCGACGTGTGGGAGATCAATGAGGCGTTTTCTGTGGTGGCCGAGCGGTTCATTCGTCGACTCGACCTTGATCGCGAGAAGGTGAACATCAATGGCGGTGCTATGGCCCTTGGGCACCCCATCGGTGCGACAGGTTCAATTCTCGTGGGTACGGCACTCGATGAGCTTGAGCGACAGGGTGGGCGTTATGCCCTGATCACCATGTGTGCAGCGGGAGGCATGGCACCGGCCATTATTATCGAGCGTCTATAACGCTCTTTTGGGTGATCTGAGAGCTCGGCAATGCCGGGCTTTTTTGTGCGGAATCTATCGTGCACGCTAACCGGAGGGCGACCTAGCGAGATGCTTTTGCCACATTTAGCTCGAGTGTCTACTTTTTTTGTCACAATCTGAGGAAAATAGTAGTTATGCTAGTTGGCAGTTTGCCACCAAGCCCCTATGTTCTGATTCTGACAATTGTCATTAGCGGTAAACAGGGCCCGGTTATTCAATGCTGCACATCATGATTCCTCGACTGGGCGAGAGTAAAATCCCAAGTTATGACCTTGAGATCATAAAGATTAGTAAAGGTCGTTTCGGGGCGCCCGTGTTGACGGTACTCCCCGAAACTCAACTGGTGTTTGGCCTGGAGTCCTATTCTGAGCACAAAAGCCGCTTGAGGGATCGCAGTTCCTTTGACTCCCAAGCCATGAACTTATGGATTTCTAGAGTAGAGGTTTTTCGAATTTTAGCTAGATGCGACACCTTCGAAATTAATGCCAAAGCTATGGAAGACAGGGATCAGGTGTCCAAAGACGCTGATACGATCTCATCGACTGAGCGGCAGGTGGTAGTGTCGGCTTATTTGGGTATGACCGCGAAGGACACTGCCCTATCGATGCATCGAAGTGTCGCTACGATCAGAGCACACCGAGAGAGTATAAAGCGTAAAATAGGCGGCCCTCTCTCTCCCATCGCACTTAATCGCCTAGTCTATGCGCATCGTGTTCTCGAGGATATGTCAGGCGTTAGTAGCTCGCTTGGCGTTGGTAAGCATCGACACTATCTGCCAGAGCCAGTTTTAGACTGAGCTTTACTAGAATCCGCAGTACACACGGTCTGCTCGAACGAGTACAAAGCCACACGAAGCAATATGCCCGTATCAGCTGCTATCGGGTGCATCAGCTTGCGTGATTGGCGTTTCGCCATGCCCTCGCCAGCGCGGCTGTCGAGGCGTCAAGTTGATCTAAACCGGTCCCGTGTTCCAGTGTGGTACGTACCTGCCTGCCTATGACCTTGCCCAACTCAACACCCCACTGATCAAACGCATTGAGTCCCATTAACACCGATAAGAAGAACGTTTTGTGTTCAAAGGCGGCAATCAGCGCCCCGACAGTCTCTGGTGTTACTGCGTGCATGACGATGGTGCTGTGCGGGTGATTGCCGGGCATCTCAAAATGGGGTGCTAAATCGGCTGCTAAGCCCTTTGACTTCGCCAGCGCCCGTGATTCTTCGGCACTGCGGCCAATGAGAAACGCACGACTTTGCGCCAGTGCATTGGCCGCAAGTTTTCGGTGTGCATCAAGATCAACATCACCATTGGTCAGGGGCAAAATGATGTCCGCACTAAACCGACGATTTCCCTGATGCAATAGCTGGTAATAGGAATGCTGCCCAATCGTACCCGCGGAGCCCCACAGCACTGGGGCCGTCACCTCTGTAATGGCCTCACCCTCGAGAGTGACGCGCTTCCCGTTACTCTCCATGGTGAGTTGCTGCAAGAAGTCGGCGAGGTACTCGAGCCGCTGCGAATAAGGCAGTACCACGTGAGTGTCGGTGCCTAGATAGCGCGTGTTCCAAAGTTCCAGCAGCGCCATCATCATGGGCAGGTTGTCAGTGGGTTCGGCACGCCGCGTATGCTCATCCAGCGTGCGTGCGCCCTCGAGGAGCGATGAAAACGCCTGCCAGCCGAACCCCAGCGCGATCACAAGGCCTATTGCAGACCAAACCGAATAGCGCCCACCGACCCAATCCCACATGGGGAAGCACGCCGCCTCGTCGATGCCAAATTCGGCCGCTGCTGACAGATTGGTCGTCACGGCCAAGACATGCTGGCCGATGGTCGACTCCGTGACGCCACCTGCTATCAGCCATGCCCGAGCGCGCTGGGCATTGGTCAGTGTCTCTTCGGTTGTAAAGGTCTTCGAACAGACTACAAGGAGCGTTGTTTCGGGGTTGAGGTCTTGAACCACGACGTCGAGGTCATGGGGGTCCACGTTTGAAATAAAGTGTGTATTGAGTTTGGCGGATGTGTGTTTCAGTGCACGGCATACCATGCGCGGTCCGAGATCTGAGCCGCCAATGCCAATATTGATGACGTCGGTAAAAGGCTTTCCGGTAGCGCCGATTTGCCTGCCCGAGTGCACAGCATCTGTTACCGCCTGCATGCGCATTAATGTATCGCTGACGTCTTGATAGGCGTCCGGCAGTGTTTCAGATGCCGTTCCGCGAAGCAGTGTATGAAGCGCAGGCCGCTGCTCGGTAACGTTCACCTCAGCGCCGGTAATCAGCTGTTCATAAGCCTCCGTGAGACCGGCATTGTGTGCCGCCCGGGCAAAGACATTGAGCAGATTTTCATCAATGAGCTGCTTTGACGCATCGAGTTCAAGACTAGCCGCCTCAATTTTGAGTTGATCAACACGCGTGGGGTCTTGTGTCAGTAAGTCAGCCACCGATGCGGCCCGCAGACGTTCAGCTGCTGATTGCAGGCTGTCGTGGTCACTGCTTTGCAGCATGAATCAATTCTCCCGAGATATAGAAAATTCAGTCAGTGTCTCAAGACTTACCCTAGCAGGACTGGGTGACAGTTCTGCGAGCGCTGCTCGCACCCGCTCACAGTGGATCATGGCCGCGTCGCGCGTCGCTTTGATACCACCAGACGTCTTAGCCAGATTTACGACATCATTCAGTCGCTCAACCGATTTAGTTCGCAGTGCATTGGCAATCACCGCCGCATCCTCTGCCGAGCTGTTCGCCATAGCGTGAATCAGCGGCAGTGTCGGCTTACCCTCGTTTAGATCGTCACCCACATTTTTACCCGTCGTTTCCGGGTCGCCCTCGTAATCCAGCACATCATCAATGAGTTGAAAGGCAATCCCTAGATTGAGACCCACATCATGCAGGCGGGTCAGGGTCTCATCGCTTTTGCCGCTTAGCATTCCAGCACCCTCACAGGCGGCGGCAAATAAAATGGCGGTTTTTCGGGTGATGACGTCAAAATACTGCTCGCGGGATGTGTCGGCATCGCCGGCTCTCACCAACTGCATCACCTCACCCTCGGCGATCAAGTTGGTGACGTTAGCCATTAGTTTCAATACACGCATATCATCGAGCTGAACCATGAGTTGGAAGGCGCGCGTGTAAAGGAAGTCACCCACCAAGACGCTCGGGGCATTTCCAAACTCGCTATTCGCCGTCGGCCGTCCGCGGCGAAGAGTCGAAATGTCGACAACATCGTCATGGAGCAATGTGGCGGTATGGATGAACTCAATGATCGCGGCAAATGTGATGTGCTTGTCTGTGACGTCGCCCACGGCTGAGGCTGCGAGCAGGGTGAGGAGAGGGCGCAACCGCTTCCCTCCGGCGTCGACAATGTACTGCCCGACGTTTTCTACCATTTCGACGTCTGAATGAAGCTGCTCGAGGATCAGCGCATTAACTTTGGCGAAATCAGCCTCTACGCTGGCTTTAATTTCATTTATCACAAGGGCATCTCCACGGCGAGCGC
Organism: uncultured Alteromonadaceae bacterium; assembly: GCA_913064725.1. Classification (GTDB taxonomy): domain Bacteria; phylum Pseudomonadota; class Gammaproteobacteria; order Pseudomonadales; family Halieaceae; genus Luminiphilus. The sequence goes on along the minus strand of CAJYAI010000051.1, from coordinate 14,527 downwards.
GGATTATAAGATGTCGCTGTCGTCGTTGTCACGAAGTGCGATATTCACCTTCTAGCCACCTTGCGCAGGGGCCAGAAAAAACGTATTCTCCGCGCCCTATTTGTTTTAACACTCGAGTGCCTACGCTCTGCCCCGCTACGGCGGTTTTCATACAGCGAGCAGGCTAACTGGAAGGAAATGTATATGTACGCAGTAATTGTCAGCGGTGGCAAGCAGCACCGGGTAGAGGAAGGCGAAGTCTTAAAGCTCGAGAAGCTCGAGGTCGCAACTGGTGAGCCTGTAGAATTTGATCAGGTGTTGATGGTTGGCGAGGGTGCTGACGTCAAGATTGGCGCGCCGCTGGTCGACGGCAGTAAAGTGACTGCTGAAGTCGTGAGCCACGGTCGTCATGACAAGATTAAAATTGTGAAGTTCAACCGTCGTAAGCACTATCGCAATGAGACAGGTCATCGCCAGTGGTACACGGAAGTGAAAATCACGGGCATTAACGGATAATCGGGGAGAAGTCGAATGGCACATAAAAAAGCTGGTGGTAGTACCCGTAACGGACGAGATAGCCAAAGCAAGCGTCTCGGTGTAAAGGCATTCGGTGGGCAAGAAGTATCGGCGGGCAGCATTATCGTCCGTCAGCGTGGTACAAAATTCCATGCGGGCCCAAATGTTCGCGTGGGTAAAGACCACACTTTGTTTGCAACAGCTGCTGGTAAAGTTGAGTTCTTCACAGGCGGCCCGCAAAATCGCAAGCAAGTTCGCATTGTAACTGCCTGATAGCAGCTTAGTTGTTGAAAAAGCCCTGTCAGTCGACGGGGCTTTTTTTTTGGGGCTCAGGCCTGTTTTTAGGCGGTGGTCCGCAGGAGTGATTCGTGAAATTTGTCGATGAAGCGGTTATTGAAGTACACGCTGGAAAAGGCGGTAACGGCTGCGTTAGCTTTCGCCGCGAGAAGTACATACCGCTGGGCGGTCCCGATGGTGGCGATGGCGGCGACGGCGGCAGTGTCATTTTAGAGGGCAACGCGTCGCTGAACACCATGGTTGATTATCGATTTACGCGTAAATTTCGGGCTCAGAACGGTGAGTCGGGTCGAGGTCGAAATTGTACGGGTAGGGCAGGGGATGACATCGTGCTTCCCGTGCCGCTTGGAACGACCATCATCGATGAAGAAACAGATGAGATTTTGGGCGACATCCAACAAGCCGGTGACCGTTTGGTAGTGGCGCAGGGCGGCTTTCATGGCATCGGAAATACGCGCTATAAGTCGAGTGTTAATCGTGCGCCACGGCAGTTTTCTGAAGGTACGATAGGTGAGTCTCGCGCACTGAAGCTCGAGCTGAAAGTCCTAGCAGACGTCGGGCTATTGGGATTGCCCAACGCTGGAAAATCGACGCTGATTCGCGCGGTGTCGGCCGCCAAGCCAAAGGTTGCTGACTACCCCTTCACGACGCTTGTTCCCAATCTTGGCGTTGTTAAGGTGGACGCCTATCGTTCGTTTGTGGTGGCTGATATTCCGGGTTTGATCGAAGGTGCCTCTGACGGTGCAGGGTTGGGTATACGATTCTTGAAGCACCTAACCCGCAACCGAATTTTACTTCACTTGGTTGATGTGGCGCCCTTTGATGAGAGCGACCCCGCCGAGCAAGCGCTCTCGATCGCAAGGGAGCTTGAGCGATTTAGCCCTACGCTCGCCTCGCGCCCACGATGGTTGGTGTTGAATAAAATAGATCTCGTTGATGAGGAGACGCTCGCTACCCGAAAAGAAGCAATTATTGCCGCACTCGATTGGACTGGCCCTGTTTACGAGGTGGCAGCCATTAGCGGTCGTGAGACCGCTCGACTCATGGGCGACTTGATGACGGCTATTGAATATTTGAACGCACAGGAGGCTGAGGACGAGGAGCTTAAGCTCAGGGAGCAAGACGTCCAAATGCAAATGCAGAGTGAGGCGCGCGAGCGTATCGAATCACTCAGACTGGAACGAACCGCCGCGCGACTCGCAGAGCAAGACTCTGACGAAGATGATGATTTGGATGACACTGACGTAGAGGTTGAGTACCGAAGTTGAGTAGCAGCAGTCGACAGTCACTCACTCATGCCCGCCGGTGGGTCATTAAAATTGGCAGCGCTGTGCTCACGGATAACGGCCAGGCGCTCAGCGCTCGGTTTATTAATGGATTGGCTGCAGACGTTATTACCCTGCGCCAACAGGGAAAACAGGTCATCATCGTATCCAGTGGCGCGGTCGCGGCAGGACTAGCACGTTTAAACATTGACACTCGTCCGACATCGCTCGATGAGCTGCAGGCCGCTGCGGCTGTAGGTCAATCGTCCTTGGTACAGGCCTATGAGCAGGCTTTTTCGCCATCGGGTTATTTGTGTGCACAAATTCTGCTCAGTCACGATGATGTGAAGTCTCGCGAGCGCTATCTCAATGCGCGGGCAACACTGCAAAAGTTGTTAATGCAGGGGGTCATTCCCATCGTCAACGAGAACGATACGGTGGTTACCGACGAAATTCGATTTGGTGATAACGATACCTTGGCGGCATTAGTGGCTAACCTCATCGACGCCGATGCCTTGTTAATGCTAACCGATCAACAGGGAATGTATGACGCCGACCCACGAATCTCTCCCACTGCTGGCCTTATTAGTGAGACCGACGCCTATGATCCGGCACTCGATGGCATGGTATCGGAGGGATCAACGCTGGGTCGCGGTGGGATGGTGAGCAAGCTGAAAGCCGCTCGTTTGGCTTCTCGCTCAGGTACCTTGGCGATCATAGCGGATGGGCGACGTCAGGGTGTTCTCCCAGATGTGTCAGCAGGGCTCCCCATCGGTACGCTGTTCACGACAGAAAAACAGCCGGAACCCGCACGCAAACAGTGGCTCGCCTCATTGCTTCACCCCCGGGGCGACCTGGAGCTGGATGCCGGCGCGGTGACTGGGGTTTGTCAACAGGGCCGCTCGCTCTTACCCGTGGGTGTCATAGCCGTCAGGGGCGAATTCATGCGGGGCGATCTGGTTCGTTGCGTTAATTCGGAAGGTCAGGAAGTCGCTCGCGGGCTGAGTAACTATGGCTCAGTCGATGCGCAAAAGGTGATGGGGCGCGCGTCTGCGGATATGGAAGCGCTACTTGGCTTTGGCGGTGATGAAGAACTTATTCACCGTGACAATTTAATAACTACGCGTTAATCACTGCGCGCTAGTAGGAACCGGACCATGACAACATTGCTCGCATACAGTGCCGCGTTATTTCTGGCCTCTTGGTTAGGCGGCTGGCTCCCGCGTCGCTATCAACTCAGCCATGTGCAGACGCAGCTTGTTATGAGCCTCGTCGCCGGACTGATGCTCGGTGTGGCCGGTTTCCATCTCATCCCCCACAGTGTTGAACTTGGGCAATCAATCGATCGGACAATGTACTTCGTCATTGGTGGCCTGGTTTTCATGCTGTTGCTGCTGCGACTTTTTCATTTTCATCAGCACGATATTGCCGTTGATGATGAGAGCTGTTCGCACGCTAACGAGCACGCACACGCGCATGCGCACGATCACGCCCATCCGCCGCAAGACGTCGGTTGGCTCGGCCTATTTTTTGGGCTCAGCATTCACACCATTTTGGATGGCGTCGCTTTGGGCGCCATTTTACGGGTCGAGGCAGAGTCGTTGTTTCTGCCCGGTCTTGGGGTTTTCGTGGCCATTTTACTGCATAAGCCGCTCGACTCATTGTCGATAGAGACCATGATGCGACTGGGCGGCTGGAGCGAGACGCGCCGAGGTCTGGCGAATGCAGTGTTTGCCGTACTATGTCCGCTCGCGGCCATTTTGTTCTATTTAGGGTTCAGTGGTCCCATTGCCAGCGTGCTTCCCGCTGCATTGGGCTTTTCGGCAGGCGCATTTATCTGCATTGCGCTGGCGGATCTTTTGCCCGAGGTCCAGTTTCACAGTCATGACCGTCTCAAGTTGACTGCGAGTTTTGCCGTCGGGTTGATGATTGCCTTAGCACTGGGTGTTCTAGAACCGCATTACCACCAATAGATATCGCGTCATTACGGTGGTTATTCGATGTGGTGTCGGCAGCGGCGAAGCCTGCGTCGTCCTAGTTACCGCCGAGCTTCACGGCTTCCGACTTAGCTTTGGTTGCGTCGTATTTTGGTGCAACCCAACCCGCTAGCTGCTCGGTGATCAGTGCAGTAATCATATCGATGTGATCGTCTGTCGCATTGAGGCAGGGAATGTACTCGTAACGTTCACCGCCCGATTCAAGGAAGTAGTCACGGTTTTCCATCCCAATTTCCTCAATGGTCTCCAAACAGTCAGCGGAGAATCCCGGGCAAATGATTTGTAGCGATTTCACCCCCTGCTCGGGCAGCGACATCAGTGTTTCATCGGTATAGGGTTTCAACCACTCATCACGTCCGAACCGTGACTGAAACGTTGACAGATAGGCATCATCGTCTAGTCCAAGCTCCGCTGCTACTAAACGCGAGGTTTTCAGGCACTGACAGTGGTAGGGGTCACCCTCAAGCAGATAGCGCTTTGGCATACCGTGATAGGACAGTACCAATTTGTCTGCCCGACCCTGTGTTTCCCAATGGCGTCGGATGCTGTCAGCGATACTTTTAATGTAATGCGGATGGTCATGGTAGGAGCTGACAAACCGTAAGTCCGGCAGCCATCGCTGGCCTTGCAGTTCATCGGACAGCGCATCAAATGTCGATGCTGTTGTTGGACCGCCAAATTGGGGGTAAAGCGGGAGTACCACCAGTTGCTGCACTCCCTCTCCCAGCAGCGCATTTACTTGCGATGCAATCGAGGGTTGACCGTAGCGCATGGCGCCGCGTACGAGAACAGCATCACCCCATTGCGCAGCCAGGCGCTGAGTCACCCCTGCTACTTGATCTTCGAGATGATAGAGCAGCGGTGATCCGCGCTCTGTCCACACTTCGGTGTAGGCCTCCGCCGACTTTTTCGGGCGCGTTGTCAAAATGAACGCGTGCAAAATCATCCACCACAGCAGACGGGGTACTTCTACAACTCGCGGATCCCACAGAAACTGCTTGAGGTAAGGGCGCAGGGCTTTGGCAGTGGGGGCCGCTGGTGTACCGAGGTTTGTGAGCAATACCCCGATTTTAGGTTGTGTTCCGTGGTCGTAATTCGACGCACCTATAAATCTCATTTCCAATCCTGTGGTGTTACCGAGAGGGAGCATGGTTCAACTAACAAACTACGCACGGGCGGTAGCCGCGGATGCTATTCTAACCTGTTATTCGATTTGACTCGCCCCCGTGAGCCGCCTATAACCTGACGAGCAATAAAAAGTCTTGGAGCGAGACAATGAGCCTTACCTTTGATTCCGCGCGCATCCCCAATCCACATCTGACAGAAGATCATCTGGCGTGGCGAGACGCGCTACGACGTTTCGTGGACAAAGAGATCATGCCCTATGCTGAGGACTGGGATGAGGCGGGTCATATTCCCAATGAATTGTGGTTGCGAGCCGCCGAGGTCGGACTGTTGGGCGCGGGGTACCCCGAGGAGTACGGCGGAATGCCAACTGACAGCTGGCATTCCTGGATTATTCAAGAGGAGCTCTCCCGTGTCGGTGTCGGCGGGATTGCCGCCTCCTTATTTGTGCACAGTATCGGTTTGCCGCCGGTGATTAACTGGGGCTCAGCCGAGATGAAAGCCAATATCGCTCCCGCCGTGTTGCGCGGTGAGTCTTGGATCTCGCTGGGCATTACCGAACCTGGTGGCGGCTCGGACGTCGCTAATCTCGCAACGACCGCTGTGCGTGATGGCGATCACTTTATCGTCAACGGCTCCAAGACCTACATAACCGGGGGCATGCGGGCAAACTATGTGTCGACGGCAGTTCGAACGGGGGGCGAGGGGCCAACTGGCGTCTCAATGTTACTTATCCCAACAGACTCTGAGGGATTTTCTCGGACTCGGCTTGATCGCAAAATGGGCTGGTGGGCGTCAGATACGGCAACGCTGTACTTCGATAATGTCCGAGTGCCTGCCGATCACATTATTGGTGAAGAAAACCAGGGTTTTAAGGTCATCATGACCAACTTCAACAACGAGCGCATGGGCATGGCCGCAGCTATGGAAGCCTACGGACGCGTCTGCCTAGAAGAGGCCGTTAATTGGGCAACCGAACGTCGCACGTTTGGCAAGCGTCTGGCAGATCACCAGGTTATTCGTCACAAGATTGCTATGATGAAGCAGAAGCTTAATGCCACTCAGGCTTACATTAGGATCTGCTATGAAGCGATCGAGGCAGGTGAGCCAAATGCCGGTGATATCGCCTTGCTGAAGGTACAGGCAAGCGAGGTCATGGAATTTTGCGCGCGAGAGGCAATGCAGATTCTGGGTGGACTTGGCTACATGCGTGGCAACCGCGTCGAGCGCATTTACCGCGAGGTTCGGGTCAACGCTATAGGCGGCGGCTCTGAGGAAATTATGCGAGATCTGGCTAGCCGCCAGTATGGTTTATAAGACAAACGACGAATAAAAAAGAGGTAAGCGATATGACCGTTGCAGAGAGCAGCCTAGCGCAATTTCAGACCGATATTGATAAATGGATGGCTGAAAATGTGCCCAAGAACCCGGGATTTTTGTTGCCGCTGACGTTTTTAGAGGTCGGTACTGAGCAGCAACTCGACTTTCTTCGTGATTGGCAGCATAAGCTGTGGCAGGCGGGATTTTTGGGGATGCACTGGCCAACTGAGTACGGTGGTCAAGGCGCGGATCCAGCATATCAGGGGTTAGTAGACAAGGCGCTGACGGCGCACAACGCCCCCATTATTTTCAATACGATTGGCCTTAATTGGACGGGACCATTGCTGCTTGACGTGGGTACAGAGGATGATCGCAAGCGCTATATCAAAAATATTCTGACGGGTGACGATATCTGGTGCCAGGGTTTCTCGGAGCCTGATCATGGATCTGATCTTGGTAATGTGCAGACCCGAGCAGTTCGCGATGGTGATGAGTATGTAGTCAACGGCAGCAAGGTTTGGACCACGCTAGGTAACTATGCCGACCATATGATTTTGTTAGCGCGAACCGATACGAGCACCGCACGCAAATATGACGGGCTGTCATTCTTTCTCGCACCCATGCGCATCCCTGGTGTTGAAGCTCGGCCTATTCGCAAGGTGACGGGCGAATATGGCTTCAATGAGACATTTTTCACCGATGCGCGCATTCCAGCGGCTTGCCTGCTTGGGGATGAGGGTGGCGGCTGGCGGATGGCCATGAAGACGCTCGAGTACGAGCGCGGGGTGATTGCCGGTCAGGCCAGCGCACACTCGATGCAGTCTATCGGACTTGAAGATTTGATGGATTCAATGCACGACTTCGAACGCGATGGGGCACCGATCTTGGAAGATGCGATGATTCGCGACGAGTTAGTCCAGCTCGCCATTGAAGCCAAAGCCAACTCCATCAGTGATCGGCGCGCCGCGATTCCAGCACTGAATACGGAGTACCCTTTTGGCATTGCACTGTCTAACAAGTATCGTCATACCGAGTACGCGCGTCGCCTCAAAATGATGGGTGCGCACGTTCAGGGCGCGCAAGGTGCTCTGTTTATGGATGACGAGAAGTCGTACAAGGGTGGGTTTTGGCAGCGCGCCTACTTTGCCAACTTTGGTACGACTATTGGTGGTGGCACCACTCAGATACAGGCCAATATCATCGGCGAGCACGTGCTCGGCCTGCCAAAGTCATAACCAAAGTCGGAAAGAGGGCCAGGCAATGAGCGCTATTATTGGTAGTAAAAAGATCGATTTTTCCGAGGAGCAGGGCATGCTCTTGGACGTGGCGGGCGAGTTTGTAAAGGACAAGTCACCCGGCAGTGAAGTCCGAAAGTTACTCGAGAGTGATGAAGGGTTCTCCCAGCCTGTATGGCAAGAACTGGTCGACTTGGGTTGGACGGGCATCAATTTACCGGAGTCAGTCGGTGGATCGGGGCTGGGTATCGCCGCGCTGATTCCAGTTGTCGAGGCCATGGGCAAGGGGCTTATGGGTACGCCGCTGGTGTCGACGGTACTTGCCGCTGAGCTGATTAGGCGCGCGGGTGGTGTGGCAGAAGAGGATGTATTAGAGGACATTTCAGGTGGCTGCGCCGCGACTGTTGCCTATCTTGATGCCAGCGATTGGGGCGGTACCAATTGTGGCTTGCTTGTCAGCGATGAAGGCGTGTTGTCGGGCCGTAAGTTTATGGTGCCCGATGCTGCACACGCCCAATGGATTGCCGTTGTCGGATCAACTTCCCAGGGTGATACGGTGGTGGCTTTAGTCTCAGGAAGTGATGTCTCTGCCCATGCGCAGGAGCCGCATGCACTGATAGATCTGACCAAGCGTGCGGCGACGATTGATTTTACGGGGATAAAGGCGAGGCGGGTGCTGGCAGGAGGCAAGGTGCCGTCAGCTATTCGTGATTACCTTCTCATTGGTGCCCTGCTGACGGCTGCAGAGTCTGTTGGCTCAACAGCCGCGTGCTTAGCTGGCATTGTCGACTACCTCAAAACGCGCAAACAGTTTGGCAAGCTAATCGGTTCGTTTCAGGCGCTCAAGCATCCAACGGTCGATATCTATGTTGCCATGGAGCAGTCCCGCTCATTGGTTTACCACGCCTCGAGCGAAATCAATGAGGGTCCTTTAAGTCATGAGGCTGAAGTGGCTTGTCGCATGGCGAAGGCAAAGGCGTCAGAGACTATTCAATTTGCAGGTGATCGCTCGGTTCAGTTTCACGGTGGTTTTGGTTTCACCTGGGAGTGTGACTCGTCGCTATTTATTCGGCGAGCCGCCTGGAGCCAGCAGCAGTTTGGAGACGCCATGCACCATCGGAAGCGCCTCGCGCCCCTGCTGCTAGACAGTTAGTGTTCAGCGACTGAGCGCCTGCCATAGGGGCGTCTGAATATCGCTTCGATGGCCTTCTGCTGACTGTAACGTCTGCCGTCCACTGTCTGCAGTGGGCCGGTGTGAGATGCTGAATGGGGTCGCTGCGACTTGAGCAACACTCAGTCGGTGGTTGGTAGCTGGTTTAAGAAATACCGAATGGTATTGCCACCCATAACAGCGCGCACCTGCTCTTCAGTCAGTCCACGAGCCAGCAGCGCTGACGTTAAAAAAGCGAGATCATTGACGGCGATTGGCGTGGTAACAGCGCCGTCCCAGTCCGACCCAAGTGCGATGGCATCGAGCCCAAACGTCTGGACACCGTAAGCGATAGCATCGGCGATGGCATCAGTGTCCTCTCCGCAGACCGCCTCGGACCAAAATCCGACGCCAATAAGTCCACCTCTCTCGGCGATGCGGTGCATTAAATCGTCACTGATGTTGCGTTTTCGGTTGCAGTGCCCCTTGAAGCCTGTGTGACTGACGATGAGTGGGCTATCGATGAGATTAAGGACATCGTCCACCACTTGAGGCGATGAGTGCGAGACATCGATCATGATGCCCATGGCATCCATACTGAGAACCGCTTGGCGTCCAAATTCGGTGAGGCCTGCGTTGGATTCTCCGTGCAGTGATCCGCCGAGCTTATTATCAAAAAAGTGTTGAAGTGACATCATGCGAAAGCCCGCATCGAAGAGGTGCTGGATGTTGTCGAGGTCGCCATCGAGTGCATGGGAGCCTTCGGTACCTAAAAGGGCTGCAACGGTCTCTTGTCCCGATTCGCGCGCTGCCAACACGTATTTGAGTTCTTCAGCAGATGTCACGACGGTGAGTGCCTCGCTGTCCTCAGCAAAATCATGCAGGCGTTCCGCTTGATACATAGCGCGAGCGAATAAGGAATTGCGTGTCTGCAATGGCCAGCGCTGCACTAAGGCGAGCAGTGTGATGTTGTCGCCGGCCTCAGCGGAGTTTGAGTCATAATTCTGGCCACTCGGCGACTTGGTCACAGTCGTTAGCATCTGCACCGCCATATTACCGTCGAGCATTCGAGGTAGATCGACCTGCCCTCTGTCCGATCGCTCGAGCATGGATCGATACCACAGCAGGGTGTCTGCGTGGAGGTCGGCAATTTCAAGTGACGCATGCAAGGTTTGGGTGCTTTCCGACGGCTCAGCCCCTTTGTCACCGGCGACCCGATTTTGTGCACGCTCGAGTGCCTCGGGTCCGAAGGTATAGATGGCGACGATCACGAGTAACGACGCGGCCGTAATGAAGGTGAGTAGGTAGCGAATAGCAGTCATGTCTAACCTTTTTATTGTGTTTGATGCGTCTAAAGACTGGCGATGATCGTAAGCCTAGCCATGAATGAAGCCAAGCTAATACTCGTTTTGGGAGATCAGCTCAGTCCTGATCAAGCTGCCATCAGATCGGCCCGCCCGGGCGTCGATATCATTTTGCTGGCCGAAGTTGATGAAGAGGCGACGTATGTCCGTCACAACCGCCATAAAATCGTCTTCCTCTTCTCGGCAATGCGACATTTCCGGCATGAACTCGAGGCACTGGGCCATACGGTGGCCTACGTTGGCATTGATGAGGGTGTAGACAGGCTTGAAACGGCAGTCGAACGGACGCTGCAAACGCATGCTCTGACAGAGGTAGTGGTCTGTGAGCCGGGCGAGTATCGCTTGCTTGATCGCATTCAGACACAGTGGTCGGAGTTGCTGGGTGTTCCAGTCACTGTTCTGGAGGACGATCGATTCCTCGCATCGCATACCGATTTTGCGTCATGGGCCAAAGGCAAGAAGCAACTCCGAATGGAGTTTTTCTACCGCAAGATGCGCGAGCGCTACCAGTTGCTGATGGACGATGGTCAGCCCGCGGGTGGCAAGTGGAACTACGATGCAGACAATCGGGCGGGATGGCGAAATCAACGGGCTATTCCAGAGCGTCCCAACGTATCGATGGATGCCATTACCCAACACGTCATTGCGCAAGTAGCGGAGCGCTTTCCAAACAATCCCGGTGATCTAGAACAGTTCAGGCTCGCTGTGACCCGCACAGACGCGCAGCAGCAGTTCGATTGGTTCATTAGCCATGCCTTGGCGGATTTTGGTAATTTTCAGGACGCACTGGTAGAGGAATCACCCTGGGTATTCCACGGACTGGTGTCGATGTACATCAACTGTGGTCTCCTCGATCCGCTGGCAGTCTGTCAGCGCGTAGAAATGGCATGGCGAGAGGGCGCCTGCTCGCTCTCTGCCGCCGAGGGATTCATTCGGCAAGTGTTGGGCTGGCGTGAGTACATTCGAGGCATTTACTGGTACTTCATGCCCGACTATAAAACGCGAAATACATTGAACGCGTCACGACCTCTTCCCGACTTTTTCTGGGATGCCAAGACGGATATGCGGTGTTTGAGCCGGGCCATAGAGCAGTCCTTGGACCACGGTTATGCCCACCACATTCAGCGGTTAATGGTTATTGGCAACTTCGCACTGCTCACTGGACTGGATGTCATGGAAGTCTGCGACTGGTACCTCGGCGTTTACGTCGATGCCTACGAGTGGGTCGAACTGCCTAACACCTTGGGTATGGCGCTTTATGCAGACGATGCGGTCATTGCCAGCAAACCTTACGCTGCAAGCGGCAAGTACATCCAAAAGCAGGGTAATCATTGTCAACAGTGCCGCTTCAAGCCGACGAAGATGACGGGTCCAGACGCCTGCCCCTATAACAGCCTCTACTGGCGTTTCATCGATAAACACCTCGATCAGTTCGGTGGTAATCCACGAATGGGCTTGATCACGGCCAATTGGCGTAAACGCGATCCACAAGAGCGAGCGGTTATCGTTGATTGGGCCGATAAGATGATTGATGAGTGGACCTAACCTAACAGTAGCCCGCTAAAGGGCGTTGGTTCACCGATGGTGCTTGTTCACGCTTATTTGCTCTTCAATGTATAACGGCGTCCAGCGCAGCGTTTAGAGCAGTAGACGACTGACTCCCAGTTCCGTTTCCACTTGGCGCGCCAGCTAAAGGGGCGATCGCATACCGGACACACCTTGGTCGGTAAGTCAGATTTTTTCACTGTCAATCGGCCAGTCGGCGGCATCGGTGACGAAGTCAGGCTGGAGGGGGCGAACACCACCCCATTTGGCAACGAATAGCCCGTCGGGATCATGGTCTGCCGTCTGCTTGGCAAGGTTGAAGTGACGACCACCCCGCGGGTCGCTTCCCACGCCCGCAATGTATTGCCAGTTTCCGTAGTTACTGCCCACGTCGTAGTCAATCAGGTGCTTTTCAAAAAAAGCGGCGCCAAAACGCCAGTCACCATCAAACTCATTGATCAGGCAGCTTGCGGCTATCTGTCGACCTCGATTGCTCATCCACCCGGTCGCAACCAGCTGACGCATGAGTGCGTTTACAAGCGGGAAATTCGTATCTCCAGCGCACCACCTCGCAAAATTACGCGGTTCAAACGTGGACCGACGCGGCTTCCCGGTTACACCTGAGAGCATGAACAGGGCCTTGCCATCGACCTCGGCACGCCAGTAAAAAAATTCACGCCACAGGAGTTCGAAGAACAGCCAATACGTGGACTCGTTAGCGATCCTTGTCTTCTCGAAGTCAAAGATAGTGTGTGCGACCTCACGGACTGACAGGCTGCCGTTGGCCAGCCAAGGTGAGAAGGTGCTCGAGCCACTGAAGCCATCGAGACAGTTACGTGTCAGTTTGTATTCGGTGATGGCCTCATCATCCCAGATGAATTGCCGCATGCGTCTCAGGCCGGCGCGACGGCCTCCCGGTAGCGGTAGGCCTGGATGAGGTTTGTTCACAGATATCGGTATGGCATCGAACTGTGCAGACGGTGGCGGTGGAAGCTGCTCGGGTGCCTCTCTGGGGCCACGCACAACCAATTTTTCAACACGTCGTCTAAAGGGCGAAAAGACAGTGGGTAAGGCATCCAAAGTCATGGGTAAATCATGCTCGGTAAACAATGTATTTCCGCGGTGGACCTGCACTGGAATCGTAAGTTTTTCTGTGAGGTATGTAATCGACTGCTTTTCTTCCCAGCCCGGGTGGTCACTGACACTCATTTCCGTAATGCCGTAGCGCTCGACCAAGTGTGGAATGACGAGCTCGGGTGATCCCTCCAGCACCAATAGGTTTTGCCCAAGCGCCTCGAGCGACTGTTTGAGTTCAGCCAGCGACTCGCGCAGGAAGCGCTCGCGTTGTGGTCCTATGCCAGTGATGTTGCACCACGGTTTCGGTTTGGGCATGAGATACAGGCATAGCAATGAGTCTGCGGCTGCATGGCTTGCGAGTGCCATGTTGTCATTGAGCCTGAGATCGGTCCGAAACCAGTGAAGATGGCGCATGGGCGTTGCCTCGTTGAAGACCTTCACTCTACTAGATGCGTCTCGGGGCGTGTTGTATTCACTCTAATTTGAAGTGGGACACAGGGTTGACGCGCTTTGCGCGCAGTCTTTGCATTCCTTCTACTCGTCGGTCTATGCTCTGCGGCGTTAATATCACGCAGTTATAAAAAAATATCAAAAGGGTTTCGCGTATGAGCAGTCACGACACACTTCTAAGCCCCGTTAACGTCGGCGGGCTACAACTCAACAACCGCGTCGTGATGGCGCCGATGACGCGTAACCAGTCGCCCGACAACGTGCCGACGGATGCGAACGTTGAGTACTACCGCAAACGGGCGGCGGGTGGGGTCGGTCTCATTGTGACCGAGGGAACGTGCGTTGATCACATCGCCGCAAGTGGCTATCCCAACGTCCCATATATTCACGGTGAAGACCGATTGGCAGGCTGGAAGCGGGTTGTCGATGCGGTTCACGCAGAGGGTGGCAAGATAGCGCCGCAGTTGTGGCACGTCGGTGGTATGCGAAAGCGGGGAGTTGCACCCGAGGGTGATGTGGATGGCTACGCGCCATCGGGTATGAATATGCCCGGCAAGGTCAATCGTTACACCATGACGACCTCTGATATCGACGAGGTCATCGCGGCCTTTGCGAAAGGGGCTCGAGACGCCAAGGCTGTCGGTTTTGATGCAGTCGAAATACACGGCGCTCACGGCTATTTACTTGATCAGTTTCTATGGGAGGGCACGAATCAGCGTGATGACGGCTACGGCGGAAGCATGGCGAAACGCGGGCGGTTTGTCGCCGAGATCGTAGCCGCCTGCCGATCAGAAGTCGGTTCCGACTTTCCGCTGATCTTGCGCTGGTCTCAGTGGAAGCAACAGGACTACACAGCGCGATTGGCACCGACAGAAGCATTGCTGGCAGACTTTCTGCAGCCGTTAGTGGACGCAGGCGTTGATATGTTTCACTGCAGCCAGCGCCGGTTTTGGGAGCCCGAATTTGAGGGTAGTGATCTCAATCTCGCAGGATGGGTTAAGAAATTGACGGGACTGCCAACCATCACTGTCGGAAGTGTCAGTTTGGACGCGGACTTTATTCCAGACCCGGGCGAGATCGGCTTCAAGGCAGCCAAGCCTGCTTCGCTCGACAAGTTGAATGAAATGCTAGATCGAGGTGATTTTGACCTAGTTGCCGTGGGTCGTGCGCTCATCGCAAATCCGGACTGGGTGCGGGTGCTAGAGCG
>CAJYAI010000050.1 GCA_913064725.1 uncultured Alteromonadaceae bacterium | reverse complement strand
ATGAGCCATCGAATGGGCTGCGTTTCGGACGACATGCCACATCTTCAGGCCTATGTGCAGCGCATTACCGAGCGGCCAGCATTCCAGACAGCGATCAATATGACTTAATATGCGACGATCGAATGGGTCAGTGGAAGGCCAAGACTGGGATGGGCTTTGATTGTTTAAGACTCAGAATGGGAAATTGAGATGACCAACAGACTATTAATTGCACTCGCTCTGAGCATCGGTACAGCAGCTTGTGGCGGCGGTGGAGGGGGCTCTGCGGGCGCAGATCCCACTGCCGGAAGTGGTTCGGGCTCGGGTTCTGGGTCCGGCAGCGGCGCCAGCACAGATTCATGCGGTGTCACCGCGCAGATAGAATTTGTCGAAGCCGTGGCGACCGACTACTACTATTGGTACGACGAACTGGCTGATGTCAATCCGAGTGACTACTCCGATGCCTCTTCGTATTTAGCTGCGATCATGCGGCCAGTTTGGTGCGATGCGGTAGACGAGCCCGATAACTGTCAAAGTACAGGCAGAGACCCTGGGTTTTCGTACATGACTACGATCGAGGAGGATACGCAGCGTTTTACGTCTGGCGCGTTTTATGGCTACGGTGTCCGCTATCGCATTATCAATAATAATTTTTATTTTGCCGACGCCTACGAAGGGGGGCCTGCTTACATTGCAGGGATTCGTCGTGGGCAGCGCTTATTGGCTGTGGACCGTGGTAACGGCTTTGAAACGTGGGAGGAGCTTGTGGCACGAGGTGCCGAGCTGCCGGATGCGGTTTTTGGTCCGCGCGGAGAGCTCCAGACCACAACGTTTCGCGTTATTTACGAGGATCTTGTTAGTGAATTTACGGTCACCACAGCCGAGACAACTACGCCACCGCTGGCCGGAGAGCCACTACTGATAGCTCGCGCGCTTGGCTCGCCAGTGGGATATCTTAACTTTCGGACCTTTATCGACAGTGCGGACGAGCCGTTACGCGAGGCGGCACGAACATTTGCTGATGCGGGTGTGACTGACTTAGTTATAGACCTCCGCTACAACGGTGGCGGTCTCGTCAGAGTTGCTGAGACGTTCTTGAATTTATTGGCGGGCGACAGTGCAAATGGGCAGTTGAGTTACATCATCAATCTCAACGACAAACATCAGTCCGAGAATAGCACTGCCAACTTCAGCCCGCTGGCAGAGACATTTTCTCCCTTGCGTATCGCATTTATCACAACCGGCGGATCGGCTTCCGCAAGCGAGTTACTGATTAACGGACTCGACCCACACATTGAAGTGGTTCTGGTGGGCTCAGAGACCTCTGGCAAGGCTGTTGGGCAAGGGGCGTTTGATCTTGATCCCGATAACTGCGAGGCACGGATGAGGCTCATAGCCTTCGAAATCCAAAACGGAGAGGGGCAGGGAGGCTATTATACGGGTTTGGCGAGTACCGGACGCTTTACCTTGTACCCTGCCGAGGATGATGCAACACGGCCGTTTGGTGATCTGAACGAGGACTCGCTCGAGACTGCTCTAGCGTGGTTGAACGGTACGCTTGAGAAGATGCCGTCAGCGGCGAATAACAAGCAAGAGGCGTCCGTGCTGTCCGTGGCTCCGTTTGATGCTGCTTGGAAGATTACCGACGATGCGCCCTTAAATCCGGATGGGAGTGTCCGCACTTTTTAGTGGTAGTCAGCAGATCCCATGCATTTGCAGTATTCACACCGTGATCAGTTGGTGTAGCTTGGGCTTGCTGGCTTTCAAACACACACGTAGGGGATGCAATGAAAAATGCGGCAGACACGTTTCAGGCGATAGTGAGCGAGCGACGGTCAATCCGAGCGTTCAAACCTGATCGCGTCAGCCGAGACATCATTGATGCGGTCTTTGCGCCTGCGCTTCGCGCCCCGAGTAATTGCAATACGCAGCCCTGGTTTGTCCATATCGTAACGGGTGACAAGCTTGAGCAATTGAGAGACGCTCTTCCAGCCGCATTTGCGGCGGGCGACGTCGCGCCGGACTTTCCCTATGACGGCGTCTACGAAGGCGTCTACAGAGACCGCCAGTATGGCGCAGCAAAGGCCCTGTACGATGCCCTGGGTATTCCCCGAGAGGAGAAGGCCAAGCGACAAGAGTGGTTCCTTGGGAATTTTCGATTCTTTGATGCGCCGGCTGTTGCCTTTTTTATGCTGCCTGATGGTTTTGGACTGCGTGAGGCCTGTGACTTAGGTATGTTTACCCAGACTGTGATGTTAGGGCTGACCGCACAAGGTCTTGGCTCCTGCCCACAAACTGCTCTTGGTTTTATGGCCAAGCAGATCCGTGATGTGATCGATGTGCCGACGCATCACAAATTGATGTTCGGACTGTCATTTGGCTATCCCGCGGAGGCCCCTATCAATAGCGTGGTGACCGACCGCGCCGATTTATCGGCAGCAGTCACGTTTCACAGTTAGTTCACTCTGCGGCTGGGCGCGCAATGAACCCTGACACCTCTAGCTGAAAGCCTGATATCGCATTGAACTTGATGGGCGCCGACATCACTTTCATGGTGGTTACTCCAAGGTGCCGCAATATTTGGGCTCCCGTGCCGATGACCCGGTAATTTTGCGGGGGTACTTCTGCCTCTAGTTGTCCTGCCAGTTCGGCAATGTTGCGCATGATTGTCTCTGATGACTCCCAGCCACCGAGCATGATCACCAACCCACGACCCTGCTCGGCAATAAACGCCATGGCTGACTCGTAGGACCATCCCTGCGAACCCTCGGGTAGTGTCGTTCCAAGAACATCACGCAAGGTATTGATCGGTTGAATCCGAACAGGCAGATCCGGGCTGGTCAGGTCACCCTTGTGTAAGGCGTATTGGATTTGACCATCCACCAAATCTTCAAATGTTGTCAGTGTGAACTGGCCCCATCGGGTGTCAATTGGGAACGTACCTGTAAAACGGACGGACTGCTCATGCAGTGCGCGATATTCTATGAGGTCTGCAATGGTACCGATGCGCAGATTGTGCTTTTTGGCGAAGACCTCTAGTTCGGGTCGACGCGCCATGGTGCCATCCTCGTTCATAATTTCCACGATAACCGCGGCGGGCTCGCAGCCTGCCATCCGCGCCAGATCGACCCCTGCCTCCGTGTGACCTGCGCGCTTCAAAACGCCCCCGGGCTTGGCAACGAGAGGGAAGATGTGGCCGGGTTGCTTGATATCGCTGGGCTTTGCGTTGGCCTTGACAGCCTCCAAAATGGTATGAGCGCGTTGACGCGCACTGACGCCCGGTCCAACGGACTGCGTAGCATCAATCGAGACTGTAAAGTTCGTTTCGTGTTGAGAGCGATTGTCTCGCACCATGAGGGGAATGCGAAGCTGTCGGGCTCGCTCAGCCGTGATCGGCATGCAGATAAGACCGCAGGCTTCGCTGGCGAAAAAGTTAATAATCTCGGGGGTGACTTTTTCAGCGGCGATAACGAGATCACCCTCGTTTTCTCTGTCCTCGTCATCCATGAGGATGACCATTTTACCTTCGCGAATGTCATCCAAAATATCTGGGACGGTATCCAGTGCCATGCTGTATCTCCCGGGTTAGCACTTCTCTATCGCAACAGCAGTGGCTTCACCACCACCGATGCATAAGGCGGCAATACCGCGCTGCTTGTTGTAGTGGTGCATCGCATGCATCAGTGTCACGATAATTCTTGATCCTGTGGAGCCAATCGGATGACCTTGAGCACAGGCACCGCCGTGGACATTAACTCTGTCGTGATCAAGCCCGTGAGCCCGCATTGCGAGCATGGTAACCATAGCGAAGGCTTCGTTGATTTCCCACAGATCGACGTCACTGGCTGACCACCCTGTTTTATTCAATAACGCGGTAATGGCATCCACGGGGGCGAGCGTAAACTCTGCGGGGAGTCGGCTCGAGCGAGCATGAGCGACGATCTTAGCCATCGGGGTCAGACCCTGTTCACGGACTGCTGACTCGCTTGCGAGAATAAGTGCGCTGGCGCCGTCGGAAATTGAACTGGCATTGGCCGCTGTTATGGTGCCATCTTGCGCAAATGCGGCGCGTAGACTAGGAATTTTATCGATTTGGCCCTTGTGTGGTTGTTCATCGTCGACGACGGTGATGGTCTCGCGACGAGTCTTTATTTCCACTGCGGCGGTTTCCGCTTTCAACAAACCCTGCTCAATGGCATTTTTCGCCCGAGACAGGCTTTGAATGGCAAAGTCATCCATCGCCTCTCGTGTGATGCCATGCGCGTCAGCGGTGCTTTGCGCAAAGCTGCCCATGGCCGCACCTGTGTAGGCATCTTCAAGACCGTCCGTAAACATGTGGTCGTAAATTTTGGTGTGGCCAAGGCGCTGTCCTGCACGGCCTGAAGGCATGAGGTGTGGTGCATTGGACATGCTCTCAAGACCACCTGCCACGGCAACCGAGTTGGTCCCTGCGCGAATACTATCGATCCCAAAGATGGTCGCTTGCATGCCGCTGCCGCAGGCCTTGTTCACGGTCACTGCACCCACGTGATCAGGCAGATCGGCCTTGCGTGCTGCTTGCCTTGCTGGGCATTGCTTTAGACCAGCCGGCAGAACACATCCCATAAAGACCTCATCGATCTGCGACGGATCTACATTGGCGCGCTCGACCGCAGCTTTAATGGCAGTACTTCCCAGCTCAGGGGCCGTGACGGGCGCCAGAGCGCCCATGAGCCCACCCATAGGTGTTCTAGCACCTCCGACTATGTAAATCGCCTCCGACATGGCGTGACTCCTATCGTGGAATGTAAATTTGGGGTGAGGATTAAGCCACAGGCGAGTTGTGGTAACAATGCGAGCACGCATTCAAATGGGCGAAAATAGTTTTCCTCTAACTGCCTTGCGATATTGCGATGGGCTCAATCGATTCGCTTTTTTAAACTGCCGAGCAAAATGCGCAGAGTCGGTCATACCTACTTCAGCCGCCACCTCTGTGATGGTGAGATTGGTTGTTCGCAGCAGCGATTCGGCTTCAGATAGGCGCAGGTTCAGCAGGTACTGCCAGGGAGAAGTGCCGGCAGCGCGCTGAAACCGTCGGGTTAGCGTTCTTTCCGATAATTGAAATTGTGTTGCTATGTCAGCCATAGAGAGGGGAGATGCAAACTTCGCCTGTAGGTAAAGCTGAACGTCGAGAACAATCTCGTCACGATGCTCACGCACAACATGTGAACCCAGCTGGGTTAATTTGAAGCGCCGACGTATTTCCGGTGAGAACTGATTCTCGACGTGGCGCGCAGTCTGCGTGTTGTAAAAGTTGCCCATGAGGTAAACCAAGAGATCGCTGATTGAGTTCACACTGCCGGCACAGTAAAGATTGCCTGATTGAACGATGAGTTGATCACGTCGCAGATCAACTTTTGGGTAACGAAGCGCAAATTCATCCAACCAGAACCAATGGGTTGTAGCCGGTTGTTTGTCTAGCAGTCCCGTTTCAGCGAGTAGGAAGCTGCCTGTCCCAACGGCCGCGATGGCGGTGCCTTGTTTCACCAACGTTGAAATAAACGGCATTATTTTAGGATAGCGCTTGATCACACGACGCGGGTCTCGCCAGATAGCGGCGATGACCAATAGATCGAGCGTGCCGACCTCCGATATGGGTTGCGTGGCGATTTCGACCCCGCTACTCGTTACAACCAGACCGCCTGACGGTGAAAACATCGTCACTGGGCGATTAGCGTTCGCTGGCTGACCGCTTGCTTGAGCTGCAGCCATTGCAAGCTCTGCTGGTAATGTCACTGAGCTAGCTAGGGAAAACTCATGGACTAAGGCTCCGATTTTTAGGGGGCGCTTGGGCGTCAGTGTGGATGCGTACCCTGCACTGCGGAATTGTTCCGTCGGTTTTTTCATGATTATTGTCTGAAAAAAACAAAGACTAGCGATTGTTCGATCTACAATCTAGGGCTTCATGTGGTTTTTGCGGTAATGAGATAATGGCTAAGCTTCCAATAATTGTCGCTTCTGGTGGAATCAATACGGCCGGTAGAGCCTCTCATCGCCATGCACACAAGCGCTTGGTGTTTGATTCGCTGGATGGGCGCAGTCAGGACGAAACACTGCGCGCCTTGTCAGTGATGATGGATAACCATGCCAGTGATGAGGTGCTTGACGGCACCCTAATTCGCAAGATCGAGCATACTTACTTTGACACGAGGGCGGTGCCTACCAATCATCGGTATAGGGTTGATGACGTCCACGGCGTGGTCAATCTGAATCCTGACGGTTTTGCCACCTCGCATGCGGCGGATGCCCTGCGCGGCTTATCGTCTGGCGATACGATCTATGTTTCGGCTCAGCGCGAGTTTGAGGTCAGCGTAGCAGGGCAGCTGCCCTCGGGCTTTGACCCAGGGGCGCTGTACACCTCTCGAAATCATCCGCGCGGGCTTCAAATGTCCATTTTCGCTATGTCTGACGCGCTCGCAGATCTGGGACTCGATTGGGACACGCTCGTTGGGAACTTGCCACCTGAGGCGGTCAGCGTCTATGTATCGAGTTCGATGGGGCAGCTCGACGATGCCGCAACGGGCGGTATGCTCACGGCCGAATTGCGGGGTGAGCGGGTAACTTCCAAGTACTGCCCCTTGGGCTTTGCTGACATGCCCGGCGATTTCTTAAATGCCTATGTGCTCAAGTCTCTTGGCCAGACGGGGCCTGCACTCGGCGCCTGTGCTACCTTTTTGTATAACCTTCAGCGTGGTGTTGATGATATTCGCTCTGGTCGCGCGCGCATTGCGGTCGTCGGTGCTTCTGAGGCGCCGATCCTACCCTCGTTGATGGAGGGTTATGTGGCTATGGGCGCCTTAGCGACGGATAAGGCGCTGCGGGCTATTCAGGGGCTGGATGGTGAATCCGCCCTAGATCATCGATCCGCGTGCCGCCCATTTGGTGATAACTGTGGTTTTGTCATGGCAGAATCCGCGCAGATTGTTATTTTAATGGACGACGAGCTTGCCTTGGAGCGTGGCGCGCCAATCTTAGGCGCTGTGCCGTTTGTCTCTGTTCATGCTGACGGTGCAAAAAAATCGATACCGGGTCCCGGCCCGGGCAATTATCTCACCATGACGCGCGCCGCCCAAGCAGCGAGAGATATTCTTGGTGATCGTCTGTTCCGCTCTGGGGGTTTAGTGATGGCCCACGGCACCGGCACACCTCAGAATAGAACCACTGAATCCAATATTATGAGTACGGTCGCTCATGCGGTGGGTGTGGATAATTGGCGTGTGTCGGCCATAAAAAGTCGCACAGGACACTCCCTGGGAGCAGCAGGTGGTGATCAGTTGTCCACGCTGCTTGGTATTTGGGAGTCCGGCTGGATACCTGGTGTGGGGACCATCGACGCCTTAGCGAGCGATGTGGAAACAGACCGGTTGCGTTTTCTGCTGGAAAATACCCGAGCCGAGCAGTGCGCTTACTCATTGGTGAACAGCAAAGGCTTTGGCGGCAACAACGCCACAGCGACAGTGCTTAGTCCAGATGTCTCAAAGTCGCTGTTGCAGGGTTTATATGGTTCGAAAAAAATTGATGCGTGGCAGTCGCGTAATGAGGCTACTGAAAGGCGACGGATGGACATTGAGTCTGATCGTCTTTCGGGAGATTGGCAGCCTTTGTATCGCTTTAACGACGGTGTACTTGAAGACACGGATATCGAAGCGAGTAGAGGCAAACTTAAGCTCGGCGACGTTGCCATTGATACGACTGAAAGATTGATGCCTTCACAGTGGCGATTGGAGACGTGAAGCGATCGTAAGTGTTACTCTAACGCTATGAATCAGCCACAGACCAACCCACACCTGACGTTACTTACCGAGCGGGTATCCCACGCGAGCTTAGATCTTCCAGGACCCTCGCCTGATGCCATCGCGAATATGGTGCGTGCAGGAATGCGCGCGCCAGATCATGCCATGTTGCGTCCTTGGCAGTTCGTCGTTGTCGAGGGGGATCGCCGTCAGGATTTGGGTCATGTACTACAGGCGAGTCTGAGGCTTCGCGGTGTGACGGATGAAACTCAGCTAGAGCGATCGTTAAACATACCCATGCGTGCCCCAGTCATCATCGCAGTACTGCTCCGCTACAAAGAGCACCCGAAGGTTGAGCGGACCGAGCAAGTCGGCTCAGCGGCGGCTGCGGCATATGCGGTCTCGCTGGCTGCGGAAGCTCAAGGCTTTGGCTCAATTTGGCGAACCGGGAGTTACGCCACCGATCCTCATGTGGTATCGGCACTGGGTGGAGGCCCACAGGATGAGGTCATTGGATTCCTCTATGTCGGCACAAAAAAAGGCCCCTCGAAAACCCTGCCTAAACTTGACCTTGAAGACTTCTTAACACATTTTTAGTCGTCTCTGGGGGAGTGTGGTAATGAGGTTGCTTAAGTCTATTCCTGGCCGATTTGTCCTGTTGGGCGTCGTGCTTTTTTGTTTGGATAGAGGCTTTTTTCCTGACCCAAAGCCCGTCATTGGCCCACCCAACGAAGAGCGAGTCAGACTCCAAGTTGAAGCGCTCGCGCAACTCAAAGGAACACAGCTTAATGACTCACAGATCGAGGAAATTAAGCGGCGTGAGATTCGGGACGAAGTCCTATTTGTCGAGGCCTTAAATCGAGGATTGATACAACAGGATCAGGTGGTGCAACGAAGGTTGATTCGCAATATGCGCTTTATGGATCCAGAGCGCGATGCGGAAGATGACACCCTATTAGCTGAAGCGCTTGAGCTTCGTTTGCACCTTGCTGACGAAGTTGTTCGGCGGCGCACCATTCAGGTGATGGAGTCATTAATAGTGGCAAGGCAGGGCGATATCTTGATCAGCGATGATGACCTGATGGCGACATACCAGTTGCAGCGAGATAAGTATGCCGAGCCCACTCGCTACGACTTTCATCATGTATTTCTGCGTGATGATGTTAGTGAGGAGCGACGTGATCGCTTGTTGGCAATGCTTGCAGACAGCGTTCTACCTCGTGAGGCTCGGACTGCAAGCGATGTTTTTTTAGCCGGCTATCAGTTTAGAGGACGAAGTGCCCTCGATATTTCGCGTCAGTTTGGCGACAGTTTTGCGGAAAGCTTCGTGGCTGAGGTAGAAGTGCTAGAGAGCTGGGTTGGGCCAATAGGATCTGTTTTTGGAAATCACTGGATCTGGGTCGATGATATTTCAGAGAGTCGGATCAAAGGGTTTTCTGAGGTAGCACAAGAACTTCGTCGCGATCGGCGCAGAGAAATGGACGATGAGGCCATTCAAGCCTGGGTAGCAGCAGCTCTTGAGCGTTACGAGGTGCGACTATGATTCGGTTTATCCTCCTGCTAACACTGGTACTTAATCCCCTGATCGCTGAGGCACATCGCTTTGCGCCTTCGGCATTGGATGTTCGTGCGCTTGGCAATGGTGATGTCTCAGTTGTCTGGAAAACGCCGGTACAGGCAACGTCAAATGTCCCTATGCTTCCAGAGCTACCGCCTGAATGCGACCGTATTGCTGAGACCCCATGGTTTCCTGAAGGTACGGGTAAAGTGCTCCGGCAGCAGTGGCGTTGCAGTGGGGAGTCTCTCGAAGGCCTGTCGCTGGCGATCTCGGGACTCGCTGCTAATCAATCGTCCGCTGTTGTTTCCGTAAGGCCTCGTCCTGAGGTGTTTTTTCAAGCGGTGCTAAGTGCAAACAATCCGGTGTTTGTTGTTCCCGCTCAGCGCTCAGGCATTGCCACCGCATTGCATTATTTGTGGTTGGGGGCTGAACACATCGCAATCGGCATCGACCATCTGTTTTTTGTTGCGGGCCTTCTGCTGCTCGTGGGCTGGAGCATGCGACTCGTCTTCACCGTAACCGCGTTTACAGTAGGTCACAGCGTCACGCTCGCGCTCGTGTCTTTAGGCGTGGTCACTAATCCCGAGGCAGTAATAGAGTGGCTCATTGCTTTATCCATCTGGGTTTTAGCATTCGAGTTATCACGTCCGGGCAAACACAGTCGGCTCTGGCAAAGGCCTTGGTATTTGGCAGCCTTATTTGGATTGCTTCACGGTATGGGGTTCGCCGGTGCGCTGGCCGAAACAGGACTACCTCAGCTGCATCTGCCAACAGCGCTGTTATTTTTTAATGTCGGCATTGAGCTAGGACAGCTTGCCTTTATCGCGTTACTCACGGTTGTGGGCACGTTTGTTTTGCGCTTGAGCCAAGCGTCCTGGATTAAGATCGCACCCGTTTACGTTCTCGGTGCGGTCTCGACCTATTGGCTTCTCGATAGGACCGGGGCGCTGTTAGGTTAAGACGAGGGCAGGGTGCAGATCTAATCAGGATTTCCCGGCCAGTTACTCATGGGCACTAAGGGGTGTAGCGCAAGTGCAATGCCTTCCTTGATGTGATTGTCATTACCGAGAATCTCACGTCGGCGGACAAAGCCGGTACCGCTCCGAACATCCACAGCCTCATTGAGTGCCACGCCGCCCTCGCCGTTGAATATAAGTTTTAGATCAGCATCAAAAATTGAAATTCGAAGCGTCGTCGCCGCTACGGGAGCTCCCCAGTTAAAATTCACTGAGACACCATCACCCGCGCCTTGTGTGGGTGGCTTGCGACTCACTCCGTCCCAGCGCGCGACGCGGTTGACGCCCTGAGCAAAGTAAACATCTTTCTCGAGTAGATCAGTGAAGATCAAAGCGTCGATATTTGAGCTTTCCATGATTTGATCCCGCACGGTTTGAACAATGCGGGAGAATGTTGCGTTGTTGACCCGACCGGTCGTTGGATCCACCGGGTTACCAAACATGGATACTGCATTTCGCCAGCGTTGCGAAAAGTCACGAGATGAGACGACCTCCCAGCCATGGTTGGTCAGCGCTTGAGCTATCAACAGGTCGACATCTTTCTCTCGTTTTTGTAAATATTTCCGAGATGGGGTGCCGAGATTAATATCGGCGATGACGACTCGCTTGATATTGGCGTCATCGATGGCCGCTTGGTCGATTTGGTTGGTGAGTGTAGTAGGGTTATAACCTGAGCCGCTCACGCTACCCGTGGCGCACCCATTTATCAGTGCAATGCAGGTGAGCACAGCGATACTATAGAAACTTAAAGCAGGCTTGCGTGTCTTAAACATGAATCCCCCAAACGAACGCAGATCTAAAAATGTTGTGCGATCCTAACAAAGGAGCCTCTCCAGTGGCAGAGCTTTTAAAGGTCAAGTCAGCTGGCTCAGGAGATAAAGCGGTCGTTTTATTACATGGTCTCTTTGGCTCTGGTAATAATTTGGGTCAGATTGCACGAGGGCTCATTGATTCATTTCGCGTGTTCAGCGTCGATCTGCCGGATCATGGCCGCTCGGCGTGGCTCGCATCAGCATCCATTGAGGCCTATGCAGAGCGTATCGCTGAGTGGATGGATTCAGAGGCGTTATCTCAAGCTTTCATGATTGGCCACTCTCTGGGTGGAAAGGTGGCAATGCAGCTAGCGGTGTTGCGGCCGGAGTTAATACAGCGTCTCGTCGTTTTGGATATTATCCCGGTGGCCTACACAGAGCGCAGACACGATCACATATTCGAGGGGCTACATGCCGTCAGTGTTGCCGCCGTGAGTTCGCGTCAGCAGGCACGCCATATCCTTATGGGCTTGATACGGGAATCAGACACGGTCGATTTTTTATTAACAAGTGTGTTTCGGAATGAGGAGGGGCTTATTGAATGGCGTTTTAATGTGTCTGGACTTGAGGCCGCTTACGCTAATTTTTTGGGCGGTTTATATCTACCAGATGACGCCGTCATTCCAAGTGAGGTGCCTGTGCTAATTCTCCGCGGCGCCGATTCGAATTACGTTCCCAACACAGCAAATCGCGAACTTGCCCCCCTATTTAGCGCCCTCAGTGTGATAACTGTTAAAAATGCAGGGCATTGGTTGCACCAAGAGCAGACAGAAACTGTGCTAACCATGGTAAGACGTCATTTCGCACCATAAAAGTGCGGCAGATTTTCGTCAAAAGTGTCCACAAAACCTGTGGATAGTTTGGTGGGTAATTTGTTTGTTCGATTCCAAACCCCTTTGGCTAAGGGGTCTTAATCATATTGGTCAAATTTTAACCAATCCATTATTAATTATAAAAATCAAATACTTAAGTGGTCTTTGTTAAGTTGTTTAAAGACTGTCCCCACTAAGTTCGTTACATTCTGGTTACACCGGCGTTTTGTGCATATCTTTTTTTGGTGAGTCAAGGGGTATAGGCAAAAAAATGAAAGATTTTTTATTGCTAAATGACATGCTTACCGTCTTCGGTGGTGTGTTCACTCACCGCGGTAGATGCAGCCAACCGTGCAGGTTTCTTGGATTTCAACTGCTGTTAGCATCAAAAGTACGGGTTTAAGCCGGTCCCATATCCACTTCGCGAGGTTTTCGCTGGTCGGGTTTTCTAGGCCCGGCACCTCATTGAGATAGTAGTGGTCTAGCTGTGTAAGAAGTGGATTGAACGCCATGTTGATGTCGTCGAAGTCCATGACCCAACCCGTGTCGGGGTCTACCTCACCGCTGATAGTTAGTCGGACAAAATACGAGTGACCGTGCAGTCGTTCACAAGGGTGGCCCTGCGGGACGAACGGCAGCCGGTGAGCCGCTTCAAAGCGAAAGTCTGTATACAGTTCCAAAGTCGTGGCTCACGCAGATCAGTAAAACGCGGAGTGTACACAAGTTGTTTAGGGGTCGTCAGGTATAGAAGAAAAATGCCGACTTATTGAGGAAATGGAATTGACACACAAGCAGGCGTCTCTATAATCGCCGGTTCTTTCAGGGGTGATTAGCTCAGCTGGGAGAGCATCTGCCTTACAAGCAGAGGGTCGGCGGTTCGATCCCGTCATCACCCACCAATTTTTTAGAAGAATTGGAAAGCACGCAACAGACACCTCACGTGTCCTCTACCTGGAGCGGTAGTTCAGTTGGTTAGAATACCGGCCTGTCACGCCGGGGGTCGCGGGTTCGAGTCCCGTCCGCTCCGCCATTACTTTGATGCCGCATAACGCCGGCAATTTTCTCTAAATCTGTGCAAATGACCGGTGAAAAGCAACGGTTCACGGGGACTTTGGCAAAGAAGTTAGCGGGTTCGAAGTCGGGTATTTTTTTGCCGACCATCGCTTGGGCCCAGAACTAACAGCAGTTGTCCGGCAGTGATCGCGGCCCTGTAGTCACCAAAAAAAAGCGTCCAGAGGCGCTCTTGTACCTTGAACTGTTAATTAATCATCAAAATCAGACGCTTGGGCCTTATGTACGCCTCCAAAATTGGCAGGCGAATAATGAGCAGTTCGTAATACCCAGCTTCCATCTTCTTTTACCCAATTCATAGTAACTCGTGTTCTGTAGTCACTCATGTTGCCCTCTGGACCTACCATGCCTTCGGAATAAAAACGGACATGCACTACGTCATCAGAAAGGGCGGTTGCTTCCGGATAAAAATAACGTGTGAAGGCTTGACCACTTTTCTCCCAATTTTCGATGGTTTGCTCTGCAAGCGGTTTATGAAAACTACCATCAGAATTTGTATCTAACGTTCCAGATTTGCTTGAGAGCGCAATCACCGTCGTGAAATCTCTTGTATTGCGAGCCTCCATATAGGCGGACAGAGCCTCTAAAACTTCAGATTCGCTAGAGCTGGCCATATGGTCATCTGCAAAAGATGTACTGCAAAAACCCAGAAATAAGACTGTTAAGAAAAAGGTTTTCATTTAATGATCTCCATGTCAGGACTTAAAGTTTTTGGTGCGCTTTACATTTAGGTGGCACCACCATCTAGTTGGCACCACCATCGCTTTATCGGGATCGAAAAGCGCCCCGGGGCAGAAGTAAAACAAGTCCCTAACCGCCACGTATGGACCGTTTACTCAGGCTAATATTGCGCTTGTGTCACGTATGAGTAACGTCTTCACTACAAAGCCTGACTCAGCAATCTGATCGCGAGTATAGCTGTCAGTTTTTATATCAGCCTAAAACTCTGCTGGCTACAAGATGGCAGGCATCTTGGTCGCCGTCGCTTAATTTGGCGCATTTGAAAATTACTGACCTACTGGCTTGAAAATAGTGATTCTGGGAGGCAAACAAACATGCTCTCAGCCACCTCAGTATTCTCGTTGTAAAGCGTAATAAATTCATTCCACATCAAGTCGCCTTGTTGCTCTCTAGCAGCAGTGCTGACGGCAGAGTTAAGGTGGAGCGTTGCAACACTTCCGGAGTCCCTTAGGAAGCTATCACTGTCTTCGTTGTATTGGAGTATCGGTATCACGACTTGTTTGTTTTCTGTTACCCCATGAGATTTATACCATGCGTCATGCTTTTCAGACGCTTCTTTGAGGCCTTCTTCGGTCCCAGTTTTTACGTAATTTGAAATTCTTAGGATAGAAATTACGCCGTCGCATTCACTGCTCTCTTGTGCGTAAACAGAATTGCCTGAAAACAAACTAGCTAGCGCTAACACTGAAACCACTGCACTTTTCATTTGGACTTCCTCGGTCTGACTACTTGAGGCTTCTAACGTTAGTGACAAAGTATGACGCCAGCATAAACCTTAGGTGACAGTATTTTTGCATAAGCAAGCTCACGAGAGGACTAATCGAAACCCCAGGCAATAACCATGCCTATGCAAACCTACTATTGCCAAATTGGCTTTTGATGTATCGGCAGATAACCACTGCTATCGGACAAATACGATAGCCCCCATCCGGGGGGTGTATCTGGCCAATAGGTTCTCACTGCGCTTTTGCTATCATCGGGATAACACGTAAAGCTTGGAGGTAAAATGCTAATAGTACGGTGGATGCTCTATCTATGCCTGGCTTTTGGTGCGTGTGTTGTCAGAGCGGACGCCGACCTCGAAAATTCGCATTACACCACCGGTCTGCCTAGCCGTGACGGAATAGGTAAGTTTTACATGGGAAGAGAGATTTCCCATGTTATGGGTCATCTGGGCGCTGGCTGGCTTGAGCGCCCAGAGCGGGAGCGTCAGGAGCGAACAGACCTTTTGATCGCCGGGCTCAGTCTTTCAGATGATTTCGTGGTCGCAGACATTGGCGCCGGCACGGGTTATTTCACATTTCCTGTTGCACAGCGGGTGCCTCGAGGGAAAGTATTCTCGGTTGATATTCAACCCGAGATGTTGGCCCGCGTAGAGCGGCGGAAAGCGCTGGAAAATGTCGCCAATGTGGAGACCGTTCTGGGCGAGGAGGATGACCCGAAGCTACCCGCCAAGGAGATTGACCTGGCTTTCATCGTGGATGCCTACCACGAGTTCTCGTTTCCCAGAGAGATGGGCGAACGTCTGAAAGAGTCCTTGAAGCCAGGCGGGCGACTTGTGCTTGTGGAGTACCGAGCAGAAGACCGACGCGTTCCTATCAAGCGGCTACACAAGATGAGTGAGTTGCAGGTGAAGCAAGAAATGGCCGCTATTGGCCTCGATTGGATCAAGACAGAAAGCTACTTGCCTCAGCAACATGTGCTTATTTTTCAAAAGCCAACGGCCCAACCCTGAAGGCCGTACCAGCTTTGCTAAAGTGACCAGGGCCTTGTTGTACAGAGCTACTTTTTTCAAATTAGCTTCTGATGTGTCTGGCGGGTAACTACTGCTGACTCATCAATGCGAAAGCCCCCCCGGGGCCTTGGGGATGTTGGTACGTTAGTTTTGGCTATTTAATTTGCTTGAATCTGTGGGTTCAAAACAGTGTTTTCACTTGCATGATTTGTTGACAGAAAGCACTGTCTTCATGAGTACTACAAACACGGATGCAATCAGGTGTTCGACTTTTTAAAATAGACACCCGGCTGCCGAAGATCTCGAAACAGGAATTTGCTGCTTTGTTGGGCTTTGCTCCTGTAAACAACTGTAAGAGAGATAACTTGTATTTTTCGAGGCCGGTAGCAATCAACTTAATAAAGCTCGGAGCACCGCTGACACTGCTTTACGCCTGCGATATCGGAATGCATACAGTGGCAATGATGGTCGCCGGCAGTTTCTCGACAGAAGAGTTAGCGGCCTTTGGATTTGCAACGACGTTACTGATTTCCACTGTCATCGCGCTATTTGCTCTTCTAGGTGCCATTATTCCCATTACGGCGAATTTAAAAGGGGCTGGAGATTTAGCATCCGAGTTATCTTCCTTGCTTAGAAGTGCTTTGTTCGTAGCATTACTGCTATCAATCATGGCCGTGGTTGCACTCAAACTTCTTGAATTACTCCTTCCTGTCATATCGACGTCGCCAGATATTTCGTCTTTGGTGGAGCAATACCTTCGAATTCTAATCTGGATTATTCCGCTCGAACTTTTAGCGTTCACAGTGATAGCGATTTCCAACGGCGCGGGACGAACATTTTGGCCTGCGGCGATAAATGTGATTGCGTTCCTTACTATGCTGCTTGCCATTTGGTTATTTGTTTATGGCAATGGTGGATTTGTCGCAATGGGATCCGCAGGGATTGCGTATTCGTTTTTAGCCGCGATTTTAGCTAAATGTCTCTTGTCGGTTTTATTGTTGTTTCAGTCGGACTTTCAGTCGATTACGTTCGCGAGTCTCACCAGATCCCACGACATGCCTTACTTCCGCCGTATCTTTAGAGTTGGTCTGCCCATAGGATTTAACGAGGGTTCGCTTTATTTATATGTGGCCTTATTAGTTGTGTTCGTAGCGTCTATGGGGGCAGAGCAATTAGCCGCCCACAATGTTGCTCACAATGTACTTTTTTTAAGCCACGTTTTTTCATTAGGTTTTATGGGTGCAACCTCTATCTTAGTCGGCCAAACATGGGGGGCTGGAGACATGGCGGGTATGAAGTCAGTGCGCAGGACATCGACCCAGGTAATGCTCTTAGCATCTTCCCCAATGCTATTGGCGTTTCTATTTTTGGGTGAAGAGATTGCAGCTGCCTATTCCATCGATGGCGCCGCAGAGACGATTTGGCTTCAGATATGTTACTGCCTTTTATTTCTGAAGTTGCTGGACGACGTGACATTAGCGGGCCAAGGTTTCTTGGTGGGCATAGAGCAGACGAGGACTGTCTTCTTGGGTCGCGTCGCGGGCCTTTGGTTAGTTGCTATGCCCATAGGTTACTTGCTGTCTTGGCAATACAATGTTCTTGGTTATTGGATTGGTTTGGCGATGGGAACAGCCTTGACGCTTTTATGGTTTGTGAGAGCTGCGTCCATTTATTTGGCGCAACATAATCCAGGGTTGGTGGTAAAGGGATGACGCATGAACTGCGCTCCCCCTCACCCATGGCTATCGGATAAATGCGATAGCGTGCAATTTACTACAACGTAAAAATTTATCGACAGAATCCGTGAGGCGCCCTGACCGTCTATAGTTGTGAAACGCATGCGATTTGAACAGGAGAGTTGCGAATGAAATTGTCTCTTCACAGGTACCTGACGCTTTTTTTTTCGTTCAATGCATTCCTCATAAACATGCAGGTAACGTCTGCGCAGGTTGCTGAGCCAACGTTTTGCAATAATCAAAACACCGAGGGGTATCAAAGAATCGAGGAGAATGGAGTAGGAAGAGAATACATTCTATACCCTTCGACCCTCGAATCGCCGGATACCCCTTCAGCGCTGGTAATTAATTTTCATGGCTATGGTGACTGTGCCAACGCTTATGCCGAGAACATAGGAAACTTTTACGGGCTGAATAATCTAGCTGATGACGAGGGCTTTTTAGTTGCCTATCCCCAAGCGATGATTCGAGAGAAAGGTGATCCTTACTGGGAGCCAGGCGACGTTGGGCCGGATATAGCAATTAACGATGTTATGTTTGCTCGGCGCCTCGTTTCTGATGTTGCCAATAAGCTACAAATAGATATTGAAAAAACGTTTGCTGTTGGATTTTCAAATGGGGGGATGATGGCATACGACTTGGCGTGCACAGCGGCAGATATTTTTGACTCCGTGGCAATCATGTCTGGAGTTAGGCTCGATGGTGTATGCGATGACTCGATATCGAAGTCGATCCTTCATTTTCATGGAAGCGACGACTCCGTAATCCCTCTTGATGGGAGTGGGGACTTTCCATCTGTTTACAGCTCCATAGATTTTTGGGTCGAGCAAAATCAGATGCCGGAGGGCTCCCAAATTTCATCAGTATTAAATGGTGGTGACGTGACCTTGGAGCGCCATGTTGGAGGAAGAGAGGGCACGGAGGTCAACCTGTATGTGATCAACACCGAATTCGATAAGCCGGCAGGCCACTCTTGGTTTTCTGCCGAGATCGAGGGTAAAACTCCAAATCAAATCATTTGGGAATTGTTCTCGGATTCAACAAGTTCATCCCCCTCTATGGAAGTGGTTGCAGTGGATCTCGATAAAGTAAATTTCCGCGCGGGTGATGGAGATAGTGCAGTGCTCGCCTTTGATTTGTTTGGTGATATCGATGGGCGACTTGATGGGATATCGATCATGGCGACAGGCGAACTCGATGATGTAAGAGATATTGGGTTGGTGAAGGTGCACCTAGATGAAAATAACAATCTAGTCGCTGATTCGACAGAGTTTTTGGGCCAAAGCACCTACACGGAAGACGATGGCGTTATTAATTTCGATTTTGCGAATCCTGTATTCACCGAGGGCGAGACCGTCCGCATCCTAATAACCTACGAGCTCTAAGCAAGATCATCAGCGCAGTCAGTGTTACGTCCAGTTTCTCGTCGTGGCAGTCAAATTTGGCTGACGTTTTAGCCATATGCCGAGAGCGATGTTTGTGGCGCCTGTAAGTGTCACTCTTTACGGGTCAATTTATTAGCCAGCGAATTATGCTTGTCGGTCTAGGGCAATCGCGGTAACGAGACTTAAACTCTTGTTAATCAGTAATGGGAGTTCCCGTGAGCATCTGAGTTTTGGGGAAAAAGTAGGCTAAGAGACCAAGAACAGGAGGAAATAAGGTGGGATGGGAAAGTCATTTTTAATTATCACCTACTCATGTATCTGGCGGGTAACTACTGCTATCGGATCAGTGCGATAGCCCTCTTGGGCCGGTGCCAGCTTAAGTAACTTGCTAGAAAACGGGTTGGCGTTTGCTCGCGTTCGGGATGAAAAAGCGTACAAGTCTTTGAAAAAAAATATTCATAAAATCAACACTTTATGAATTAACAGATTTCTCAATGTCTACGGAGTGTTGAGCAACGTGTTGACCACTGTTATCAATAAACCAAGATTTAAAACGATTAACGGATTACGCTCGCTCCGCTATTACTCGTAAGTCCAATAAGTATAGGGAGTGGCTGCCGCATAACCAGATACAATGCGAGCAGTTTTCACCGCAAACTGTTATAGCGCGCTGACAAACTCCAGCAGAAACTGCTGTGGGGGAGTTAGTGCCACTGCCACTGCCCTTGTAGTAGCCCGCTCGAGATATGAGAACCCAAACGTAGTAAAGCGAGATGTCTATAACAGCCGCGTGTGCGGTGTCGTCTAACTACGGCACTAAGGCACTCAGTAAAACGCGCTTACCGGCTTTGCAAGCATCAGCCAAGTTGCCGCCA
>CAJYAI010000049.1 GCA_913064725.1 uncultured Alteromonadaceae bacterium | reverse complement strand
AGGGCTGATCGCAGTTGCCGCGAAAGCGGTGAAAGTAAACGCCGCTTAGCGGCCTTAGTTGGGGAGCCCGCGTAGTTTGACTACAACGGCGTTTGCACCCAGGAGTTATCATCATGGCAAAGAAAATTGACGGCTACATTAAGCTGCAAATCCCTGCCGGGCAGGCTAATCCCTCGCCGCCCGTTGGTCCCGCTCTGGGCCAAAAGGGTGTCAACATTATGGAGTTCTGCAAGGCGTTTAACGCAGAAACTCAAGGCTTGGAGCCTGGGTTGCCGATCCCAGTGGTCATTACGGTCTACAGTGATAAGTCTTTCACGTTTATTAAAAAGACGCCCCCAGCTTCGGTATTGTTGAAGAAGATTGCGGGTATCAAAAGTGGATCGGGTCGACCTAACACCGAGAAGGTAGCGAAGGTTACCCGAGCGCAGTTAGAGGAAGTCGCTACTCAAAAATGGCCAGATCTTACGGCCTCTGATATGGACGCGGCTGTTCGCACCATTGCGGGTAGCGCACGCGCTGCTGGAATTGATACAGAGGGGGTTGTTTAAGATGGCTAAGTTATCAAAGCGTGTAAGAGCCTTCCGCGAACGTGTTGACGCGAACAAAAGCTATCCATTGGACGAGGCGATTGCCATTCTCAAGGAGACAGCGACGGCTAAATTCAATGAATCAGTAGAGTTGGCGGTCAATTTGGGCATCGACGCTCGGAAATCTGATCAGGGTGTGCGCGGTGCGACAACTCTGCCGCATGGCACTGGATCGGACGTTCGCGTCGCCGTATTTACTCAGGGTGACAATGCAGAAAAGGCGAAGGAAGCGGGTGCTGACTTTATTGGTATGGAAGATCTGGCCGATCAAGTTAAGGCTGGCATGATGGATTTCGATGTCGTCATCGCCTCACCCGATGCGATGCGCGTTGTGGGTCAACTGGGGCAGGTCCTCGGTCCGCGCGGTCTGATGCCAAACCCGAAAACGGGTACGGTTACACCAGATATAACGGCTGCTGTGCAGAATGCGAAGGCGGGCCAGATACGATTCCGTACTGATAAGAATGGCATTATTCATGGCGGTATCGGGAAGATTAGCTTCGATCCTGGTGCTATCGAAGGCAACCTAGTGGCGGTGCTGGCCGATCTTAAAAAAGCCAAGCCAGCCGCCGCGAAAGGCATCTACTTTCGTAAAGTCACGCTGTCGACCACCATGGGTCCCGGTGTAACCATCGATCACAGCATAATCGAGTTTTAATGAGTAAAGAATCTGTCCCGGGCGTTGCTCGGGGCAATCTCGTCGCTGTTTGACGAGGCTGGAGTGCGGTAATTGAGCACTTCACTTTGAAGTCTTAAGCAGAGTGTGTGGGCGACGCCCTAAGCAGGACGCGGGACTGTCAAAGACCGTAGGCGGAGCAGAGTCTCCTTAATGAGAAGCCGGTAGTGTTCGACCTACGCAGATGGTGAATCCGTTCACCTAGGGCGGTCATAGTTGTTTTATGGCCTTGATATAAACCATAGGAGTAGATCCGTGGCAATTGGACTCGAAGAGAAGAAAGCGATCGTCGCTGAAGTCAACGAGACAGCAGCCAGTGCGTTGTCACTCGTTGTTGCTGACGCCCGTGGCGTTGCATCGAATGACATGACGGCTCTCCGCGCCACCGCTCGCGAGAATCAAATTAGTTTGCGTGTTGTTCGCAACACACTCGCAAAGCGTGCATTGGAAGGTACTGACTACGAATGTGTCACTGACACGTTGGTGGGTCCGTCCATCTTTGGATTTTCAATGGAAGATCCCGGTGCAGCGGCTCGGTTGTTTAAAGATTTTGCTAAAGAAAATAGCGATTTCGAAGTCAAAGCGTTGTCTGTTAGCGGTAAGTTGCTGGGTGCAGATCAGCTTGATGTGTTGGCGAAGTTACCAACCAGAGAGCAAGCACTCGCGACGTTGATGAGCGTGATGCAAGCGCCTGTCGGCAAGCTTGTTCGTACTATGAACGAAGTGCCAAGCAAGCTAGTTCGTACGTTGGCGGCGGTTCGTGATCAAAAGGAGCAGTCCGCGTAAGCGAGTGCTCGACTACACATTTTAGGAGAAAGACACATGGCTATTTCAAAAGAAGACATCCTCGATGCAATCTCAGACATGAGCGTAATGGACATCGTTGCACTTGTAGAAGCGATGGAAGAGAAGTTTGGCGTTTCAGCCGCTGCTGCAGTAGCAGTAGCAGCCCCGGCAGCGGGTGGCGACGCAGGTGGCGCAGCAGCAGCTGAGCAGACTGAATTTGACGTCGTTCTGACATCATCGGGCGAGAAGAAAGTGAACGTGATCAAAGCAGTTCGTGCGATCACGGGTCTGGGCCTTAAAGAAGCGAAAGGCTTGGTTGATGGCGCTCCATCACCCATCAAAGAAGGCGTCAGCAAAGACGACGCTGAGGACATCAAGTCGCAGATCGAAGAAGCTGGCGGTTCCGTCGAGGTTAAGTGATCCCTTTCGGAATCACTATTTGCAGGTCCGGGCTGGTGCGCAATGCGCACCGGCCTTTTTCCGGTTGTCGCGACCGGTTATGTATGGCGCAGCGCCATTAGTGTTGGCCTAGGCCAACGATATTCGTTGAGGAGTATCAATGACTTACTCGTTTACAGAGAAGAAACGCCTTCGGAAAGATTTCGGTTCGATGCCCGGAGTGATGGATATCCCCTACCTGCTGGCAATCCAGCTGGATTCTTATCGTAAGTTTACACAGTCCGGAACTCCGGTTGATGAGCGCGGCGACTACGGTCTGCATGCAGCTTTTCGCTCTGTTTTCCCGATTGCAAGTTACAGTGGTAGTGCCGCGTTAGAGTACGTTGATTACGCTCTGGGCAAACCGGTTTTTGATGTTGACGAGTGTGTATTGCGCGGCACGACCTATGCCTGCGCACTGCGAGTCAAAGTCAGATTGATTATTTATGACAAAGAGGCGAGCTCGAAGTCCATTAAGGATATCAAGGAGCAGGACGTCTACATGGGTGAAATTCCGCTCATGACCGGCAATGGCACCTTCGTCATTAACGGGACCGAGCGCGTTATTGTTTCGCAGCTTCATCGCTCTCCCGGTGTGT
This sequence comes from uncultured Alteromonadaceae bacterium, assembly GCA_913064725.1. Taxonomy (GTDB): domain Bacteria; phylum Pseudomonadota; class Gammaproteobacteria; order Pseudomonadales; family Halieaceae; genus Luminiphilus. The sequence continues at coordinate 17,275 of CAJYAI010000049.1, read as the reverse complement.
TCTTCGATCATGATCGAGGCAAAACGCACTCTAGCGGCAAGCTGCTCTACAGCGCCCGTATCATTCCCTATCGCGGCTCTTGGCTCGATTTCGAATTTGATCCCAAGGATCAAGTATTTGCTCGGATAGATCGGCGTCGCAAACTGCCGGCGACGGTCCTACTCCGCGCACTGGGATACGAATCGGAGGACATTCTTGAGATGTTCTACGAAAATACTACCTTTGAGCTAGTCGACGACAATATGGCGTCCATGGCGCTGGTGCCAAAGCGTTTGCAGGGTGATATGGCGGCGTTTGACATCATGGCCGGCGACACCGTGATTGTCGAAAGTGGGCGTCGAATCACAGCGCGTCATATTCGTCAGCTAGAAAAAGCAAATGTCGAGGTGCTGTCCGTTCCCGACGAATATCTGTTGGGCCGACGCGTTGCCAAGGCCATTATTGATACTGCAAGTGGCGAGGTCTTGCTCGAGGCTAACGGCGAGATTACGGAAGAAGTATTGCATGCGTTCCGTGACAAGGGCATTTCCACGGTCGAGACGATCTACACGAATGAAATCGACTGCGGCCCGTTTATTTCAGACACGTTAGCGGGCGATAGCACACGAACAGCGCTGGAGGCACTGGTCGAGATCTACCGAATGATGCGACCGGGCGAGCCACCGACCAAAGAGTCTGCAGAGAATTTATTTCAAAACATGTTTTTCTCAGCTGATCGATACGATCTGTCTGCCGTTGGCCGGATGAAGTTCAATCGCCGACTAGGGCGAGATGAAGTGACCGGCAGTGGCACGCTCGATAAAGAGGATATCGTGGCTGCGCTGACAGCGTTGGTGGATATCCGAAACGGCAAGGGCATTGTCGACGATATCGATCACTTGGGTAACCGTCGAATCCGCTCTGTTGGAGAGATGGCTGAAAATCAATTCCGTGTGGGTCTGGTTCGCGTCGAGCGAGCTGTTAAAGAGCGACTGTCTATGGCTGAGAGCGAAGGTCTCATGCCGCAGGACTTGATTAACGCCAAGCCGGTGTCTGCAGCTGTTAAAGAGTTTTTCGGCTCGAGCCAGCTGTCGCAGTTTATGGATCAGAACAATCCTTTGTCTGAGGTTACGCACAAGCGTCGTGTATCGGCCTTGGGCCCAGGCGGTCTTACCCGTGAACGCGCGGGCTTTGAAGTTCGGGACGTACACCCAACGCACTACGGCCGCGTGTGTCCAATTGAGACACCGGAAGGGCCGAATATTGGATTGATCAATTCGCTTGCGGCGTATGCGCGAACGAACGAGTACGGCTTCCTTGAGTCTCCTTACCGCAAGGTTGTCGACGGCGTCGTAACTGATGACATTGAATACCTGTCGGCCATCAACGAGTCTAAGCATGTAATTGCTCAGGCCTCAGCGAGCTTGGATAAGAACAATCGTTTTGTTGACGAGCTGATCAACGTGCGGACCTTGAACGAATTTACGGTCAAGCCAGCGTCGGAAGTCGATTTTATGGACGTCTCGCCAAAGCAGGTGGTCTCCATTGCTGCGGCGCTGATTCCATTTCTCGAGCACGATGACGCGAACCGCGCACTCATGGGCTCGAATATGCAACGGCAAGCTGTTCCAACATTGAAGGCGCAGGCGCCTCTCGTTGGTACGGGTATGGAGCGCTATGTCGCGCGTGATTCAGGTGTCTGTGAGGTGGCTTTCCGCGGCGGGGTTGTCGACTCAGTGGATGCCTCTCGCATTGTTGTTCGCGTTAATCCAGACGAGGTGGGTCAGGATGAATCGCCGGTCGATATTTACAACCTGACTAAGTACAAGCGCTCAAACCAGAACACCTGCGTCAACCAGCGACCCATTGTGAGTCCCGGCGACAGTGTGGCTCGCGGTGACATCCTTGCTGATGGCCCTTCGGTTGACTTGGGTGAATTGGCGTTAGGTCAAAATATGCGAATCGCATTTATGCCCTGGAACGGATACAACTTCGAAGATTCTATTCTGGTCTCAGAGCGAGTCGTCGAGGAGGACCGCCTAACGACCATCCATATTCAGGAACTGACCTGTATTGCCCGTGACACGAAGCTGGGCACTGAAGAGATATCTGCGGATATTCCTAATGTGGGCGAGGGTGCGTTGAGCAAGCTCGATGAGTCCGGGATCGTTTATATCGGCGCCGAGGTGGATGCCGGTGATATTCTGGTCGGCAAGGTGACACCGAAAGGTGAAACTCAGCTGACGCCTGAGGAAAAGCTGCTGCGTGCGATCTTTGGTGAAAAAGCATCGGATGTGAAAGATACATCACTGCGCGTTCCCTCTAGCTATAAGGGTACAGTAATTGACGTTCAGGTCTTTACTCGTGACGGTCTAGAAAAGGACACGCGCGCCAAGCAAATCGAAGCGTCGCAGTTGGCTGACTACCGTAAAGATTTAAAAGAAGAGCTGCGTATCTACGAGGAGGCAACATTTGCGCGTCTCGCGGGGATGCTAGACGGTCAAACCACTGTCTCGGGTGGTGGCCTGTCTAAAGGCACCAAGCTAGATGCCGATACACTGGCGGGCCTTGATCGCGAGCAGTGGTTCAAGCTGAAGTTCTCTGATGCTGAGTTGAATAACCAGATAGCGTCTGCACAGCGCTTACTCGAAGAGCAGAACCAGTTGCTCGAAGAGCGCTTTGAAGCCAAGAAGGAAAAGCTACAAAGTGGCGATGACTTGGCGCCAGGTGTTCTGAAAATTGTGAAGGTCTACCTTGCCGTCAAGCGACGTATTCAGCCTGGCGATAAAATGGCTGGACGTCACGGTAACAAGGGTGTGATCTCAGTCATTATGCCGGTTGAGGACATGCCTTATGACGAAAACGGTGAGCCTATTGATATTGTGCTTAACCCGTTAGGTGTGCCGTCGCGAATGAACGTGGGTCAGATACTAGAGACTCACCTCGGTATGGCAGCGCGAGGATTGGGGGTCAAGATCAATGAGATGCTCGATCAGCAGGTTAAAGTGGCTAAGCTGCGTGAGTTCCTGAAGAAGATATATGCGCACACTAGCGATAAGCGCCGTGATGCTGACATCGATAGTCTGTCTGATGACGAGTTGGTGGCTATGGCTCAAAACCTCAGAGCGGGCGTGCCGATGGCGACTCCTGTATTTGACGGCGCTAGCGAGGACAGTATCAAGGCGCTGCTTCGAATGGCAGACCTACCCGATAGCGGTCAGCTTATGCTCCGCGACGGACGAAGTGGCGATGAGTTTGATAGGCCGGTAACCGTCGGGTACATGTACATGTTGAAACTCAATCACTTGGTTGACGACAAGATGCACGCCCGCTCGACCGGATCTTATAGCTTGGTCACGCAGCAACCACTGGGTGGTAAAGCGCAATTCGGCGGTCAGCGATTCGGTGAAATGGAGGTGTGGGCGCTTGAAGCTTATGGCGCTGCACACACACTGCAGGAGATGCTCACCGTTAAGTCGGACGACGTCGCTGGTCGAACGAAGATGTACAAGAACATCGTCGATGGGGATCACAGCATGGATCCGGGTATGCCCGAATCCTTTAATGTTCTGATCAAAGAAATCCGCTCGCTCGGTATCGACATCGATCTCGAGTCCGAGTCATCAGGCTTCTGAGGGGAGAGACCACGTGAAAGATTTACTAAACCTATTGAACCGCGACAAGACCGAAGATTTTGACGCGATCCGAATCGGCCTCGCCTCACCAGAGATGATCCGCTCTTGGTCTTATGGCGAAGTGAAGAAGCCAGAGACCATTAACTACCGGACGTTTAAGCCTGAGCGTGATGGTCTTTTCTGTGCCAAAATTTTTGGCCCAGTTAAAGATTACGAGTGTCTGTGCGGTAAGTACAAGCGACTCAAGCACCGCGGCGTGATTTGCGAGAAGTGTGGTGTTGAAGTGGCACTTGCAAAGGTTCGCCGCGAGCGCATGGGTCACATCGAGCTTGCCAGCCCTGTCGCGCATATTTGGTTTCTGAAGTCGCTACCCTCGCGGATCGGTCTTCTGTTGGATATGACATTGCGTGATATCGAGCGCATCCTATATTTCGAGTCCTATGTGGTGACTGATCCAGGCTTGTCTACGCTGGACCACGGTCAGTTGCTGAATGACGAGCAATACTTTGAGGCTATGGAAGAATTCGGGGACGAATTCACCGCCAAGATGGGTGCTGAGGCCATCCAGCAGTTAATGATTCAGCTTGATTTGAAGAGCGAAATCGAACGCTTGCGCGAGGAAATTCCTCAGACAAACTCTGAGACCAAGATCAAGAAACTGTCTAAGCGCCTTAAGTTAATGGAAGCCTTCGATAAGTCAGGCAACCGTCCAGAATGGATGGTGCTGAGCGTCTTGCCAGTATTGCCACCGGATCTGCGTCCGCTCGTACCATTGGAAGGCGGACGATTCGCAACCTCAGATCTCAACGACCTCTACCGCAGAGTGATAAACCGAAACAACCGACTGAAGCGGTTGTTGGATCTGAACGCGCCCGACATCATTGTTCGAAATGAAAAGCGCATGCTTCAGGAATCGGTCGATGCCTTGCTGGATAACGGCCGTCGTGGCCGCGCTATTACCGGTTCCAACAAGCGCCCGCTGAAGTCACTTGCCGATATGATCAAGGGCAAGCAGGGTCGATTCCGTCAGAATCTGCTGGGTAAGCGGGTTGATTACTCGGGACGATCGGTGATCGTAACGGGTCCAACACTCAGACTTCATCAGTGTGGTTTGCCAAAGAAAATGGCGCTGGAGCTGTTCAAGCCATTTATCTTTGGAAAGCTTGAGCACCGCGGTCTTGCGAGCACCATCAAGGCCGCTAAGAAAATGGTTGAGCGTGAGCCGCCCGAAGTCTGGGATATCCTTGCGGATGTGATTCGTGAGCACCCAGTGCTCCTGAACCGAGCACCGACCCTGCACCGCCTAGGCATTCAGGCGTTCGAGCCTGTGTTGATTGAAGGCAAAGCGATTCAGTTACACCCGCTCGTGTGTGCGGCTTACAACGCGGACTTCGATGGCGACCAAATGGCGGTTCACGTACCGCTCACGCTGGAAGCACAGCTCGAAGCGCGTGCGTTGATGATGTCCACTAACAACATCTTGTCACCGGCATCGGGTGATCCGATCATCGTGCCGTCGCAGGATGTGGTGCTGGGACTTTATTACATGACTCGCGAGCGTATTAACGCTACGGGCGAGGGCATGGTCTTTGCGGACACGAAAGAGGTATCGCGTGCCTATGCAAGCGGCGCTGTCGATTTGCAGGCGCGAGTAAAAGTCCGAATCCATGAGGAAGTTATCGATTATGGCGCTGCTGCAGTAGCCCGCACCCGAATTGTGGACACTACTGTGGGTCGTGCTCTGCTTTGGAATATTGTGCCTGATGGTTTGTCCTATGACTTAATCAATCGAACGATGGTTAAGAAAGCGATCTCGAAAGTTATCAACCAGTGCTATCGCGCAGTAGGCCTTAAGCAAACCTGTATTTTTGCTGACCAGTTGATGTACACGGGTTACGAGTATTCTACGAAATCCGGATCCTCCATCGGTGTTAACGATTTCGTAATCCCCGATGCGAAGACGGAGCTCATCGACCGTGCGGAAGCTGAGGTTGTGGAGATTGAGCGCCAGTATGGTGCAGGTTTGGTAACTCAGGGCGAAAAGTACAACAAAGTGATCGATATTTGGTCGCGAACTAACGAGCAAGTTGCCAAGGCAATGATGACCAACCTGTCAACCGAAACGGTGATTAACCGGGACGGCGAGGAAGAGCAGCAGGATTCCTTCAACTCTGTGTTCATGTATGCGGACTCAGGCGCGCGAGGTTCACCCGCCCAGATTCGTCAGCTGGCTGGTATGCGTGGTCTCATGGCCAAGCCAGATGGCTCAATCATCGAGACGCCGATCACAGCCAACTTCCGGGAAGGTCTGAACGTACTGCAGTACTTCATCTCAACCCACGGCGCTCGAAAGGGATTGGCCGATACGGCACTCAAGACTGCTAACTCGGGCTACCTGACGCGTCGGCTTGTGGATGTCGCTCAGGATGTCGTTGTGGTCGAGCAAGATTGCGGCACTGAACGTGGTCTGCTGATGACACCGGTCATCGACGGTGGCGACATCATCGAGTCTCTGGCCGACCGTGTTTTGGGTCGAATTGTCGCGGCTGATGTGGTCAAACCTGGTTCAGATGAGGTGTTGGTTCCCGCTGGCACACTGGTCGATGAACTGTGGATGCTGAAGATCGAAGAGATGGGTATCGACGAAATTTTGGTTCGTTCACCCATCACATGTGAAACACGTTACGGTATTTGTTCTACCTGTTACGGACGTGACCTTGGTCGCGGCCACCAGGTGAATTTAGGCGAAGCCATTGGCGTGGTAGCGGCGCAGTCGATCGGGGAGCCAGGCACGCAGCTAACAATGCGTACCTTCCACATCGGTGGTGCTGCCTCGGGTCAGGCGGCTCAGGACAACATTCAGGTCAATTCAGACGGTACGGTTCGTCTGCACAACATGAAAGTGGTTGGGCGTGCCGACGGTTCATTGGTTGCGGTGTCTCGCTCCGGTGAGCTATCGGTTATGGACAGCGTTGGTCGCGAGCGTGAGCGCTACAAAGTGCCTTATGGCGCTGTCATTAAGGTGGGTGATGACTCTCCCGTTACTGCAGGCGATGTCGTGGCGACCTGGGATCCACACACACACCCAATCGTCACGGAAGTGGCGGGTATCGTGAAGCTCAGCGGTATGGAAGAGGGCGTTACCATCAAGCGGCAGACCGATGAATTTACGGGTCTGTCGAGTATTTCGGTCATGGATCCGGGCGAGCGACCCAGTGCAGGTAAGGATGTACGCCCTGCAGTAACGTTGGTTGACGATTCCGGTAATGAGTTGTGTCTGGCGGGTACCAATGTGCCGGCACACTACTTCTTACCGGCCTCTGCCATGGTGAACTTGGAGGACGGTGTCACGGTTGAAGTCGGTGACATTATCGCGCGTATTCCACAAGAGGGCTCGAAAACGCGAGATATCACGGGTGGTCTGCCACGGGTTGCCGATCTATTCGAAGCGCGCAAGCCGAAAGAGCCGGCCATCCTCGCCGAAATTTCGGGCACGGTGAGCTTTGGTAAGGAGACGAAAGGTAAGCGTCGCCTGGTGATCACGCCAACCGACGGTAAGACCTTGTCCGATGGGTCTGATCACTACGAGGAGCTGATCCCGAAGTGGCGCCAGTTGTCCGTCTTCGAAGGTGAGCAAGTTGAGAAAGGTGAGGTGGTTTCTGAGGGGCCGCTAAGTCCACATGATATCCTGCGTTTGAAAGGTATCCCTGAACTCGCTAAGTACATTGTTAACGAGATTCAAGAGGTCTATCGACTGCAGGGCGTGAAAATCAACGACAAGCACATCGAGGTGATTGTTCGCCAGATGTTGCGCAAAGCCAATGTCGCATCGGCAGGCGAGTCCAGCTTCATCAAGGGCGAGCAAATCGAGTGGAACGCCTACCTAGAAGAATGTGATCGTTTGGATGCCGCGGGTCTGGTTCGGCCATCCGTCGAGCGCGAGCTTCTCGGTATTACCAAGGCGTCTCTGGCTACAGAGAGCTTCATCTCTGCTGCATCATTCCAGGAAACAACTCGCGTACTGACCGAAGCTGCAGTGACGGGCAAGCGAGACTACCTCCGTGGTCTGAAAGAGAACGTCATCGTGGGTCGCTTGATTCCAGCGGGTACAGGCTTGGCATACCACGAGGAGCGTCGCCGCAAGCGATTAGCGGACAGCGACGTGAGCATTCAGATGTCTGCTGAGGAGTTCTCGGAGAGCTTCGCAGAAGAACTTGAGAAAGCGAGCGCGACTGATGATCTAGCGGATGCACTTGCGGCTGAGTTAGAGAATGTCGTTAGCAGTGGTGACGATACAGAGTAATTGAACCGCGCGAGCTTGACTGGGCATCGCCCCGTCATTAGACTTCGCGCTCTTTTTTATGGCACCCCAACGTGGGTGCTCTTAACGACTTGGAGTTAAGGCCGAATGGCAACAATCAACCAGCTGGTGCGAAAGCCGCGCAAGCGTAAAGTAGTAAAGAGTGGCGTGCCCGCATTGCAGGCATGTCCACAGCGGCGGGGCGTATGCACCCGTGTTTATACAACGACACCAAAAAAGCCAAACTCAGCACTGCGCAAAGTATGCCGTGTGCGTTTAACCAGCGGCTTTGAAGTGTCTTCGTACATTGGTGGTGAAGGTCACAACCTTCAGGAGCACAGTGTTGTCCTAATCCGTGGTGGTCGAGTCAAAGATCTACCCGGTGTTCGCTATCACACTGTCCGCGGGAGTCTCGATACCTCAGGGGTCGCGAACCGTCGCCAAGGTCGTTCAAAGTACGGTGCGAAACGACCTAAGTAATTAGGCTGAAAGTCAGTCATAAGGTCACTTTGTGTGACAGTAAGGGCAGTCCGAACGTGGCTGCATCACCTGAAGAAGAGAGAGAAACATGCCAAGAAGACGCGTTATTGCCAAGCGTGATGTTATTCCCGATCCCAAGTACGGGAATACAACCCTCGCCAAGTTCATGAACCACGTGATGATCAGCGGTAAAAAATCAGTCGCAGAGTCCATCGTTTACGGAGCACTGACTCTGGTCGAAGAGCGCACCAAGCGCGATCCCATCGAGTTATTCGATGAGGCGCTAGAAAATATTGCACCCATGGTTGAGGTGAAGTCGCGACGCGTTGGCGGCGCTACCTACCAGGTTCCAGTAGAGGTGCGTCCTGCTCGCCGTATCGCATTGTCCATGCGTTGGTTGGTTGACTACGCCCGAAACCGCGGTGAAAAGTCTATGCGTCAGCGTTTGGCGGGAGAAATCCTCGATGCCGCTCAAGGTAAAGGTAATGCGGTGAAGAAGCGCGAAGACGTGCACCGCATGGCAGAAGCCAACAAGGCCTTCTCGCACTTCCGATTCTAATTTCGCTGACTGCAGCGACAAGGTATCCACGTGGCCCGCAAGACCCCGATTAACCGCTATCGCAACATCGGGATTTGCGCCCACGTCGATGCCGGAAAGACCACTACAACCGAACGCGTTCTTTTTTATACCGGTGTGTCTCACAAAATTGGTGAGGTACATGATGGCGCTGCGACCATGGATTGGATGGAGCAGGAGCAAGAGCGCGGTATTACTATTACATCAGCTGCCACCACCTGCTTTTGGCGAGGGATGGATAGTCAGTTCGATGAGTATCGAATCAATATTATCGATACGCCAGGGCACGTAGATTTCACCATTGAAGTAGAGCGCTCGCTCAGGGTCCTTGATGCGGCAGTTGTTGTGCTCTGTGGCTCCTCGGGTGTTCAGCCCCAAACCGAAACGGTCTGGCGTCAGGCTAACAAATATCAAGTGCCCCGCATGGTATTCATCAACAAGATGGACCGCGCGGGCGCAGATTTCATGCAGGTTGTAGAGCAGCTCCGCGATCGTCTTGACTGCACCGCTGTGCCGATTCAAATGACAATTGGTGCCGAAGAGGGGTTCGTCGGCGTCATTGATCTGATTAAGAACAAGGCGATTGTCTGGAATGAAGACGATCGCGGTATCACGTTTGAATACGAGCCGGTCCCGGATGACCTGGTCGACCAGTGCAGTGAGATGCGAGAGTACGTCATTGAGATCGCTGCTGAAGCAAACGATGAGCTGATGGATGCCTACCTCGAGACAGGTGAGCTGTCTGAGTCGCAGATCAAAGAGGGCATTCGCGCCCGAACGCTCGCCAATGAGATTGTGCCAGTATTGGGCGGTAGCGCATTTAAAAACAAGGGTGTGCAGGCGGTTCTAGATGCGGTGGTTGAGTACTTACCGTCGCCCACCGAGGTCAAGGCCATCGAGGGCACTGAGCTGGACGGCGAGACCCTCGTGGCGCGTGAGTCGGCGGATGATCAGCCGTTTTCTGCTCTGGCCTTTAAAATTGCTACAGACCCTTACGTCGGAACGCTGACATTTTTTCGGGTTTACTCGGGCAAGCTCGAATCTGGCAATGCTGTATTCAATTCGGTGAAGGCGAAAAAAGAGCGTGTAGGGCGAATGGTGCAGATGCATGCCAACAGTCGAGAAGAGATCAAGGAAGTTTTCGCAGGTGATATTGCCGCCGCCATTGGTCTTAAAGATGTTACGACTGGTGATACCTTGTGCGACGCTCACAAGGCCGTCATTTTAGAGCGCATGGAGTTTCCCGAGCCGGTGATATCGGTCGCGGTAGAGCCTCGGTCTCAAGCAGATCAAGAAAAGATGTCACTGGCATTGTCCAAACTTGCGCAAGAAGACCCCTCCTTTCGCGTCAAAACGGACGAGGAGACGGGTCAAACTATCATCTCCGGTATGGGTGAGTTGCACCTCGATATTATTATCGATCGTATGCGGCGTGAGTTCAGTGTCGAGGCCAATATTGGTAAGCCCCAGGTGGCCTATCGGGAGCGAATCCGCAACACAGCCGAAATTGAGGGTAAGTTCGTCCGCCAATCGGGTGGACGGGGTCAATACGGTCACGTCTGGATACGGTTTGAGCCCGCGGAAGACGAGGGTGCGGATGGTCTCGAGTTCGTTAATGACATTGTAGGCGGCAGCGTGCCACGAGAGTACATTCCGGCGGTGACTAAGGGAATCGAAGAGCAGATGCAGAACGGCGTGCTTGCGGGTTACCCATTGCTCGGTTTAAAGGCAACGCTATACGACGGTTCATTTCACGATGTCGACTCCAATGAAATGGCGTTTAAAATAGCGGCGAGCATGGCGACCAAGAAACTGGCTGACGATGGTGGTGCTGTGCTGCTTGAGCCCATCATGAAGGTCGAGGTTGTAACACCTGAGATGAATATGGGCGACGTGGTTGGAGATCTCAATCGTCGCCGGGGATTGATTTTGGGGATGAGCGACAGTTCAGCGGGTAAAATTGTCGATGCTGATGTGCCTCTTGCGGAGATGTTCGGTTACGCGACCGACCTGCGCTCTGCCACACAAGGTCGCGCGACCTATACCATGGAGTTCGCACGTTATGCGGAGGCACCGACCAATGTCGCGCAAGCCATCATCTCCAAGAATTACTCTGGCTGATCGTCCTCACCGGCCTTAAGCATGTTTACGTTTACCTTCCCTATCGCAGCGACCCGTCGCAACAAATCCACTGTTGCTTCAGGAGGCTCTGATGGCTAAATCTGCCATATCGAGATTGAGTATATTTCTAAGCTGGGACTTGGATCGACTATCCGTTAACGCCACATCGCTGCCGCCAAAGACCCTAGATCGTTTCGCCGCTGTCGCCGCAAAAGCCACCGCATGGGTCGCCGTTTTTGGGGGATTTTCAGCGTTAATCCGCGGGATAGTCGAGGGCTCTTGGCTGCCCATATTGTTTGTACCGGTTGTCTTGTTCGCCTTGAAAAATACCCGCGGAACTAAATCGGTTAGGCGGCGCTTGTTCAATGTATCCGTAATTATGATAGCCGGCGCCACTGTTGTTGTTTTTCGTGAGATACAACTTGGTCTTGCGTTTGCCCTGGTCTCCCCACTGGCTTGTGTTTTGCTGTTTGTTTTTCCTTTACGTGAAGCGATGTTCAGATTGGTAGCGAGTATGCTCTATCTGTGCGGGCTGCACTGCGTCGTGTACGGCCCGGTTGTCCTTGGCTATTCGCTGTTTGCCACCACTATTGCAACGGCATTTTATCTCGCGGTTATGTACCTTATTGCATGGTTGCTATACCAGTACGCATTGGCATTTAACAGGATGGAGACTGCACTTCTGGCGAAAAACGTTTTGCTGACAAATGTCTCGCATCAGCTCAAAACGCCGTTAAATGGTATCAGCGGTATCCTACCCGTCTTGCTGGCGGATGAGCGACGAACCGAGTCAATTAAATATCTGCAAACCGCGATGGAGTGTTCGCAGATTCTGACCGAGCGGGTGGAGCGACTTTTGTCCCTGTCGGATGGCCAGCGCGCTGTTGAGCACACGGGTGTTAGGGAGCGATGCACTGTCGACGTGTTAGCAACCTCATGGGAATCGAGCCTCTCCAGTCGCGCAAACGCTAAAGGTTTAGCACTGGAAGTCGTCGTCGCTGACGGAGTGCCCGCGGCCATCGAGGTTGATGTCCGTCGGTTATCCGCCCTCGTAGCTGAGCTGTTGAATAATGCCATTCAGCACAGTGATCGTGGCACTGTCAGCCTTCGCATTGAACCTCGGTTAGATCGATCGTTGACATGCGAGCTTCGCGATGATGTCAGTAGCGATGATTCAGTAGCGATCGATTTCATTGTCACTGACCAAGGGTCAGGAATGTCAGCTGATGTTATCGAGTCTATCGGCAGTGTTCCGATTTGGGCTGCCCAAGAGTCTAGGCACAGTGGAATGGATCTGCCAACCGGACTACCTATGTCCAAGCTTATGGCGGAGCAATTAGGAGGCAGCTTGGTAGTGCGCTCTGAAGTTGGCGTGGGAACGACCTGCATCCTTTCTCTGACAGTGCCAGTCAGCGACGATATGCCATTGGGTGAGTGGTTAGAAAGCGCCGAAGTGGGAATCGAGGCTGATGCCGAACCAACCGAGAACATTCGTGCAGGTGACCGCGGTAAACGAGGTTTGATCGTCGATGATTCGGCGGTTAACCGCATGGTTTTAATTGCCATGCTGAAGACCTTGGGTTTCGTCGACTTCGTTGAGGCGGAGAATGGCGAGCAGGCAGTAGAGGCCTTCCGAGCTGATATATTCGACTACGTTTTTATGGATATCCAGATGCCAGTCATGGACGGCCTGGCAGCAACCAGAGCAATATCGGATGCAAAAGCTCACGGCGTTAACTCAGATGCTCTGGTGGTCGCAGTGACAGCCAATTTTGATGCGACTGCTCAGCGGCCCTTTGGATCTGCAGGTTTTGCCGGGCATGTTGAAAAGCCGATCAAGCGGGAGCATTTGGCAGGCGTTATTTTTTCTCGTGACTCAGATTCTTGCGAGACAGACACCTAGGCTTGATAGCAAGCACGCTGGATTTATCTGCCATTTCTGGATTTATCTGCCATTTTTGGATTTATCTGCCATTTAAAGTCTGCTCGTTTCTCCGCTAGCCTATTCGCCCACCTCCGCAACATCCTACGTCGCGCTTTTTCTTCACGCTTCCATCCCCAGGGCTGCTGGCTTCTTAAAATAACAGCTTTTTTGTGTCCTGGCCTGTGTCCCGGTCTGTGTCCCGGCCTGTGTCCCGGTCTGCGTTCTGGTCTGCGTTACAGTTTGTATTCTGGCTCCTTGGCAAGGTCACGACAGAGTATGGCTGACCAAATTTTTTGCAATATTCGGAGATTCTGATACAACTTCTGCAATGAGTTTCCGAATCAAACGAGCATAAAGAGCGAGGTCGCAATGGTTGATTTCATGTTAAACGGCGAGGTCGTGACTGCGAGCAGTGACGCTGACACGCCATTACTATGGGTGTTGCGCGAAGAGTTAACGTTGCGGGGCACGAAGTTTGGTTGTGGCATTGCGCAATGTGGTGCTTGCACTGTACACATTGACGGTCAGCCGATGCGATCCTGTGTCACCCCCGTTGGATCTGTCGCTGGAAAATCTGTGACGACGATTGAGGGACTGGCAACACCTGTCGGTGAGGCGTTGAAGACGGCCTGGACCCAGGCACAGGTGCCCCAGTGCGGTTACTGCCAGTCGGGTCAAATCATGCAGGCGGCAGGCCTGTTAGAAACCAACCCGAATCCTTCCGATGATCAGATCACTGAGGCGATGAATGGTAACCTCTGTCGGTGTATGGCCTATCCACGAATTAAGCGCGCAATTAAGACTGCCGCGAGTGGGGAGGTTATGTCATGAAGAAGTATTCTCAGGGTATCTCCAGACGTTCATTTATTGCGGGTGTTGCTGGCTCATCACTCATGATGGGCATGGGTTCGTTGGTCGCAGGGTGTAGCTCGGAGCAGGCCACGCAAGCGATGGCCAGCGGCGATTTGTCGAGAGTCTTCTCGCCCACGATTTGGTTTGAGATTAACGGTGCAGGTGAGGTGCTGATTAACATCGTGCGAGCAGAAATGGGTCAGCACGTGGGGACGTCGTTGGCGCAGATTATCGCCGATGAGCTGGGTGCCGACTGGTCCAAGGTTTCCTTTACGCATGTTGATACAGATCCAAAGTGGGGTGTCATGGTGACCGGCGGATCTTGGTCTGTGCACACATCCTTTACGGCTCTCTCCCAAGCTGGCGCAGCGGGACGAACGGTTCTTATTGATGCGGCCGCAAAACTATTGGGCGTTTCCCCGGAGTCCTGCAGTGCTGAAGATGGCGTGGTTACATCAGGAGAAAAGTCGCTGACGTTTGCACAAATTATTAGCAACGGTGACCTGTCGCGCACTATCTCAGAAGATGAATTGGCCGCCATGCCAGTGAAGAGTCCGGCCGATCGCAGAATCATAGGCCGCGATCTGAGAAATCGAGATGTTGCAGAAAAAGCAGAAGGCTCAGCGGTGTATGGTCTCGATGCCGCATTGCCGGGCATGGCTTATGCCATGCCGCTACTGCCACCCACTCGCTATGGCAGCACTGTTTTGTCAATTGACGAGTCTGCAGCAAAGACCATCGACGGTTATATTGGGGCCCTCCGCATAAATGACCCTAGCGAGACAGTGCAGGGCTGCGTCGTCGTGGCAGCCGAGACAATGCCTGCGGTACTGAAGGCGGTTAAGGCGGTTTCGGTCGATTGGGCCTCGGGCCCTACGGCCTCGGTCAGTGAGGCAGATCTCATTGCCGAGGGGGTTCGGTTGGCGGCAGACCCAACTGTCGGAACGCTGTACGTCAATGAAGGCGATATTGCCGCGGCCACAACCAATGCAGCGGATACCCTAGCAGCCACCTACACCACCAGTACCGCCCTACATTTTACGATGGAGCCGCAAAATGCCCTGGTCGAGTTTGACGCGCAGGGACGCTGTCATATTCATGCGGGTAACCAATGGCAATCGTTGATTTTGCCGGTATTAGCTCAAGCACTAGAGATGCCTGAGACGGATATTGTCATTCATCAATACTATCTAGGTGGTGGCTATGGTCGGCGCTTGTTTGGTGATCAAATGATCCCGGCTGCCTTAGCCGCGCGGGCGCTGGGTCGGCCTGTGAAGTTGATATTTGATCGCGCAACTGACAGCCGGTTTGATTGTGTGAGATCGCCATCAGTGTGTACGCTTGCGGCATCGTTTGATGGCGACGGCAATCTGTCCGGCATCGATCATGCGGCGGTTGCAGGTTGGCCGACAAAGAGCATGGCACCGGGATTTCTTGGCACCGGTATTGACGGTAAGGGCCAGTTTGATGGTTTTTCCATTAGTGGTGCAGACCATTGGTATAGTTTGCCGTCGCACCGAGTCAGGGCGATTAACAATGAGCTGGCACAGGCAACCTTTTTGCCCGGGTGGTTACGCGCGGTCGGTCCCGGATGGATTAGCTGGGGTGTCGAGAGCTTCTTGGATGAAGTTGCCGCGAAGCAGGGCAGAGACCCAGTAGCGATGCGGTTAGCGCTCTTGGATGGTCGCGGGAAAAATGCCGGCGGGGACGGGAGTACCGTTGGCGGTGCTACGCGACTTGCTGCAGTCCTCAAAGACGTTGCCGCTCGTGCAGACTGGGGGCGTGAGATGCCGCCTCATGAGGGTCTAGGTGTCGCCGTGGGCCACGGTCAAGAACGCGGTATGCCGACTTGGGTCGCCTGTGTCGCACACGTGGCGATCGATCCAAGCTCTGGTGATATTTCGTTGAAAAAGCTGTGGCAGACAATTGATGTTGGCACTGTCGTCAATCCAGATGGCGCAATGGCGCAAGCAGAGGGCGCTGCCTTGTGGGGCGTCAGCTTGGCTCTACACGAAGGCGCAGCTTTTGCGGCGGGAGAGGTATCGGAGCAAAATCTTGACCGATACACGCCCTTGCGTATGAGTGATGTGCCCGATCTCGATATCAAGTTTGTCGATAGCACTGCTTTCCCAAGTGGTTTGGGTGAGCCGCCTCTGATACCTGTGGCGCCCGCTATTGGCAACGCCGTTTTTGCCGCGACCGGCAGGCGCGTCCGAGATCTGCCAATAAGATTGGCATAGCATCGCCACTTGGGTTTTAAAGGACGGGTCTTAAGGCCCGTTTTTTTGTGTTGGCAAAGATATCGAAACGGTAATAACTGACAGTAAATTGCAGTTGACAGTCCCCTGCCTCGCCCCTAGACTTCGCACTCTTTTTTCGGGATCCCTCAGCGGATACCGGCTTTTTAGGAGATTGCTTGTGCAGAATCAACGTATTCGAATTCGCCTCAAGGCGTTCGATCACAAACTCATCGACGCTTCCACTCAGGAAATCGTCGAGACTGCTCGCCGAACAGGTGCGCAGGTGCGCGGACCTATCCCGCTTCCAACGAAGAAGGAAAAGTTCACTATTCTTGTCTCACCTCACGTGAACAAGGATGCGCGAGATCAATACGAGATTCGCACACACAAGCGACTCATGGACATTATCGAGCCAACGGAAAAGACCGTTGACGCGTTGATGAAGCTAGATCTAGCTGCGGGCGTAGAAGTCCAAATCAGCTTGGGATAGTGACAATTTAAAGTAAGCCTGCCCAGTTCGCTGGGTGTGTAACGAGTAAGAAAATTACTCGGCCATAGAGGGTTAAGCCCCGTACACGGAGAGGTTAGTACCATGACTGTGGGAATAGTCGGCCGTAAATCAGGTATGACACGAGTGTTTACCGAAGACGGCGTATCAGTACCAGTAACCGTAGTGGAAGTTGTTCCAAACCGCGTTACTCAAATCAAAGAGCAAGATACCGATGGGTATCGTGCAATTCAGGTCACAGCGGGAAACCGCAAGGCCTCAAAAGTTAGCAAGCCAGAAGCAGGACACTTTGCCGCCGCAGGCGTTGAAGCGGGTGTAGGTCTCTGGGAGTTCCGTTTAGATGGCTCTGACGAGTCTTTTGAGCTGGGTGCTGAGCTGACTGTTGCGAGATTTGAGCAGGGCCAAAAGGTTGATGTCGCAGGACAGTCCAAAGGTAAGGGCTTCCAGGGCGGTGTTAAGCGTTGGAACTTCAGTATGCAAGACGCAACGCACGGTAACTCGTTGTCACACCGAGCTCCTGGTTCGCTAGGCCAGTGCCAAACGCCCGGGCGCGTGTTCAAGGGCAAGAAAATGGCCGGTCATATGGGTGCCGAGCGTGTCACCACGCAAGGTTTGGAGATCGTCAAGGTGGACGCTGAGCGCAACCTGCTCCTTATTAA
>CAJYAI010000048.1 GCA_913064725.1 uncultured Alteromonadaceae bacterium | reverse complement strand
GGCGAGTAATTAGCCGAGTCCGCGGCGCTGTTTCCCGCGGCAACGACCACGGTGACACCACTGGCCACCGCATTATCGATGGCTGTTTGGTATGCGCTGCTTACACCCGAACCACCGAGACTGAGATTCATCACCTCGATGTCGCCCTGAGCTACGACCCAGTCAATACCTGCAATGATGCCCGAGGTAAAACCCGAGCCATCCGAACCGAGGACTTTCACGGCCCATAGTCGCGCTCCCGGTGCGACGCCCACCACACCAACACCGTTGTCTAGCGCTGCCACCGTGCCGGCAACGTGCGTACCGTGGTACTGATCGTCATCTGCGCTGGTATTAGCATCGCAAAAATATGTCGTCCTACCGCGTCGCTTCCGACTCTGTAAGCAGTTTGCGCCACCGACGACATTAAGGTCTGGATGGTCGATATCAATGCCCGTGTCTAAAATCGCCACGTCGGCATCGACTCGATTGTCGTCAGTGCTGTCAATGTCAAAAATGACCTCATCAACGAAGATGCGGCGGATGCCTTCAGGGGTACCCTGTGCGATGGCATTCTGGATCGCATCCTCCTCGACGAACTGCACCTTTGGGTGGTTTTTCAGCCCGTTGAGTGCAGCTCTGGGCATTTCGATGGAAAAGCCATTGAGTGCGCTGCTATAAACGTAACCGCGTTTACCGCCTGCTTGTTTTGCAAGCCTTTGAGACAAGGCGTCTGAATCAGAGCCATCTTTTAGAGTGACGATATATCTCGCAAAATTGGGTTCGGCCCACACCGAAAGACTGATCATCGACAGGCCCGCTGCCAATATCAGTGCTGCAGATCTCATGTTCATAGTGCTCCCCTCGCACGCCATCTACTGTGGCGCTAGCAACAAGGGAATATCGCAAATGGTAACGCGCGCGACTTGCACTGGGATCAACCAGCCAAGAGCAGCTTAAAAAGAGATTTGTTGGCGCTTCACCATGCGGTATTCCGCTGAAGTCGACCCAGTCCCATCCTCTCTCTGGTTTCGACAATTAATGAAGCGCATCCATGCGATGTGACCTAAGCCACACCGATAACATAGAAGACCTGGCTCGCAGAGGCCAGTTTTATTTGCGACAAGTGTGACATCGTCGACAATCAGGTGCCGGGAATGAAAGGGGTTTCTCTTTTACAGAGGGATTTCTGTTTCATAAGGGGGTTTCTCGTTCATGAGAGTGCGCGAGTAAGCATCGCGAAGGTGGCGATAAATTAATGGCGAAATCACCAGGCTCGCCTACGCTATTGCATGCAGTATCTAACTTAAAAAAACAGACGAGGATAATTATGAAACTTACCATGACCGTTTTTCTGAGCTTAATTTTTGCTTCATCAGCTGCACTGGCAGGTCACCATGAAGAACAGCCTGATCCAGCGGGAGGAAGCATCTTTTTCCAGACTGATGATCCTGCTGCCTATATTGCGTTGCTGAAATCTGATGAGAAATTATTCAAGGCCAGCGGTGCAGTCCAGCGAGGTGTTTGCTTCAATAGCACGGGTATGACTGAATCAGGCAGAGGCTGGACCTATGCTTTTTACCCAAATATGGAATCTGCCTTGGCGGGCTCAGACGCATTAGTCGATCCAAAGAACCAGGACATGATCCGCAAATACCAAGCAGTTTCAAATTTCCGCGGTAGTGTCCACTACACGGTCATCAGGCCGCATCCAAGAAGTCTGGCTAGCGCGACTGCCCGCAACATTGCCGTTCAAGTCGATGACGTTGCCGCTTACCTCGGAGCACTTGAGACCATGGAAGCGAAAGGCAAGGCCAAAGGCTTGGACGTCGCTTTCTCGGCCTACACACCTATGGGTGCCGGACCCTTGTTCAGTGGCGCCAATGGCACCGTTCCCTATGTTGCAGACGTCCTCGTGCACTTCGATGCACCGACCTCGGGTGAATTAGGTAAGTTTTTTGATCTGATGAGTTCCACCGACATGGGATCCGATTTCTATGACACGGTGGCAAAGCTCGATCGCAAGCTGGTGATGGATCAAATTGTTCGCTGTATGAACACAAACTCAGCGATGTAGGCACCACACCGATGCATGGCACGCGTTACGCGCGTGCCTTCTTTTTGAAAGTCATCCCTTAGTAACGAACTCAGGCTCGGTTGTTGAGCCACCACTCCATCTCTTCGATGTGGTCCTTGCCAAAGAACAGCTCTTCACCCACGAAAAATGTCGGTATACCAAAGACACCACGATCAACCGCAGCTTGGGTGTTCGCCACCAGCCCAGCCTTTACGTCTGGATCCTGTGTGGCTTCTAGTAGTGCTTGTCCGTCAAATCCCGCAGCATTGAATGATGCGACAAAGACCTCAGGATCATCCATTTTGAGGCCGTCTTCCCACATCATTTTGACACCTGCCTCAATGTAAGGAGCCACGTCATTATCTCTGCCGTAGGCCACACAAGCGCGCATCAACAGCAAGGTGTTCACCGGAAAGTGCGGGTTCATTGCGAACTGCGTGAATCCGTGACGATCGCAATAGCGCTCGATCTCACGCATGAACATGGCATTCTTACCCGAGACGCCAGCAAAGCTCATCATGGGCGGCTGGTTATTTGTGGACTTGAAGATTCCGCCGAGTAAGCAAGGGGTAATCTTCAGTTCCGCGCCCGTTCGCTCGGCTACCTGTTTGGCGGTGAAGTACGATAAATACGCATTTGGACTGCCAAAATCAAAAATAAACTCAACGGTTTTGCTCACGGTATCCCCTCATTGTCATGATCGGCTGTGGGGTTAGTAGGCCAAGATTTAGCAACCGTGTCTAGCGCGGGGCCAAAGTTGTGACGCCTTAACCACCTAGCGCGTCACCAACATGGCAACCAACACCAACAACTGCAGAATATTAATGACCACCGATAGTTTATGGTCTCGATCAAAGCGCCGCCCGGCCGTTTCATCTCCTGCGAGCTGGGCGTCACGCGCCGCATTAATTCGGGGTAAGAGCCATTGTCTCACCCACAGAGTAGACAGACCTACGCCAAGGCACGTTGACGCTGTCAGACTGTACCCGGGACCATGACCGATCTGATAGAGCGCGCCCGCTGCCAAACTCAAGGCAATCATGAACAGGTAATAGCGCGGAAACATGGCACGCAAAAATGTCCCGGCCTCAGCCGCCGGCAATGCCACAAAGACAACCGGTGCGACCACAATTGGGAAAAACAACATGCCACCCAATAGCAACAACACGAGCGCCTGCGCTAATTCAGCCATAGTCTCTACCTGTTCATCATTATCTGTTGGTCTAGCGCTTATATTGGGTGGGACAATAGCCCCGGCCGACATCAAAACCACGCAACTTACGATGCTTCGTCACACGTCCGGTGACACGTTTACGCCATAATCGAAACGAGCTGGGCTTCATCTCTCGGCGCATGAGACTGATGGTGTCTGACTCGCTGAGACCAAATGATGCTTCGATGACCTCGAACGGAGTGCGATCCTCCCAGGCCATCTCCACGATACGGGAAATCTCAGATTCGGTTAGCTGCTTATTTACACCCATGGGGTGATAGTACGGCGGCAGAGCAACCGATGTCGCAGTCGTCTGGTCTGTGTTCGGGTTAGTCGGAACAGACCATCACCCCGTCGACAAAGAATCGTTTTGTAGCGGCCGGCCTACGATTGTGTCTCAGGGACCAAAAGCTGGCACGGACGCCATCCCCGCAGTGAATTGATCAACCACCACGCCTCGACCGTTTTCAACTCGGTCACCGATAAAGAGCGCTCTTGAACAGTACCCGATGCGACTAGCTCACCTCGCAGCACACCTGGGAGCAAGCCATCTGATACGGGTGGCGTATAGAGTTCGCCCGCCCGCTGATAGACCACATTGGCAATTGCGCTTTCGGTAATGTGTCCGAGCTGGTTGAACAGCAAAGGAAGGACGCCGTCAGGCACCTCAGCAAGCGCTTTATCATAGGCGTCACGGCGACTCGTTTTATGCACCAGATAAGGGTCGTTCGATTCGACCGCTGTGGCCACCAGTGAGATCGACAGCGGATGAGTCCTGGTGTCAGACGTTGGCTGAAAGGGTTCTACCTGGTGGCGTAATGAACCGTCACGCTCCAGCTGAAGACGCAGTCGCCAACTCTGACTGACATCTAAACTACGCAGCAACTCGGTTAAATAAGACTCGATGGCCTCGGTATTTATGCAGAATGACCAATAGCGCGCCGACCGCTCGAGGCGCTTTAAATGGTGATTTTTGCGCACAATCTGGCCGTCGCTGATGCCCATGGTCTCAAACAGATGAAACTCGGGGTCGGGTTGCTTCAAGATGCGCGCCTTCGTCTGAACCTCTTCAAACTCCTCACTGGGATCCGAGTCCCATACGATGCCACCCCCGACGCCAAATTGACTGCCATGCGCGCGCGATGCGCTCCAGGCCGTCCTGATGGCGACGTTGAAACTGGCGAATCCGTTGGGCCGAATAAGACCCAATGCACCGGTATAAATGCCGCGCGGGCTGTCCTCTAATCGGTCTATTACGTCAACTGCCGCATGCTTGGGAGCTCCGGTTATCGAAGCGGCTGGGAATAGCGCGGAAAAGATGTCTGCAATCGAGGCCTCAACGGCTGTTTTAACGGTAGAGGTCATTTGCCAAACGCTGGGATAACGCTCAATGCCGAAGAGTTCATCAACCGACACCTTACCGGTAGAGGACAAACGCGCGAGATCATTTCTCACCATGTCAGTAATCATGACGTTTTCTGCCCTATTTTTTACCGATCTTTGCAGCCACTGTGCATTGGCGTCATCTGCAGTGGCGTCGGGCTGTCTGCCAACGGTCCCCTTCATGGGCTTGCTCCAGACAAAACCCCCATCGCGCTCAAAAAACATCTCGGGTGAGGCAGAGCAAATAGTCGTATCGGGACCGGACATAAAAACGGCGTGTGGCATATCCTGAGACCAACGCACAAAGTCAGACAAGCTGATATCTGACGCTGCCGTCATGCGCGACGTTAGATTAATTTGGTAAACCTCGCCCGCACCAATCATCGACTTGATGTGCCGCACCTTCGACTCAAAAGAGGCCTGCGACTCCTGCAGCGCCCAGTCGGCAGTCGTGCTCTCCTCTGCCGAGTAGAAATCGGCAAGAGACGCCATCACAGTTTCTCTGGCAAACAAAGCAAAGCAGACCAGCGGCATATTAAAACTGCGTTTAGGAAACTTACGATCAAAGGCGTGACTGGCCTCATAGGCCACATAGCCGACGGCGTAAACATGTTCTTCGCCTGCCCGCCGCTCAACAGTCTCGAGTAAGGGTAGGACCTCCTCGTGTGCAGTCGCCATGAGCACGCCCCGGCAGTCGTCAAATACCGACCAATTACCATCTTTTGCATTTCGGACAATAGCGCGATCAAACATAACAGTAGGGGTAGGCGTGCAACACCAGTTCAGAAAAAAGGGACGTCACTCGACGTGTTGTAGGCGCACAGTATGACAACTTTTTAGCTCAGATAGGCCGCGTACTTTGCAATACTTTCTTGTTGCGTGATGACCGAGTAGCCCCAGCGAGTGACCTTATCAGAAACGCGATGTTCGTCATTAAGGATACTCATTAAACAGCAGGTGCACGTTGGACTCGCGGCGTCCTTTGTAACATCCGTCTTTAACATCCCTGACCTTTGTTAAAACGGTGGCCTGTGCAAAAACAGTGGCCTTTGTAAAAGCAGTGGCCTTTGCAAAAGTAGTGCCCTTTGCAAAAACAGTGCCCTTTGCAAAAGTAGTGCCTTGTGCAAATCAAGGCGCCGGCAAAAAAACCAAGCTCTGAAAGGAGTGATCGTATCCGTCATCTTGGTTCGCAGTGCAGTGACTTGTTTGTCACATTTACAGGATAGGACTGGATCACGACCCATTTAAGCTTGCAGCAAATCACACGTGTACTAGTGTCAACCGGGGGGGTCCCTCATCAACTCACATTTTATAAGGATCGCAGCATGAAAAACCTATTAACCATCACCACGCTGTTAACAACCCTTCTCTTGGCACCGCTGTCGGTGGCAGAGGTCTGGGAAGATTATGGTTTCAGTGAGGAAGTCACTGAGCTGACTGTCGTCAAAGTAAAACCCAATTATGTCGATGCCTATCTCACCCGACTTAAGAGGACATGGGTCAGCTCAATGGAGATTCAAAAGGACATGGGTGTGGTCATGGACTACAACGTTTGGGCTGCTAATGTCGCAGCGCAGCCTAATGTCTTTTTGACGGTAACCTATAAAAATATGGGCGCCATGCAGGGTAGCAAAGAAGGCTACGAGGCGATGATGAAAGAAATGACAGAGCGCTTCAATGCCGATGAAAATGAGCAGGAAGAATTAGCTCAGGGCTATGAAGACTATCGAGAAATCGTTGATTACGTGATTTTGAACCGGGTTGAATATTGAACTCATCCGCGAGACATTACAGGGGCGACATCAGTCGCCCTTTTTTTTGGCAACACACAGGGTTAAACCCATGAAAATAAACCCTCTTCTTGAAAACAGTGCCCACTGGCAAACCTACCCGTCAGACGACCGGTTCAGCTATCCAATAGGCTATAGCGGCGCGCTCATCGGACATGATGGTAACGGCCACATTGATCTAGTCTACAGATGGGAGGCGGGAAAATATTGCCACTTCCACCGACACCTTTGTGAGGTGCGATCGACAGTCATTCAAGGCTCGCTTGAAGTGGCGACATTCGAAAATGGGGTCGAGGTGTCATCAACAGTGAGAGAGACTGGAAGCTACTCGCACATGCCAGAAGGCGATATTCACATGGAACGAGGCGGTCCAGAGGGCGCCACGGTCATCTTCAATCTTTACGCGCCAGACGGACGCCTCACCGACATGCTCGATGAGCAAGGCAACACACTCAAAACCCTAACCATCGAGTCGGTGCTGAAGCAGTTCGCCAGTTAGGCCAACCCCTCGTTAACACGCTGATACAGCTAGGCTATGACATCACGTCCGTCGCAGCTGTCATACTGGATGTGTCAGGACTGAACCCATGGGGAAGAAACTATGCTTCGAATCGGCCTACTCTGCATCTACTTGCTGGCTTATCCGTCCGCAGCGGCCATAAGCAGTGCAGATATCGTACTCCGCGGTGGCACGGTCTACTCGATGGACGCACAGGGCAATCGGTATAGCGCCATAGCGATTGAGAGTGATCGCATTATCGCGGTAGGGAATGATTCAGACGTCGCCCTACTGATTGGCGAGACCACCAAGGTTATCGATTTAGACGGGCGGGTCATTTTCCCCGGGTTTATTGACACGCATATTCACACCATGGACACGCTTCCGCTCTTAAATGGCGTCATGCTCTCACCCGGTCAGAGCGCCGACGAGGTCTTGGCTGCAATTAAGCAACACGCTCAGACATTTCCAGAGCAAAACCCCGTTCTCGGCTCAGGATTTTTGGCGCGCGCCTTTGGCATTGATGGCCCAACTGCGGCGCAGCTAGACTCCGTGGTACCCGACAGACCCGCGCTCATCATTGATGAAGGCGGGCACACAGCCTGGGCAAACTCGCTCGCCCTGCGGGCGGCCGACATTACCGCTGTAACCCCCGATCCCGTACCCGGAGCCCACTTTTTCCAGCGCGATGAACTGGGAAACCCAACTGGCTGGCTGGTAGAAGGCGCGGCTATTGACCCTGTCACCGACGCCTTGGGCGTTGTCAGCGAACAAACCTTGCGCGATCGAGCGCCCGCATTTTTTAATGACATGGCAGCGGTGGGTCTGACAGCCGCATTTGATGCGGGCATGATCGACACAGCGGAGCTTGGCATGACGGTGGCCCAAGAACTCGCTGAAACCAATCAACTTCCGCTGCGGCTGGTCGGCTCCTTGTATGTCAACAAACCAAAAGACCTTGAGACAGCCCACGCCCGTCTGTCGGCGCTGCGCGACACCTACAACCACGAGCTGTTTTCCATCACAACGCTAAAGCTCTCACTCGACGGCACTGTTGAAGCAAAAACCGCGGTAACCCTTGACCCTTATATTGCGCCAGAGGGTCATGAAGCCGCGCCATTATTACCTGATGAGCAGGTCTTCAACGCGGTTTACGAGGCGTACAGCCTTGGCTTTGATCTCCACCTCCATGCGATCGGAGACGGTGCCGTGCGAACCGCACTCGATGCCGTTGAGGCGGGTCAGCAAGCCCATCCCACTGCCGACGTGCGCGCCACCATTTGCCATATCGAAGTGGTTGATGCTGCCGATATTGAGCGGTTTGGTGACCTAGGCGTAGTTGCGCAGACAACACCCACTTGGTTTGAATACGATGAGATTGCCATGGAGTTTTTAGGCGCGGAGCGATTTGAGCAGCTCTATCCTCTGGCCTCAATTCATCGCAATGGTGGCCGCGTCACCCTTGGCAGTGACTATCCGGTTTCGTGGATTGGCAAAGATGCTCTCAATCCCATGTTTAATATTGAAATGGCGGTGACTCGTCAGCGTTTTGGCGATCCCAATTACCCCGTTCAGGCGCGCGCTAGCGAACGACTAAGCGTCGATCAGGCCATCCGCGCGCATACAGTAGATGCCGCGTGGCAACTACGTATGGAAGACACGATTGGTACGCTGGAAGTAGGAAAGAAGGCGGATCTGGTCGTACTAGCAGCCGATCCCTATGTGACTAAACCCCATGAGATACACAAAATTAACGTCGAACTCACCCTCTCAAACGGAAGACTTGTGTACGAAAGATAGTGGTCAAGAGAAGGTAAGCTCCGCAACTAGTGAGGCAGTGATATGAATGATAAGCCATTGGTACTGACCGAGCGCCGCGGTCCCGTTTTCATCGTTAGCATCAACCGTATCGAGGCGCGTAACGCCGTGAACGGAGCGACCGCAAGTGCGCTGTTAGCGGCATTTAAA
Organism: uncultured Alteromonadaceae bacterium; assembly: GCA_913064725.1. Classification (GTDB taxonomy): domain Bacteria; phylum Pseudomonadota; class Gammaproteobacteria; order Pseudomonadales; family Halieaceae; genus Luminiphilus. The sequence goes on along the minus strand of CAJYAI010000048.1, from coordinate 11,727 downwards.
GATTTTGAGCACACTGACGCCCTCAAAGTGGCTGTTCTCACAGGTGCCGATGGCACTTTCTGCGCTGGCGCCGATCTAAAAGCTATTGGTACGGAGCATGCCAATGCGATTGAGCACACCGGGCGTGCGGATGGTCCCATGGGCCCCTCGCGATTGCAGCTTGATAAACCCGTTATTGCGGCCGTATCAGGTCACGCGGTTGCAGGGGGACTCGAGCTCGCCTGTTGGTGTGACCTTCGCGTGGCCGATGAGTCCGCTGTGTTCGGCGTATTTTGTCGCCGCTGGGGCGTACCGCTGGTCGATGGTGGTACCGTACGGCTGCCGCGGCTCGTCGGGCACAGCCGAGCTATGGATATGATTTTGACAGGCCGTGCGGTAAACGCAGAGGAGGCCTTAGAGATTGGATTGGTAAACCGTTTGGTGACTGAGACCGACGCTCTGTCCGCTGCAGTTGCCCTAGGCGAGGAGATCGCCCAATTTCCGGAGATGTGCATGCGGGCGGATCGACGCTCAGCCATTGCACAGTGGAGTCTGGATATCGACGAGGCACTCATCCAAGAGGGAGCAGGCGGCTACGAGGTGGCGACAACCGAGGCCGTCACCGGCGCGGCACGCTTTAGTGGCGGCGCCGGTCGACACGGACGCTTCGATGATTAAAGTCTGACGACACCTGCCAAGGGATCGGGGCCGTTGATAAGCTCATGAAATTCGTCAGCTAAGTGCTGCGATTCTTTGACGCAGTGACGCCAGTACTTTTCGCGAATGCTCTCGGGGATTTTTCCAAAATCCCGTCGATCCGGGATCTTGCCAAAAGGCAGTTTGGCCAAAAACGCATCGCTAGGACAGATCATGATCAGCTGTTCTGCCGACACCTGCTGATCTGCACGCCACGGTAAAAACTTATCGAACCAACCTGTAGTGGTGCGGCTATTAAAGTGCGGGTATAACCAAACTTGATCATCAGGCAGTCGCGCCAAATCAAAGTGGTAATCGATGATGCCTCCGTCCCAGAACGCGCCTTTTCCAGCACCTGCAATGTCATAAACCCCCTCAAAGACGTAGGGGATAGCGCCACTGGCCATGAGGGCATTGAACACATTGGCCTCGGTAAGGCTCACATAGCGCGTACCAAAACCATCGAGCAAGGGGCTCGGGTGCGAGGCGCTGTCTGGTGCAAAGACCACGCGTTGAAATGAGGCTCCCAGTGTTTTTCGGCTAACGGTATTGCCTACCGCGGCGAGACCCATTCCCGTCACCAGGCCGACACCAGGGCGAAGGCCATTCAAGCCCTTACCGCGAGCGGTCACAATATGCGAGCGCAGCCATGGGTGCTCAGCGACCTCACGCGCGCCATCCTCTCCCAAGAGCGTATTCATAAGCCACAAAGCCACCTCGGTAATTTCTGAAACTGCAGGCTTAGTCGATGTGTAATGCTGGGAAAGGTAGGCATCTTCAAAACGATCAAACGCGGTGCAAGGATCGACCTGCGCCATGGCGGCATGCCGCCACGAGCCAATTGACGAGCCAACTGCATCGAGCGGTTTACTGCGTCCTGACAGCAAGTCACTCATGAGAACACGATCAAGGCGCCCGAGAATCAGCCATTTTGGGCCGCCCGAGGCGCCAATCAAGCCGTCTATTAGATCTGCGTGCCAACCCTCACGCTCGAGACGTTTCGCGGCAACCTGTCCTACCCGTACTTCGAGTGCTTTCACACACCATCCCTTTTCAACCTAGACCACCGTGACAAAAATACGTCACTAGTGCCTGTACGCAAGTCGCCGTATTATGGCTTGCTCATAAGCCCGACCTCGGACACAGACCGTAATGTGCAGCCCGAAATCGAGGTGATAATAAACAGAGGGAAGCACCATGGCATTTGACCCTGAACTGGCTACAAGAGCCTACATTGACGGACTAGGCGATGAAGCGCTCGCGCAAGCCGCGGCCTATACCGCGGGCAACCATTGGCTGATGCTGTGGTCTCTGGTGGTCACCGTCGTCTCAACTTGGCTCATTATTCGCAGCGGAATTCTCGCCACACTGGCCGATAAACTGTCTGCAAAAGGTCTTTTTAATCGTGCCTTTAGAGTCAGTGCCGCGTTCATTGTCCTGTCAGCGATCATCGAGCTTCCGTGGACGATCTACACCAGCTGGTTCCGCCAGACCCAATACAACATGACCACCCAACCCTTAAGCGACTTTTTGGGTCAGTCGGGCATTAGTCTTGCACTCAGTGCAGTCATTACAGGCCTCGTCCTTGCCCTGTTTTATGTGCTGATCACCCGAGTCGGAAAGCTCTGGTGGGCCTGGTTTGGCGGCGTCACCGCTTGCCTCATCACACTCATGATGCTGTTGGGGCCAACGCTGATACAACCGCTGTTCAACGACTACAGCCCCATCCCCGATGGCGAGGTGAAAACTGCTGTTGAAGCGCTTGCCGTCGAGGCCAACATTCCAACAGACCGTATTTTCATGTACGACGGATCGCGCCAGTCCAATAACTTCACAGCCAATGTCGCCGGTATAGGCTCATCAGCGCGTATCGCGATTTCGGACGTCGCCATGACTCAAGCCGACCTCGATGAGGTTAAGGCGGTAACAGGGCACGAGATTGGCCACTACGTTTCTGGACACATTTGGTGGATTGTATTGTTAGCCAGCGTCCAAATCGTCATCGCATTTCTGTTGGCTGATCGGCTGTTTGTGCCCACTGCCCGATTGTTTGGGGCGCGTGAGGATATCCGCGATCCGGCCAGTTTGCCTGTTTTAATCCTGTTGGTGAGCCTGCTGATGACTCTGTTTGGTCCAGTGAACAACACACTGTCGAGGATGAATGAGACAGACGCTGACCGCTACTCCTTACAAACAGTCAATCTGCCAGATGGTCTTGCATCAGCGTTGGTGAAGACCGCTGAGTACCGGAACCCAAGGCCCGGCAAGCTACAAGAGATAGTGTTTTATACACATCCTTCAGTCGAGGGACGTGTGCGCATGGCCATGGAGCACAAGGCAAAGCAACTCGACACCGAGTCGCTCTGACAATACCAGGGCGTTTTCAGGCCTCTATGCCATCGAGATATTCGACATCCGGCATGCCGGCCACCAAACCGCCCAACTTCACGTTTGCCGCCTTGAAATAATCAGTTTTGCCGTGCGCTTCAAGCGCGGCCTTATCGACGTAGGACTCGAGTACTTTGTAGACTTGGGGGTCGGCCTTACTGCGGTTAAGTGCATAAAAACGACAGCCCGGCTCGTTCGCCAAGACCTGTGCTGCAAGATCCATGAATACAGCTTCAAACTCTTCGTTTTTCCCCTCTTGGACGGGAATGGTTGCAATGACACCAATAGACATGACGATTTCCTTATTTCTAACGTGATTAGATGTACGACTGAGCGTAATGGCAAGGTCGGTGAATTCCTAGACAAACTTGAGGTTGCCGCTACTTTGAGCTGCCCAGACTGGCCATGACGTTTAGCGCACTTTTTTGGCGCTTTTTAAGGAAAGTCTAGGCAGACCGTTAACGCGCACCCTACGAACGCAACGACCCGGTTTATACCCGCTAAACACGCTGAGACGCCTCACCTAGACTGGATCGGGGACCACGGATAAGGCGACTGAGAGGGGCAAGAGGCCAAGTAGGCTAAGAGGGGCAGAGGGTTAAGAGGGATGGAAGGGAAAATAGGGATAAAAGGGGTAAGAGGAATAAGCCGCAGCGGCGCGGCTATAATGAGCTAATAGCGCTGGGGCTTGCAGTTAACAGGAACTTCACCTTAGGTGGCAAACCGAGCAAAGCTGCCAAGCGATGCACTACCTCAGCCGGGCCAAACCATAACCAAACAGCGCAATTTAGAGCCATAGGTGTGTCAGTCCGAATCACCTCAAGAACCACCAAAGTGCTTAATGTTATAAGGTACTGCTAACAGTAAGTGCGACACTAATGGTTAGCAGACTATCAACAACAAACTTGCCACCAACACTTAACGCACTAGTAACAACAAACTCATCATTAGCAACAAACGCATCATTAACAGGATAGGTCGTCACCATCAAAGAACATACCGAAGTAAGCGATGAAACTGACATAACCATTGGGCAAGTTGCCTGGCTGAAAATCATCGAGGTCAATCACCTGGGTGCGTTTGCAGACTGGGGTCGTAGAAAGGACCTGTTCATTCCGTTTGCCGAGCAGCAGTACCCGCTAAAGCCAGGCGCCTTTAGTGTGGTTAAGGTCTACCTTGATAATCAGGGAAGGCCCGCCGGTTCCACCCGAATTGATCACTGGATTGAGGATGTAGCTCACGGCGTTGCGGTGGGTGAAAAAGTGGATCTGCTGATTGCCGAGCAGACAGAGCTCGGCTTCAAGGCCATTATCAATCATCAGTTTTGGGGGCTACTCTATAGCAATGAACTGTATCGGAGAGTTCGCAGAGGTCAGGCACTCGAGGGTTACGTACAACGCATTCGCGATGATGGGAAGGTCGATCTTACGCTCAATCAACCCGGATTCAGTGAGTCTAAAATTGACACGGTTGCGCGCGCTATCGAAGCTCACCTAAACGAAAATGCGGGATTTCTGGCGCTGAATGATAAAAGCCCACCACGAACAATTTACGCAGCCTTTGGCGTTAGTAAAAAGGTCTTCAAGCAAGCCATAGGCGCGCTATATAAGGCGCGCAAGATTACCTTTGAATCGGACGGCATCAAGGCTGCTGACAGCGCTCACCCTCAGATCGATGCTGAATAATTATCACGCAGGGATCCTGAAACTGCAGGCCGACAGTCAGGGAACGACGCCAATAAGACAGGACCCGCCAAAAAATCTAGCGGCGAGATCAATTTAGCGCTACAACTTAGACAGGCAAGGTACCGATAACGACAATAAAAACAGTGAGCAAGTACTATGGCAATCGAGAAAAAATTGTATCGAAGCGGCCCCTATGCGGACCTTTTTAGCCAAGGTGTTCAAGTCGGTAGCACCATTTACATGGCAGGCCAGATTGGAACAGACGAAGCGGGTCACGCCCCTGATGGGCTTGTCGAACAAATGCAACATGCCTACCGCCACGTTGCGGCTGTACTTGCAGAATTCGACTGCAGTATGGACAACATTGTTGAGGAAACTTGGTTTGTGACAGATATGCACGAGTGCATGTCGCAGATCCAAGCGCTGTTTACAGCCCGACAAGCGATCTATGGCAAAAAGCCGGAAGTCGCTCAAACCTTGGTGCAAGTCGTCTCGCTCGTCGACCCTGCGTTTAAAATCGAAATCAAATGTGTTGCCATGCAAGGCTGATACGGACAGGAGACTCGCTGTGGCTGAAATTAGACACTTCCCTGCACATACAGACGCTCAAACTTTAGCGACTGCGCTCGCTCAGGACGGCGCGATCATAGTGGATAAGGTCGTCAGCAAAGACTTTGTGGCTGACCTACGTGCCGAAACTGATCCCTATATGAACGCGACCGACAACGGTAGGGATGAGTTTTCGGGCACCAACACTACGCGAACTGGTGGTTTGGTCATGCGCTCCGCGAAATGCCGAGACCTCATAGAGCACGCTTCGATTGTGGGTCCATGCCAAGAATTTTTGGCGCCTTACTGCGAGCGAGTGCAATTACATCTGACGCAAATTATCCGAATTCGCCCAGGCGAGACAAAACAGTCTATTCACAGAGATCGCTGGGCTTGGGGTAAACATCTTGCCCATGTCGAGCCGCAATTCAATACCATTTGGGCGCTTACTGACTTCACAAAAGAGAACGGCGCGACGCAAGTTGTTCCCGGTAGCACCCAGTGGCCAGATGAGCAGCGCGCAGAGCCCGGTCAGATAACGCAGGCTGAAATGGAAGCAGGTTCAGTACTCATTTACTCGGGGTCAGTGTTTCATGGCGGCGGCGAGAACAGGAGCGAGCACGATCGCATCGGACTGAACATTACCTACACGCTTGGCTGGCTGCGCCAGGAAGAAAATCAATATCTTTCGACACCACCCGAGCTGGCAAAAGACCTAAGTCCACAGATGCAAGAGCTCATTGGCTACGCCATGGGGCAGTACGCCTTGGGTTACTTCACCCCGCCGGGAGAACCGGGTCAACACCCAGAGCTGGTCCCACCGCAATATGCGCTCGGTGCGGAGACCGAAAGCTCTTCACTCGGTGACATTGGGGCGCTCGAAGCCCTTGAAGAGACCATCGGTGTTGGTAAGCACTGATTGCGTTGAGTACTTGAGGAGCACTCAGGCTCCACTCATACTCCACGGCTCTATAGGACCATAGCTCAGTTAGTTATAGCGCTGTCTTGACTTCGTGCTGCATTCCCTCGGTCGATTGTCACATCATCCCAGTCCTATGCTTTAGACCTGTTGTCTCGGTGTGCTTCAGTTGCGGCCTTGATCTGCTCTTCCATGAAGGTTTTAGCGTGTCGCGCAAGGTCTTCGCTGTCTTCCCAAAGATTGCGCCAGATACCCAAAATATTAGAAAGATCAGCCGCTACAACCGCCGATGAAAACGACTCAAAGGTAATTGGTCCTGAATATGCAATTTCGGCCAAGGCCCTAAAAGTATCCTGAAAATCAATATTGCCACTGCCGAGATAGCCACGGTGGGATTCGCCGACGTGGAAATATCCAAGATGGTCGCCGCATGCTCGAACCGCATTGCCAAGCCCGCTCTCTTCGATATGCATGTGATACGTATCCAGGTGCACGTACACATTGTCAGATCCAATTCGTTGCAGCATCTCAACGCCTTCTGCGCCGGTATTGATCAAGTTCGTTTCATAGCGATTAACGACCTCGAGTCCGATCGCGATATTCTCGCGCTTTGCCTTCTCGGCAATGCGGAAAAGCACCTCGGCGGAATTTTGCACGCCTCGTTCCGTTTTGGGTTGCATGTACTTTGCAAATCCGGAGTACAAAATACCGCACATATGTGTTGCACCAATTTCACCGGTCAGTCGAAGCGCATCATTGAGCATGGCCTCGCCCCGAGCAACCGCCTCTGGATCTTCGCTAGAAATATCACAAGCTAATGGCAGCCCTAGAGAAACCGTAGCGCCAATTCCGTACTTTTCCAGCTGTGTAAGCGTATGTTTTGTATCGACCGACGAGGGATCAAGGGCCGGTATCTCAATATAATCAAAGCCCAGCTCTGCCGATTTTGAAACTGCTGATTCGCACTCCTTGTGGCTCCAACCGCCAACCCATACCAGTGCGTGCACACCCAACTTATTCATTATTCGGTTCCTCTAATTTCCATTTCAATTTTGCTGAATACCGCCACCAAGCCCAGCGCAGAATCACGACGGCGAGTAGAAAGATACCCCATAACGCCGTCGACAGGTGTTGGTTGGCGCCAAGGATATTTAATCCGGATGACAAGACCTGAAGAATTACCAAAGCCAGGAAAACCGGCAAAACACGACCAAAGCCGCCAAACGGATCTGCGGCCCCAAGAAAGCAGGCAAGTACCGTGATCAAGAGGAACGACTCACCATGCCCTACACGGACTGAATTGAACTGTGAAAGCATGACGATGCCCGCGACGGCACACATCAGGCCGGAAAGTGTGTAGAGAACGATCAGGTTCCGTTTGGTGGCAACTCCAGAATACGCCGTAGCCATAATATTGGAGCCCAGCATATATGTGCCAAATCCCTGACGGGTTCGAGACAGGATAATATGCCAGGCGACCGCGCATACTATAAATACCAGCATCGGTATTGGAATGCCCCAGATAGCTCCCTGGCCAATCTCTTGTACGAATTTTGGGAATCCGGTTATGTCTTTTCCCCGGCTAAGAAATTCACCAATACCACGCATAAGGATCATCATCGATAAGGACACGAGAATAGGGTGGGCCTTGGTATAGGCAACGACGACACCGATTACGAAGCCACTAAGAGCGCCGACGGTCAAAGCCAGGGCGCAACCAAGTACAAAGACTTCGACGCCGGCTTCCGGGCCGCCGAGCGCTTGAAGCGTCCACGCAAGGGCTAATCCCGACATATTTGCCGTGTAGGTAATCGATAGATTCAACCCGCCCGACAGGATTGGAATCAGCATTGCCAACGTCAACAAACCCAAAGCAGGTAGCTGGATGGCCATTGAAGACAGGTTTGTTGCTGTCAGGAAGTTAGGGGAGGCCAAACTAAACGCAACAACAACAGCGATAAGAAATATCAACAGGCCGGCGACCTCGCCTTCAAAATAGTATTTGATATTTCTGTGGTTCGTTGATGTCATATTACTGGGTGCTCTCCATGCGTAATCCCACGCGCAACTCATTGAACGAAACATTCGACAACGTAATTGCCAGCAAGAGAATTACGCCAACGATTGCCTTGAAAGCGAAAGGAGTGACCCCAAGCAAATTGAGTCCGTTCTGAATGATCGCCATCAGTAATACGCCAAGCACACAACCCAAGACGGTGCCTCGCCCACCACCAAGTGCCGCTCCTCCGAGCACCACAGCTGCCAAAACATCCAATTCCCGGCCAATCAAAGCGTTCGGGACAATTTCCTGCATGAAGTGCGCCTGCATCAGACCGCCAATCCCGGCCATCATGCCCATCCAGCCATAAGCGATGAACTGAACCGCAACGACATTGATGCCAATTCGGCGTGCGCCTTCGGGGTTGTCGCCAAAAGCGTATATTTGGCGGCCGATTGATGTGTATGTAATTAGAAACCATGTTGCCGAAATTGCGCCAAACATGACCACTGCTGGCAGAGTCAGCTCCGCCCAGCTGCCACTAGCCATCTCGCGCTCAAAGACGATTATCCGGTTCGTCCACCAATCGGGGAGGTCATATAAACTTACGCCCTTGGTCAGGAACATGAGCAATCCGAAAAAAACGTTAAATGTTGCGATGGTGACGACAATCGAAATTACTCGGAAATAATGAATCAAACCCGCATTGATGGCGCCCAACATGATGCCCAATCCGCCCGCAACGATAAAACCAATAAGCCAGTTGCCGCCACCGAGGTAACTCAGGGCATAGAACGCGAGATACTGAACGACCGATGCCGCAACGGCGAAAGAGATGTCAATTCCTCCTGAAATCAAGACTACAAGAAGGCCCACGGCAAAAATAACGTTGATGGATATGGAGTTAACGAGATCAAACGCGTTCACTAGCGTCAAGTATTGCTCAGAAAACGCGGACAGTATTACGGAAGCCACAATAATAAGTACAAGAAGCCAGGTTTCGATAGGATGCGTCTTAAATATCCGTGCCATAAACGGCATCCTCCATTTCTGAGAAATCACAACAAGCAGGTATGAACTCTCTTCGCAGAGTCCCACCCGACATGTGCAAGACTCGATTGCAATTAAAATAGACCTCCGACACTTCGTCAGAGATGAGCAGAATCGAGAGACCCTTATTGGCAAGGTCTCTAACAATCTTAAAAATTCCCTCACGCGCGCCAATATCGACACCGACCGTGGGAGCGTCGAGTATCAGAAGCTTTGGGTTTGTAGCCAACCACTTGGCAATGGCGATCTTTTGTTGGTTGCCGCCAGACAGGGTTGAAATTGCATCACTCACATTGCCTAATTTAACGTCCAGTTCATCGATCCAATGGTCAACGATTTCCTTTTTCTTCTTTAGCGATAACAACCCGCCAAACACGAGAGTTTTGTCCAGAACGGTCAATGCCAGATTGTTTTCTATCGATTGGGCCTGGACAAGGCCCAGCGACAGGCGGTCTTCAGATACATAGGCGATCCCAGCAGCAATTGCGTCCTGGTTAGATCTGAAGTTTACGACTTTTCCATCAATGTATATTTGGCCCAGTTCAGGTCGAGTCATGCCGAATAAACTCAGAGCGAGTTCCGTCCTACCGGCTCCCAGCAGACCGATAATCCCTACGACTTCGCCCCGAGAGATTGAGAAGCAAATATCCTTATATTCGCCGGCCCGGGAAATATTCTTCACTTCAAGGACAGTGTCGTTGTCGTTTGTATTCTGACCAACAACAGCTGGAGTGATGGTTAGTCCAGTCATTTTTTCGGTCAGTTTCGCGAGGCTCATCTCGCTGGCATCATAGACTCCGACTTTTTGACCATCACGTAGGACGGTTACTCTATCGGCGATCTCTAAGACTTCCACAAGTCGGTGACTAACAAAAACAACGGCAACATTTTCGGCTGTTAATGTACGCACGACATTTAAGAGATGCTGCGTTTCTGTTCGGGTGAGTGATGATGTGGGCTCATCCATAAACACAATCCGAGCGTCACTGACAAGTGTTCTGCAAATTGCGACGAGCTGCCTGCGGGCAATTGGCAGGGTTTTGACCTTTGCATTTAGGTCAAAACTAACGCCGAGACGCTCGCAAACTTTTTGTGCGACGTCTTCTATATTTCTGTGCCGCACGAACTTGGCGTTCGAGCCAACAAAACTCTCAATAGCAATGTTCTCGGCGACGCTCATTTCAGGAAAAAGAGCATGATCTTGCCAAATTACGCCAACGCCGAGCCGCCGTGCCTGTGCGGGGCTCAATGTTTCGAATTCTTGATCCATTAATGAAAGCTTTGCGCCCGGATCAGCGGCGCATACGCCAGCGATGATTTTGATTAAGGTGCTTTTTCCACAGCCGTTCTCACCAGCCAGACAATGGACCTCGCCAGGCATCACTTCGAAGTCGATATTGGTTAGGGCGCGCACTCCGCCAAATGTTTTTGAAACATTTTTACATTGAATCACGGGAATCATCTCGTCACTTCTCAAGCTAAGAGAGAGCGTATCAGACAAGCGCTAGGACTCTAACATGACAACTCAGAGTCCCATTGCCGCTAGTTCATCAACGTTATCTTTGTTGATTGTGACCAGTTGATTGACGATGATATTGTGTGTCTTGAGATCTGGATTGATGACACCTAGGCCAGGAATTTCCATGCCCGCGCTCACATCTTTGCCTTGAACAGCCATATCGGCAAGGGTCACAAAAACCCTACCTGCTTCCTTAGGATTCCACATGAATCCTCCGGAAATGATATTCGCTTTAAGAAGCTTCCGGCCCTGACCAGGTGAGAATGGGCCAACAACATGAACTTCGCCAGTCTTGCGGCGCTCTTGAACTGCTCGTCCCGCACCAATGGGTCCCTGACTACCAAAACCGAGGAAACCGTTCAGATTCGGATGTGCAGACATGAGGTCAAGAGCCGTTTTACGACTGTCATCAACATTATCGGCAACGCCATAACGTTCGCTGACCAACTTCATTTCCGAGTAATTTTCCGTCAAGTAGGCGATCGCGGAATCGGCCCATGCATTGTGCAATGGAACGGTCAGCGACCCGACAAAAACAGCATATTCCCCTTTACCGCCAGACTTCTCTGCAAGCAGCTCGGCATGTGCTTCACCAAACTCTTTGGCTGAAGTCATCTCAAAGTTCCAGTCGACATTCTTCTGTGCAGGACTTTCATGAGTAATCACTTTGATGCCCTTACTCCGAGCCTTGGCTAACACTGGTTCCAAGGCTTCAGCATCATTTGGCACAACGCCGATTGCCGTTACCCCCCGTGCAATCAGATCTTCAATCGCACGAACCTGTAGAGCAGCATCGGCACTGGTAGGGCCGATCATGTAGGCTTCAACGCCGAGCTCCTTAGCCCGTTCTTCAATACCTGCTTCCATTGAGTTAAACCACGGAATACCTCCGATTTTCACGACAACACCAAGCTTAGTGTCTGCGGCAAGGGCGCCAGAAGCG